>JBFGCT010000041.1:0-25792 GCA_041581055.1 Ilumatobacteraceae bacterium | reverse complement strand
CCTGACCGCAAACGTTTGCGGTGTTCCGCCGGCCGAGTTCGCCGCTCGCTGCGTTGCCGCTCCTCACCGCAGGGCAAGGCTGCGCAGTCGTCGCCGCGCCTTGCGACCGACGAACTCGACTCGACGTCGACACCCCGAACGCTCACGGTCACGGCACTAGGAGGCGGCCGCGACGAGCCAGGCGGTCACGACGACGACGAAGGTCAGCATGATCGCCTCGGCGGTCACGATCGAGCGCAACTCGGCGTGCAGTTCCGGAGAATCGGGGTCGGCCTCCAGCGCCGGGAGCAGGCGGAAGTGGTTGTACGCGCCGCCGAGCATCGCCAGTCCGACGGCGCCGGTCTTGAGGAGCAGGATCTGGCCCCATTCGGTCCCGGTCAGCTCGCCGAACGAGTCGAGCACCAGCACCGCCATCGCGCCGCCGGCCAGCACGACGGCGGCGAGCGCGATCGTGGCGACCGTCGAGAACCGCACGACCAACTCCATCGCCCGGACTGGACGTCGGGCGCGGAACCGCGACCAGACGACGACGGCCATCGCCACGACGCCCCCGACCCACACCGACCCGGCGAGGACATGGACGCTGTTCACGATGGCGTGCACCGGGCGAATGCCCTTGCTGACCGTGTGCCCGTCGAACCAGAACGACATGACGATCAGCGCGACCGCGAGCAGTGCCGGCCACGAGCGGGCGTCGAGTTTCCATCGCACGACGGGCGACGTGGTCCGCTGCGGGCCGGTGCGCCCCGGCGTTTCGAGGACCGCCGCCGACAGTGAGTGGGCGACCGACAGCCGTTGCCCGCCGCCGCGGGCCCCAGCGTGGTGGACGGCTTCGGCGAGACCGGCGGCCAGCGCCAGGCCGCCGCCGATGCGCAGGACGGTCGCGAATCCCGGCGAGGTCGTCCAGAACGAGTTCAGCGAGCTGCCGGCCAGGCGCGTCAGACCGACGTACTCGACCGCCGCGCCGACGGCGACCATCACGCCCAGCGCACGGGCCGCCCGAAGGATCCCCCTGATCTCCGACCGGGTGCCGCGCAGCGTCGTGGCGGCGAACGCCAGGACACCCAGCCCGAGTGCGACGCCCGTGAACCCGATCAGCCGACCGATCGTCGAGGTGGTCTCGCCCGGCCGCGAGTTGTCGACCGCCAGGAAGTCATCGAGCGACGCGACCGCAGCCGGCGCCTGACCTTGTGTGCCGCCCGCCTCGTCAGGCGGTGTCGTCGCCTCCGCGCCGGCGGCGATCGCCGGGACCGTCGTCGGGGCCGGTGCGGTGACAGTGAACGAGAACGCGCCCTCGATCGGATGCGCGTCGGCGGCCTGGACATTCCACCGGACGCCGATCTGACCGCCGGCCAGCGGTGGGTCGAACCTGACCGAGAAGACCTTGTTGTCGACCGTGGAGACCGAGACCGGGGTGCGGATGGCGCCGGTCGCGTCGCGCGCGACGAAACGGTCACCGACCGGCGTGGCCTCCCCGGTGAACACGATGGTCACCAGGTCGACCGGCGTCTCGACGATGTCGCCCTCGGCCGGCAAGGACGACCCGAACCCCGTGTGCGCGTTGACGGGCGCGCCGGGCACGACGATCAGCAGCAAGGAGGCGATGAAGCCGAGGGTGCCCCACCGCCGGAACCGCGGCGTGCGCCGCGGCGCGTCGGAGATGTGGGGGGTCGCGGGCACGATCCGCTATGTTACGACTTCATGTCGTACTTGCAACGTCATCGACATCATCGATGCCACCGACGTCGTCGACGCGGTAACGCGATCGCCCCGATCCAACGGGCCGTGGCGAACCGCTCATGACGCGACGGCCCGACGGCGCCCTCGAAACCGATGTCCTCCGAGCCCTGTGGGACCTCGACCGGCCGGCGTCGCCCGCCGACGTCATCGACCAGCTGAGCACCGACCTCGCGTACACGAGCATCGCCACGATCCTCGGCCGGCTGTGCGACAAAGGGCTCGCGACCCGCGAGCGCAGCGGGCGCACGTTCCTGTACGCCGCCTCGGCCAGCGAGGCCGAGCTGACGGCGCGCCGGATCCACTCCCTGCTCGACGCGGCATCCGATCGAGCCTCCGCGTTGGCGGGGTTCGCCAATGCGTTGGACCCCGACGACGCGGCGCGTCTGGCCGAACTGCTCAGAGACCAATGACCGACTTCGTCGCATTTCCGTTGCTGGTCACCCTGGGCGTCGCGCTGCTGGGCGGCCCGCTGCTCGATCGGGTCCGCCCGGCGCCCGCCGCGCGGTGTAGCGCGATCATGCTCGGGTCGCTGCTGGTGGCGGCCGTCCCGACGCTGTGGCTGATGGGGTTGAGCGGTCTCGCCCACGTCGGGTTCCACAGCGCCGTGCTCGATTGGTCGCACCATCTGCTGCCCGAGCACCGCGTGGTCGGCGCGATCATCGGCGTCACGTCGTTGCTCGCGGCCGTGATCGGAACCGCACGCGCGGCGCGGGTGCTCCGCTTGCATCGCCGCTTGCGATGCGCGGACACCTGCCCGATCGAGCTGGTCGACAGCGACGAGGTGTTCGCCTACACCCTGCCCGGTCCGGCCGCGACGATCGCCGTGTCGCGGGGGCTACGCCAGTCGCTCGACGACGACGAGTTCGACCTGGTCGTCGCCCATGAGCGGGCGCACGCACGGCACCGTCACGACCGACTGCTGCTCCTGTCGCTCGTGACGGTGGCATTCCTGCCAGTGGTTCGCCCGGTCGGGACGCGCCTCGGGTACTACCTCGAGCGGTGGGCGGACGAGGACGCGGTCGTCGAGACCGGCGTCGAGCGGCCGGCGGCGGCACGCACCATCGCGAAGGTCGCGCTGGCGACGGCGACCACCCCTCGTTTCGTCCTGGGCGTCGCCTCGCACGGTGTCGCCGCCCGGGCCGAGGCACTGCTCCAACCGGCTCGCCCGTCGACCATCGGGATCCGGGCGCACCCCTTCCTCCTCATCGCGACCACCGTCGCACTGGCCGGCTCTCAGCTTCATCACACCGCGCTGTTCGCGCTCGAACTCGCCCCGTGAGGGCGTCGCCTACTCATCGGGCAACCACCGGGATTCGGATCGGATCGGAGCACCCATGGCCCACACCCACCGCTCGGACGCGGACGACGACGTCGTGCTCATCCCGTCATCGGTGCATCGCTGGGTGTGGGCCGGCGTTGCGGTCTGTGGCGCGGTGGTGCTCCTCGGTCTCGTGCTGTTGTGGCCGTCGTCGTCGGATCGATCGGTCGACCCGCTCGGGCTCATCGGCGATCCGATCCGGGCCCAGGTCAACGACGCCGACTTCGTGCCGTGCAGCTTCGACCCGTTGCTGGGATGCTGGAACTTCGAGATCATCCCGTCGGAAGGCGAGTACGACGGGGAGCGGTTGGTCTTCCAGCAGCCGCTGGAGAGCCCGATTCGCGACGGCGACACGATCCTCGTCGACATCAACGTCCTCGCCGACGGTTCGCAGCAGATCATCTTCTACGACTTCGAGCGTTCGACGCCGCTCAGCCTGCTGTTGCTGCTGTTCGTCACCGCGATCGTCGTGCTCGGCGGCTGGCGCGGGCTGGGCGCGCTCGCCGGGCTCGCCGCAAGTCTCTTCATCATCGTCGTGTTCTTGTTGCCGGCCCTGCTGGCGGGGTCCGACGCGGTCACGGTCGCGCTCGTCGCGGCGGGCCTGATCGCGTTCATCGCGCTGTTCCTGGCTCACGGGTTCAACCTCGCCACCGCGGCGGCGCTGCTCTCCTCCTTCGCCGCCCTCGGGATCACCGCGCTGTTGGCGTGGCTGTTCGTCGTCACCTCGAACCTGACCGGCCTCGCCGATGAGACGATCGGCTTCCTCGGGGCGCTGCAGAGCGACATCGATCCCCGGGGGTTGTTGTTGGCCGGCATCGTGATCGGCTCGCTCGGTGTGCTCGACGACGTCACCGTCACCCAGATCTCCGCCGTCTGGGAGCTGAAGCGGGCGCGTCCCGACTCCGACTTCGCGGACCTCTACCGGCGGGCGGTGCGCATCGGGCGCGACCACATCTCGTCCACCGTGAACACCCTGTTTCTCGCCTACGCCGGGGCGGCGCTCCCACTGCTGCTGCTGTTCCGGGAGGCCGGCCAGTCGGTGACGTCGGTCGCCACGCGGGAAGTCGTCGCCGTCGAGATCGTGCGGGCGCTGGTCGGCTCGATCGGTCTCGTCTCCTCCGTACCGATCAGCACGGCGCTCGCGGCGGCGATCCTCGGAACGAGGAATCCACCCGGGGAACCGACCCCGACCGACGTGCCGACGTGACGCGGCCGGCCGAGCGACGCTCTCGAAACTCCTCGAAAACCGGAGGCCTGGCGGCGATCGCGAGGTACTACATCCCGTAGTATCATCCTTCGTGGACGACCTGGACCGCGGCTGGCGAACGCATCGCGGCCACGAGCCGCCCGAGTCACCGCTCAGCCGACGTCAACTGCTGCTCGCGGGTGCGGCGGTCGTCGGCACGGTCGGGTTCTGGGCCACGTCCACGAAGCGGGGCGACGGCGGCGGGAGCGGCGCCGAGTCGACGCCGCCCCCATCGGCCAGCGTCGGCGCCGACGTCGTGCCGCCGTCCTCGAGCACCACGGTCGCGTCGGTTCCCGACGCGGCGCCGACCCCCGAACTCGATCACGACCTGGCGAAGGGGATGGCCGGCGCAGAGGTCCAGGCGATGCAGGCGCTCCTGGCCGGCGCCGGATTCGACCCGGGCCCGATCGACGGCATCTTCGGCGGCGCCACGATCCGCTCCGTGTGGGCGTACGAGAAGCTCGTGCTCGGCACGCCGCGCGAGCAGATGCGAGGCGTCGTGACGCCCGAGATCTGGCGCCGCATGAACGAGCCGCTCGGCGTCGGCCCGCGCCGGACACCCGGTGGCACGCATCTGGAGGTCTACCTTCCCGAGCAGGTCGCCGTGATCTTCGAGTCCGGGGCGGTGCGGGTGATCAGCCACGTCTCGAGCGGTGAGGGCGTCACCTGGTGCGACGAGGTCGAAATCGACAACGACGACGGCACCACCTCGGTCGTCGGGATCTGCGGACAGTCGATCACGCCGGGCGGGGTCTACCACTTCGAGCGCAAGGTCGAGGGGTGGCGCAAGGCCAAGCTCGGTCGTCTGTACAACCCGGTCTACTTCAACTTCGGCATCGCGATCCATGGCGCGGGGAACGTGCCCGACCACCCGGCGTCGCGCGGGTGTGTCAGGTTCCCGATGCACATCGCGGAGTACCTCCAGGACATCGTCTCGATCGGCGACGCGGTCTACGTCTTCGACGGTGTGGAGGAACCCGAGGTCTACGGGGCACAGCCGATGATCTTCGACTACCCCGACCCGGACTGGGTTCCGCCGAGCACGACCTCCACCACGACGACGACCACCACGACGACCACCACCACCACGACGACCACGCCACCGGCCACGCCACCGGCGACGACCGCGGCGCCGACGCCGTCGACGTCCCCGTCGACGTCCCCGTCGACGACCGCGAGCCCTGCCGCCACCACCGCGACGACGACCACAACGGCGCCCGCTCAATCGACGGTCGCGCTCTCGCCGACGACGACCGCGGCCGCACCGTCGTGAGCCCCGCCGCCGAGGCGGCGCCGCTCGGCTCGATCGGAACGACCTACGGCTGGAGCCGCGCGCGCAGCTCGCCCACCGCGACGCGCTCGCCCGGCGTGAGGTTGGGGTCGGCGAGCCGGTGGTCGCACGCCGGGCCGAGGAACGCGTCGACCAACGCCCGGCCGCGGAAGCGGCGGAACGCCTCGACGATCACCTTCTGCGCGATCCGATCGCGCGGCCCCTCGAGGTCGTAGGTCGACATCGCGACGTAGCTGATCGCGGCGTCGAACCCCGGCGGGCCGGCGGCGGCGTTGGTCCAGTCGATCACGACGGGGCCGTCGGGCGACAGCAGCACGTTCATCGGGTGCAGGTCGAGGTGCAGGACGCGGTCGCCGGTCGGGTCGGGCGTCCAACCGGGCGCCATCAGCCAATCCGGCGCGGCGATCTCGGCGAGCTGTCGCTGGAGCTTGGCCAGCCGGCGGGCGTGGGCGAGCAGCGACGTCGGCCGGTTCCCCAGGTCCTCCAACATCGTCTGACCGTCGACCCGTGACATCACCATGTCCCGCCCCTCGGCGGAGTAGACCTCGGGCACGGGGAACCCGTGCGACGCGACGAGCCGCATCACCCGCACCTCGATGTCGAGGTCGTCGTGGCCCGACCGGAAGCGCCGGAGCACCTTGCCGTCGCCGATGTCGTAGATGTCGGCCGATCGCCCACTCGCCAGCAACGGGCCCGGCGCGTCCGGGTCGCTCACGCCAGCACCTCGTCGAGCGCCCCGACCGCGCGCTCGATGTCGGCGGGCGACGTGTAGTGCACCGACGACAGGCGGACCACCCCGCGCTCGGGGTCGAGGTCGAGACCGGCGAGGACGCGGTAGGCGTAGTAGTGGCCCGAGCTGGTCTGCACGCCGCGGGCGACCAGCTCGCGCGCCACCGCCGCCGGCTCGGCGGCCCGGGGGGAGAACGCGACCGTCGGACAGCGGTGGCCGCTTCCGGCGTCGAGCGTGTGCGGCCCGATGAGGCGGACGTCGTCGCGGTCGGCGAGCGCGTCGAGCAGCGGTGCGGTGAGTGCGTCCTCGTGTTCGCGCCACCGCGCCGACACGCGCTCGACGATCGTCCGCAGGCCGTCGCCCGGCGCCGCGCCGCCGTGCGCGTCGAGCGCCTCGATGTAGTCGAGGACGGCGCCGGACGCCGCGACCTGGGCGTGGTCCGGGCCGGCCGGGTTGAGGCGCTTGTCGGCCACCGCGGCGTTGAAGAAGTGGCTCTGGTTGGGGAGCTCCTCGAGCAGACCGTTGCGCACCACCATCAAACCTTGGTGCACCGAATACGTCTTGTACAGGCTGAACAGGTAGACGTCGGCGTCGAGCGCGGAGACGTCGGCGATCGTGTGCGGGGCGTACGACACCGCGTCGACGACCACGCGGGCCCCCACCGAGTGAGCGATGGCGCAGGCGCGGGTGACGTCGTTCTCCTGTCCGACGATGTTCGACGAGTGCGGCATCGTGAGCAGCCGCGTGCGCGGGCCGACCAGCGCGGCGAGCGCGTCGACGTCGAGCGCGCCGGTGGCGGGGTCCATCCGCCACTCGACGAGCGTCGCCCCGACGCGCTCGGCCATCCGCCGGACGGCGCCGGTGTTGGCCTCGTGGTCTTGGTTCGTCACGATCACCTCGTCACCGGGGCCGATCAGCGCGCCGAAGGCGATGGCGAGCACGTAGGTGTTCATCGAGGTCGACGGTCCGAACACGACTTCCCTGGGCGCCACGCCGAGCGCCTCGGCCCACCGCCGCCGCGAGCGGTCCATCGCCTCGCCACCGAGCCGCGACGACCCGAAGTCGGCGTAGGGCTGGACCTTCGTGTCGGTGTAGAACCCGTGCAGCGCGTCGATCGTCTGCCGGCAGGCGAACGAGCCGCCCGCGTTCTCGAAGAACGACTGGCCGGCGTTGAGCGGCGAGGCGAACGCCGGGAAGTGGGAACGCACGTAGTCGAGGTCGAGCGGCACTGACGCCAACGTAGCCCCGCTCGATGGGGCATCATGGCCCGATGGCCGCCGGGTACTCGGGGACGCCCTTGGCGCAGAAGCTCGGGGTCGAGCCCGAACAGCGGGTTGCGACCATCGACGAGCCCGACGGGTTCCGGGCCCTGCTCGAACCACTTCCCGACGGCGTGGAGTTCCGCACGTCGCTGCGCGGGCGGGCCGACGTCGTACTGCTGTTCACCATGTCGCGGCGCGCGCTCGAACGAAGGATCAAAGCCGCGGGACGCGCCGTGTTTCCCGCGGGGGCGATCTGGGTGGCCTGGCCGAAACGGGCGTCGGGCGTTCCGACCGACATGACCGAAGATGTCGTCCGCGACGTCGCGCTGCCGATGGGCCTGGTCGACAACAAGGTCTGCGCGATCGACGACACGTGGAGCGGGCTGCGCGTCGTCTGGCGGCGCGAGCGGCGCTGAGCCGCCGTGTCACCGGTCCGGCCAGCCCGTCAGGGCAGCCGGGCGCGGGCGATCTCGCCGCAGTCGTCCGGGGTGTGGGCCACGGCCTCGGTGCGGCCCTCGGCGATACCGACGATCACGAGCACGCCGTTGTAGCTGGCCGGCCCGACGACCGTGTCGACGCCGGGGCATTTCCGGATGTCGAAGCCCGCCGCGTCCGATCCGCCGGCGGAAGGGGCGTCGGTCGACGCCGGCGCGTCCACCTGCGACGTGGTGGCGTCGAGCGCGCTCGCCGCGAACGCGGCGAGGTCGTCCAGGCTGGTGAGGTTGGCGAGGTCCTCCTCGGGCGGTGGGGCCTCGGCGCCGCCGATCGGCTCGTCGGCTTCGGCCACCGCGAGGTCCGGCGCGGCGTCCTGGGCGACCTCCTCGGCGACGTCGCCTTCGACCTGCAGCGCCCGCTCCTCGAGCACGCCGAACTCGTCGTCGGCCCGCGCGTCGGTCGACGCCCCGAGCGGCGCCTCGCTCGCGGAGTCGTCGCTGGAACCGGTGCCGAGGCTGTTCAGCACGATCCCACCGCCGAGCACGACCACGAGGCCGGCCGCCGCCGACAGGATCCAGGTGCGACGGCGCGCCTGGCGGCGGGCGTCGAGCGACGCCGGCCGGGGCGCGGCGACCAGGCCGGCCGGGGTGATGTCTCCGCCGGCGCCGGTGCGCTCGGTCTCGGGCAGTCGGTCCCAGGCGTCGAGCGCGGCCGCGAGGTGCCGCTCACGCGTCGAGATCGTGGTCGGCGCCTCGGCGGCGAGCAGCGCCCTGACCTGGCGCAGCCGCTCGACCTCGATCGCCAGCTCGGGATCGGCTTCGACCTGGGCCCGCTCGTCGGGCGTCACGTCGCCGTCGAGATACGCGCTCGCCAGGAGTTCGAGGTCGTCGTTCATGTCAGTTCATTTGGACGTTCGGAGTCGTCGTCGTGGTTCCCACCCGTCCCGGGATTCTCGGGAAGCTCCGGTAGGTCGTCGAGCCTGAGCCGCTTCACCAGGATCGACCGACCGCGCGCGATGCGTGACTTGACGGTGCCGACCGGGATCCCCAGCACCTCGGCGATCTCTGCGTAGTCGAGGTCGATCACGTCGCGCAACACGACGGCCGAGCGGTAGTCGTCGGGCAGTTCCGCGAGCGCTTCGTCGATCGCCAGGCGGTCGTCGATCGAGGACACGGTTCGATCGGCGAGCGGGTCGACGGGCTCCGCCTGCGTCCCGTCGTCGTCGACGGAGAGCAGCAGCGGCCGTCGCTTCCGCTTGCGCAGCTCGTCGAGCGAGGCGTTGGTGGCGATGCGGTACGCCCACGTGGCGAACGAGCTCCGACCGTCGAAGCGCGGCAGGCTGCGGGTGATCTTGATCAGGGCCTCCTGGCACGCGTCGTCGGCGTCGCGCGTGCCGCCGGCCACCCGTCGGCACACCGCGTGGATCTTGTCGTAGTGCCGACGGAGGAGCTGGTCGAGCGCGGCACGGTCGCCGCCCTGGGCGGCGGCGACCAGGTCAGCGTCGTCGAGTTGTGCAGCGATGACGGTGAGCGTAATGAGTCCCCGATCGACCTGAACGGATGTCGTCGACGTCGGCCGGCGCCGGACCGCCGGCGATCGATCAGCTCACGAGGCGGATCTCGCCGATCGTGCCGCGATACGGGTTGGAGTCGGTGCAGCCGGCATCGGGTCCGATCTCGCTGACGAGCACGAGCAGGTACTTGGTCGGCCGCGGCGGGATGTCGGACACGACGGTGCCCGGCTCGGTGGCGAAGGCGGTCGCCCCGAGCGGCGCCCCCCACGCGTCGATCGTCGGCGGCGCGCCGTCGAAGTCACTGGCGTAGAACTGGACCTGGTACGGCGCGTGACCGACGTCGACCGACAGCCGGGCCAGTCCGGCGGCGTCGAGCGTGACGATCAGCCCGACACCCCGCTTGCCGCCCATGAACTGGGAGGAGTAGCAGAGCGTGCGCCAGTTCGTCGACGGGTCGCCGTCGGCGAGCGCCGACCCGGCCAGCTCGTCGTTCTCGACCGAGTCGCCGTCGGGATCGAAGGCGGTGATGCCGGTGATCGTGGTCGGGGCGTCGCCGGCGACCGGCGGGGCGGCGGCCGGCGGGGCGCCGGCCTGCGCCGCGTCCGGATCGGCGGGCGCCGGCGCGGCCTCCGGATCGGCGGGCACGACCGCCCCGGCCGCGCCGCCCGGCAGCACGGTGGTGGTCGACACGGGATCGCCGCCGCCGAACTCGAGCGTCGTCCACAGGATCGCGGCGACCACCAACCCGATGAGCAGCAGCCCGCCGACGACGGTCGCCGACGATCGCAGGTTGTCATCGAGCCCGCGGGCCGGGGCGCCCCTCGACACGCCGGCGTTCGGCGTCGGATCGCGCGCGGGCTGCTGGGGTTCGGCGACGGTCGTCGCCGTCGGCCCCGAGTGGATCGGCTCGCCGGGGATGCCGTGGCGCGGCGCCCGCGGGCGGCGCGGCGAGGCCGGCGTCATCGACGGGTGGGCCGGCGGCCGTACGGCGCGATGGCGGTCGGTGGCCCGTCCGCGATAGTCGGACGGGGCGCGGACGAGCTTGCCGGCCGGGAACGGCGCGACCGGCGAGCGCTCGTAGGGGGTCTCGTCGACCTCGGGGGGATCCTCGTCGGCGGCGCGCTTGAGCGCAGTCGCCAACTCCGACCCGGTTGCCGGTCGATGCACCGGATTGCGGGCCAGCAACTGGTGGATCACGAGCACGAGACCGCTCGGGAGCGTGGCCCGCAGCCGGGTCAGGTCGGTCGGGTCGCGCTGGAGCCGGGCGAGCGCGGTGTCGGCGTCGGTCTCGCCGAGGAACGGCACCCGGCCCGCGAGACATTCGTAGAGGACCAGACCGAGCGAGTACAGATCGGCTCGGCCGTCGAGCTTCTTGCCCCGCACCTGCTCCGGCGACAGGTACTTCGCCGTCCCCATCATGATGTTGTCGCTCGTCAGGTCCTCGTCGGCCCCGTGGAGGCCCTTGGCGATGCCGAAGTCGGTCAGCAGCACGCGGCCGTCGGGCGTGATCATGATGTTGCCCGGTTTGACGTCGCGGTGGACGAACCCCGAATGGTGGGCGTGGTCGAGGGCCTCGGCGACGCAGGCGCCGATGTGGCAGGTGAGCTCGGGGCTCAGGCGCTTCTGGGTGTCGAGGAGCTGGCGCAGGCTCTTGCCGTCGACGAGCTGCATCACGACCGCCTGGCGACCCTCCTGCTCGAACACGTCGTGCACGGCGACGATGTTCGGGTGGCTGAGGCTCGCCGCGGCGACCGCCTCGCGCCGGAAGCGCTCGGCCACGACCTCGTCGGTCGCCAGCATCGGCTTGAGCCACTTGACGGCGACCTTGCGGTCGAGCGTCAGGTCGACCGCAAGCCAGACCTCGGCCATGCCGCCCTGCGCGAGCCGTCGCTGGAGCTCGTATCGGCCGGCGATGACAGTCGAAGCAGGGGGCGGGGCCGCGGCGGACATGGTCGAGAGAGACGCTAGTTGCGGGCGGATCGTCAGACAGGGCAATGACGGGCGACGCGCCGTGGAGGTCGTCGCGCGGGCGCGCCGAGGTCAGACGATCTCGTGGAAGGCGACGCCGATCGTGCCGCGCCCGCCGTGCGTGCCGATGACCGGGCCGATCTCGCCGACGACGATCTCGCCGGCGTAATGCGGGCCGAGCATCTCGACGAACAGGTCGACGTCGCTGCAGTCGGCGTGGAGCACGGCGAGGTTCTCGATCCGCCCGTCGTAACTCTTCACCTTGTCGACGAGGAACGCCAGCGCCTTGGACCGGGTGCGCTGCTTGCCGGCCTCTTCGACCTTGCCGCCCCTGACCTCGATGATCGGCTTGATCGACAGCGCCGTCGCCAGCAGCGCCTTGGCGTTGCCGACCCGGCCGCCCTTCTTCAGGTTCTCGAGCGTGTCGAGCGCGCCGAACACCCGGGTCCGGTCGGCGAGGCTCTTGCCGAGGGCCTCGACCTCGTCGAGCGTCGCGCCGTCGCGCGCGGCCTGGGCGCAGGCGAGGACGATCGTGCCGAGCCCCATCGTCAGCGTCCGGCTGTCGATCACGCGCACGTCGATGTCGTCGGCGACCGAGCGGGCGGCGAGGTCGGCGCTCTGCATCGTGGCAGACAGCGCGGCGGAAAGGCAGAGCACGACGACGCCGGTCGCGCCCTCCGCCGCCAGGTTGCGGTAGGCGGTCTCGAACTGGCCGGGAGCGGGCGCCGCGGTCTCGGGGAGCGTGGGCGAGTTGACGCAGCGGGTCCAGAACTCGGCGGTCGTCAGCTCCTCCCGGTCGATGAACTCCTCGTCGCCGAAGCGGATGCTGAGCGGGACGATCGCGATGCCCAACCCCTCCGCGATGTGGGCGGGGAGGTCAGACGAGCTGTCGGTGACGATGCGGACGGTTTGGGCGGGAGCGTTCACGGGGACCAGATACTACTTGCCGTTGCTCGGATGGCGCTCCATCACCTCGCCCGCCAGCGACGCGGTGGCCGCGCGACGCCGTGCCCGCCAGTGGCTGAACCACCACGTCAGCAGCACCAGGACGAGTCCACCGGTCAACACCTGGCCGAAGCCGGTGAGCGCGTTCACGCGTGAGGTGAGCACGACCGGCTCGCGAATCGCCTCGCCGGCCGGCGTGAGGATCTCGACGCGGACCGCCGAGGTTCCGTTCGTGCGGGCGCGGACCGGTACGGCGACCAGGGTCTGCTCGTTCGGTCGGAGCTCGACCAGTTGCTCGCCCTCCGGGAACGACAGCTTCGGCGACGAGAGGCGGACCAGCACGGTCAGCGGCTCGTCGGCGGTGTTGCTCAGCCGGAGGTCGATGTCGCCGGAGCGACCGGTCAGCGTGAACGTGAACGGCTCCGGCGGGACGACGCTGCCCTTGAGCCGCTCGGCCTCGGCGAGCAGCGCGGCGATGGTCGCCTCGACGTCGCCGTCGCGGTAACCGGTCGAGACGAGTTCGGAGATCCGCGTCGCCCACTCGGTCGGGCGGGGGTCGTCGGCGGGCAGCATCGATCCGGCGCTCAGCATGGCGACCGCCGCGGTGTCGAGCCGCTCCAGGCGCGCCGAGAGGTCGGTCCCCACCGCGTCGGGGAGGCGGACGCCGACGTCGTCTCCACCCTCGCGGCGGGCGTCGGTCACCCCCGGGAGGTTGCCCGCCTCGGTGAAGCGGATGCTCGGGGTCGTCTCGACGAGCTTCTCCAACGCCCGGATCAGCCGCGGGTCGGGGGCGGTCAGGTCGGGGGCGGACAGGATCCGGCTGCGCTCGACGAGGCGGCCGTCGCGTTCTTGATCGAGGAGCATGTCGACGATCGTCTGGACCGCCCATTCGACGGCGCTGTCGTCGGCCAGGATCTCGTCGGTCGCCTCGGTCGTCAACCGTGCGCCCAGGGCGTCGACGACAAGCAGCGGGAGCGTGCCGCCGTCGGGGAGCACGATCTCGACGAACAGATCGGTCGCGGGCAGCTCGGCGTCGACGGTCGCGGCGAACATCGTCGGCGTCATGACCACGTAGCGGAACCCGAGGTCGCGCACGACCTGGGCGCCCATCGAGCTGAGCGGCTCGGTCGCGATCCACACGTCCCGGCGGGCGACGTTGGCCGGCGCCGCGGCGGTGAGCAGATCCTCTCCCTCGCGAAGCTGGCGGGCGAACGCGCCGCTGACCCCGGCCGCCGCCGCCGCCGACACGTTGAGCGGCGTCGCCGGAACCGACAGCAGGCGGTCGCCCGCCAGCGCCTCGGCGAGCGCGGCCCGGTCCCGACCGGCGGCCTCGCCGAGCACGAGCGGGGGGATCGAGAGCGTGACCGGGCTGGAGACGGCCGATGTCAGGGCCAGCGCCGAGTCGAGTTCGCTTCGGGCCGCCGCCAGGTCGCCGGCGGACGGTTCGGGTCCGATCTCGTCGATCGCCACGGCGATGGACAGGTCGATCGGCGGGCTCGACCGGGCGGCGTCGGCCGGTCCCGGGAGCCGCTGCACGATCGTGCCGTAGCTGGCGACCACCTGTCGCTCGTCGCCGTTGCCGACGACGAGCGACAGGATGATCGGGTAGAGGCCTGGCTCGTCGAACCTGAGCCGCTCCTCGACGCTCTCGCCGCTGTCGGTCCCGGCGGTCACGTCGAGCGTGACGGTCCCGTCCTCGGCGAAGGTCAACAGGTCGCGGCCGTTGGCCAGGACGACGCCGTCGATCGGGTCGGACACGGTGGCGGTGAGCGCCGCCCGGCCGACGTAGCGCCCCGGGTCGTCGCCGGGCGACAGGGGCTCGTAGTTGACGACGATCACGCTGAGCTCATCCACCGGCGGCGCGTCGGGGTCGGGCAGGTCCGGTTCGGGGGCGGTCGTCGTCGTCGACTCCGGCGGCGCCAGCGCCGTGACGCCGGACAGGTCGCCGTCGATGCGGTAGACGAGTCGGATGTCGCCGTCGGCGCCGAACGCGATCCTCTGGTCGACGAGCTCGAGACGGATCTGGCCACTCGGCTGCCGGGCCACGCCGCGCGGCGCCGAATCGGTTGCCGCCGAACCGGCGGCCGAACCCACCGTCAGCGCGCCCGCTGCGACGGCGAGCACGGCCGCGAGCGCGGCGGCGAGCGGCCGACCGGCGTCGAGCGGGCGGATCATCGGTCGAGCGACCGCTCCAGCACGACCAACTCGTCAGGTTGCACGCGGAACCCCTCGGAGAGGTAGAGGGCGAGCGCGCGCTCGTTGTCGACCCCGGTGTTGACGAGGGCGGTGTTCACGCCGTGGCGGGCCATCCAGCCGAGGGAGTCGTCGAGCAGGGCCCGCCCGAGGCCGGCCCCCTGACGGTCGGGGTGGACCGCGAGCCGCTGGACGTACCCGGTGCGCCCGGCCCGCCCGCTGATCGCGAACCCGGCGATCGGGTTCCGACCGATCGCCCGGGCGCGATGGTGGGGCGTCGCCGGGCCGATCTCGCCGAGCGCCGTGTCGTCGTTGCCCCACGCCGCGCCGAACGCGGCGCAGTCGACCGCCGCCGCGCCCGGCAGGTCGCGCCCGCGCATCCTTCTCGTCGGCCCCCGGGACCGGCGGGAGTCGCCGGCGTCGAGTTCGAGTTCGAGCAGGGCGAGCCGGTCGATCGCGGTGAAGCCGGCGTGGGCGAACGCCGGCCGGGACTCGGGGAACAGCGCGCTGGTGCGGAGCGCGCGGAACCCGCGCCGACGGGCGTCGGCGATCCAGCCCCGGACGTCGTCGTCGTCGGGAATCATGTGATGGTCGAGCAGCACGAGCTGCGCGACCGACGCGTTGCCCGGCCGCGCGGCGAGCCGGGCGCGCGCGGCCCGTTCGACGGTGGCGTCGTTCACCGGCCGAACGCTAGGGGATCGGGCCCGTCGTCGCGGCCCGCCACCGGTTGGAATCGTGCCGGGCCTGCGGTGCGCGGCGGCTGGCCGTCCTAGCCTGGCCCCGTGGTCCCCAAGCGATTCGACGAGGTGTTGCGCGAGCTGGCGCCGCTGGCCGAGCGATTTCGCGCCGCTGGTCACCGGCTGTACGTCGTCGGCGGGACCGTCCGCGACCTCCTCGTCGCGTCCGAACGGACCGACCACGACCTCGACCTGACCACCGACGCCCGCCCGCCCGAGATCAAGGCCTGCCTCGACGGTTGGGCGGACACGGTGTGGAACCAGGGGGAGAAGTTCGGCACGATCGGCGCCCACAAAATCGATCCGGTCACGATGTCCCCGCGCACCTACGAGATCACGACGTTCCGGGCCGAGGCGTACACCGACGTCTCGCGCAAGCCGCACGTCGTGTTCGCCGACGAGATCGAGGCCGACCTGTCGCGACGCGACTTCACGATCAACGCGATGGCCCTCGAGCTCACCGACGACGGCGACGCGCCGGAGCTCGTCGATCCGTTCGGCGGCGCGTCCGACCTCGCCACCCGCACGCTGCGGACGCCGCTCGGCCCGGAGGTGAGCTTCAGCGACGACCCGCTGCGGATGCTGCGGGCGGCCCGGTTCATCGCCGGCCTGGGGCTCACCCCGACCGACGCGCTGGTCGCCGCGGTGCGCGAGATGGCGGCGCGCTTGGAGATCGTTTCGGCCGAGCGGATCCGAGACGAGCTCGACAAGCTGATCGTCGTCGATCACCCGGGCGACGGCCTGTGGTTCCTGATCGACACCGGTCTGGCCGACCACTTCCTGCCCGAGCTCCCGGCGATGCGGTTGGAACACGACCCGATCCATCGCCACAAGGACGTGTTGACCCACACCCTCGCCGTCGTCGACAACGTCCGCCCGCCCGGCGACGACCCGCGGATCGTGAGCGGCGACCGGCCGTCGTATGACTTCCGCCTGACCCGCCTGGCGGCGCTCTTCCACGACGTCGGCAAGCCGCGGACACGCGGCTACCAGCCCGGCAAGGGGACCACGTTTCACCACCATGACGCCGTCGGCGCCCGGATCACCCGCAAACGGCTCACGGCGCTGCGCTATTCCAACGACGACCGCGACGCGATCACCGAGCTGGTCGCGCTGCACCTGCGCTTCCACACCTACTCGATGGGGTGGTCCGACTCGGCGGTGCGGCGGTACGTGCGCGACGCCGGCGACCTGCTCCAGGAGCTGAACGTGCTGACGCGTTGCGACTGCACGACGCGCAACGCGCGGAAGGCCGAACGCCTCTCGCGCCGGATGGACGAGCTCGAGGCGCGGATCGACGAGTTGGCGGCGGCCGAGGAGCTGGCCGCGCTCCGCCCTGAGCTGGACGGCAACCAGGTGATCGCCCAGCTCGGGGTCGAGCCGGGGCGGGTCGTCGGCGAGGCGATGAAGTTCCTCATGGAGGTCCGGCTTGACGAGGGGCTGATCGGCGACGAGCAGATTCGCAAGCGCCTCGACGAGTGGTGGAACTCGCGCGGGGGCTGACGCACCATCCCCGGCGGGCGGGGATCGGCGTCATACCGTGATGGGGTGAGTTCCCCGGCGGGAGTGGTCCCCGATCGATCGGCCCTGCCCCGACCCTTCCACCTCCGCTGGCTGGCACTGGCGTTGCTCGCCGCGGCGGCGGCCGCGGCGGCCGCCGCGCTCGCCTCGTCCAGCGTCGGCCGCGCCGACGGGGCGACCGTCGCCGTCGCGCTCGCCGCCGCCGCGGCCGCCGGCCTCGTCATCGTGGGACTGCGCTCCCTTTCGATCGGGCGCGCCTTGCGCCGCGAGGTCGAGCGGTTGTCGGCCGACCAGGCCAGCGTCCGCGGGTTGCTCGACGACCTGCCCGACGCGGTGATGGGGCTGGACGCCGCGGGCGTGATCGTGTCGGCCAACCGCAAGGCGGCCGACCTGACCGGTCGCCCCGTCCCCGACCTCGTCGGCCGGGCCTTCCTGGGGATGATCGCCGCGGACGACAAGGACTCGATCGAGGACACCTGGCGGCGGTTCAACCCGCACGACGAGGTGCCGGCCGATCGGGATCGCGTCGCCGTGTTCGAGCTGGTCGACAAGGCCGGCGCGCCGCACCTCGTGGAGGCCTCGCTCCATCGCGCCTCGCCGGGCGAGGGCGCGGTCGTGCTGCTGCGCGACGTGACCGACCGCGAGCGGAGCTCGGTCGCGCTGGAACAAGCACGGCGGCGATTCCAGCAGGCCTTCCACTCGGCGCCGACCGGGATGGCGCTCGTCCGAACCGATGACGGGCGCATCGTCGACGCCAACGACTCGCTCGCGGCGATGCTCGTCAGGCCGATCGAGTCGATGGTCGGCACGAACATCCAGCGGCTCACCCACCCCGACGACCTCCGCGCGAGCGCCGCCGAGCGGGCCCGCTTCGAGCTGGGGATCACCGAGACGCTGCAGGTCGAGCAGCGGTACCGGCGCAGCGACGGCGGCTACGTCTGGGCCAAGACGCGCGTGTCGCTCACCGAGGACGAGGGTGTCTCGCTGGCGATCACCCACATCGAGGACGTCACCGAGCAGCGGCGGGTCGCCGAGCGGCTCAGCTACGCGGCGACCCACGACGAGCTGACCGAGTTGCCGAACCGGTCGGCGCTCGTGTCGCGGCTCGATCGGTTGTTGACCGACGCCGCCCCCGGCGAGGTCGCCGTGCTGTTCATCGACCTCGACAACTTCAAGGTGGTCAACGACAGCCTCGGTCACCGCGCCGGCGACGAGCTGCTGCGCCAGGTCGCCCGCCGGTTCCGCGACGTGATGCGCGACGGGGACGTGCTCGCCCGCTTCGGCGGCGACGAGTTCGTCGTGTTCGTCAACGGCGCCGAGGGCATCATCGATCCGACGATGGTCGCCGACCGGTTGCGCGCCGCGGCGCAGATCCCCGTGCGGCTCGAGGGCCGCGAGCTGGTCGTGACCGCCAGCATCGGCTTCGCCGTCAACGCGACGACCGGGCTCACCGCCGACGACCTCCTGCGCGACGCCGACGCCGCGATGTACCGGGCGAAGTCGGCGGGACGCGATCGGGTCGAGGCCTTCACCGACGCGACCCGCACGGCCTCGGTCGAGGCGCTGGAGACGAGCGCCGACCTGCGCCGAGGGCTCGAGCGGGGCCAGATCGTCCCCTACTTCCAGCCGATCGTCGACCTCACGACCGGGCACATCGTCAGCTTCGAGGTGCTGGCGCGGTGGCTGCATCCCGAGCGCGGGCTGCTCGTGCCGAGCCAGTTCATGTCGACCGTCGAGGTGTCCGGGCTGATGGTCGAGCTCGGCCAACGCGTCGTCCGCGACGCGCTCTCCCAGCTCGCGCTGTGGCGGGCGCGGGGCCTGCCGTTCGCCGACTGCTCCGTGTCGGTCAACGTCAGCACGAAGCAGTTGGTCGACGACGCGTTCCTCGACGTCGTCGGCGAGGCGCTCGCCGAGACCGGCGTCGACGCCGACTCGTTGTGGCTGGAGATCACCGAGACCACGCTGATGCAGGACACGAAGGCGGCGGCGATGGCGCTGCGGGCGCTGCGCGGGCTCGGGCTGCACCTGTCGGTCGACGACTTCGGCACCGGCTACTCGTCGCTCACGTACCTCAAGCAGTTCCCGGTCGAGGCGATCAAGATCGACCGGTCGTTCGTGCTCGGCCTCGGGTTGGAGTCGGCCGACACGTCGATCGTCGAGGCGGTCATCGGCCTCGGCCACTCGCTCGGGTTGACGGTCGTCGCCGAGGGCATCGAGACGGCGCTGCAGCTGAACCAGCTCCGTCGTCTCGGCTGCGACCGCGGCCAGGGCTACCTGTTCGGCCGCCCGCGCACCGCCCGCATCACCGAGTCGGAGCGAGCGGGCGTCGGCCCCGACTCGGCGTGACGACTCGGCTCAGCTTCCTTCTTTGCGGGCGCGCAGGATCAACGTGGTCGGGACGGCCTGACCGGGGCCGACGCCGAGCTCGCGCAGCTGGTCGACGCGGAAGTTGGACCGTCCGAGCGCGGTGAACCAGTCGCCGACCGTGCGGGCGTTGCTGCCGTAGGGGTGCTCGGGAGACACCGCGTCGTACGGGTGCGGCAGGGAGATGACGAACGGCATGCTCGGGATCAGGATCCGGTGCACCTGGCGCAGCAGCCGGCCGAGGTCGTCGACGCCGTTGACCGTCTGCGCCGCGACGACGACGTCGCAGGTGCCAGACGTGATGTCGCCGAGGTCGGCGAGATCGGCCTCGATGCACTGGACGATGACCTCCGCCGCGTCGGCCCGAGCGCGGAGGTCGCCGATGCGGGCGGGGTCGGGATCGATGGCGATCGCCTTCGCCCCGGCGGCGGCGAACACGATCGAGTTGCACCACTCGGACACGCCGAGCTCGACGGCCCTGCGGCCGTCGCCGACGTCGCCGCAGAGCTTCAGCTCGGCGTCTCCGGGGATTCCTGCTCCGTAGGTGATGTTGGCGGCCACGCGTCCAGTGTGCCCGCTCGGGCCGCTGGGAGGGGGGACCGAACCGGCGCCCGCCGCCGTTCGCCGCGCGGCGACGCGCCGGGCGGGCGCGGCCACTACTCTCGTGGTCTATGAGTTTCACCGTCGGGGCCCTGCGCAGCTCCGACGGCGCGCGCGGCATCGTCGACCACCGGTTGGCGCGCCGCATGCTGATCAGCCAGGTGCGGCGCGGCCGAGTCCCGCTCGATCAGGTGTGCGACGCGCACCCCGAGTTGATCCGGGCGGCGGGCAACGTCGGCACGCAGACCTCGACGCCGTGTCCGATTTGCGATGAGAGCGATCTCCGGCTCGTCACCTACGTCTTCGGGACCGGCCTGTCGCCGCAAGGCAGGTGCGTGTCGACCGCCAAGGAGATGCAGGCGCTCAACGACCGCCCCGAGGAGCTCAACGCGTACGTGGTCGAGGCGTGTACCGAGTGCCGCTGGCACCACCTGCTGCGGGTGCTCCCCGTGGGTGGGCGAGCCTGACCGGCCCGCCGACCGCACGGCGCGCCGGGCCGGCCATCCTGCTCGCCGCGCTGGTCCTCGCCGGCGCCTGTGCGCGCGACGAGCCGGCGCCGACCGGGAACGGGACCGGCGAGATCGGGACCACCGAGACCGGGACCGGCGGGTCGGCGACCACCGCGCCGGTGACCATCCCGCCGGTCACGACCGCGTCGGCGGCCGGCGGGATCGGGACCACCGATCCGGCAACCGGCTCGACCGACGGGCCCGCCGGCGTCCAACCGCAGGGCTTCACCACCGCGACGGTGCGGATCACCGCGGCCGACGGCGAGGTGTGCGAGGTGTGCATGTGGCTCGCCGACAGCGGCGACGAGCGCGGTCGCGGCCTGATGGGCGTCACCGACCTCGGCCGGCCGGCGGGGATGGCCTTCGTCTTCCCGCGGCCGGTCGACGGCGCGTTCTACATGTTCGGCACCCCGTCCCCGCTGTCGATCGCCTGGTTCGCGCCCGACGGCGCGTTCGTCTCGGCGACCGACATGGCGCCGTGCACGACGGCCGCCGAGGACTGCGCGCGGTTCCGGGCCGGCGACACGTATCAGCTGGCGATCGAGGTGTTCCAGGGCGGGCTCGGCGACCTCGCGATCGGCCCGGGCTCGACCGCGGTGGTGCTCCCCGGCACCGAAGCATCCACGTGCGCGGTCGGCACGACCGGCTGAACGGCCCGAAGCTCGACGTCAAGCCAACGATGATCTCCAGCGCGGTCTGGGGCGATAACCCGTTCTCGGCGACCGGCACCACCGAGTAGCTTGGCTGTGCGAGCGATGCAGTCGCAGGAGGTTCGCATGCGCAGGAGGCCGCCGATGCCCTTCCCCGGGTCGACGGTGGGACGCGCCGCGAGGACGGAGTTCTCGTTCGTCGACCTGGCGATGATCGTGAGGCCGCGGTGAGGCGAACGTGGCGGGTCGGATTCCTGGCGTTGGGGAGTGTCCTCACGGGCCTGTTCGGGTTCGGTTCGCAGTCTCAAGCACAGCCGAAACCGCTGCGCGTCCAGCAGGAACAGGACCGATTTCCCGAAGGTCGTCGCGACGACGACGAGGAGTTGTATGCGGAGGACGCCGAAACGATCGGGGAGCTCGAGTCCGGGTCGAGTCGGTTGTCCCCGAATGCCAATCCTTCGGCCCCCTCCGTTCTGCCGTTGGATCCCGCCGGACCATTCGCGTCCGACGGTTTGCTCGGAGCGCCGTGGGGCGGCGATCCGTTGTCATCCCGCTTCGGGGACGATGCGGTGCTGGTGTTCGCCGACGAGGAGCACGTGATCCCACTCATCGAAGCGGTGCTCGCCAGCGAGCCCGAAGCACCGGTCGACGATCCGAACGGCCCCTGGTTTCCCGAGGTCGTCGATCTCGCCACGCTGCTCGCGGGCGCCGTTCTCGTCGAGTTGATCGCATCGTGGACGGGTTCGGCGCTCGACGGCCAACGCCGCAGACTGCTGCGATGGTTTGTTTCCCGGCTCGGCGGGAGAGTGGACGAGGGCGAGGTCACCGGCTCCGGGCAAGCGGCGGCTGCAGGATCGTCGATCGCTACCGACGAGCAGGTGTCTCGGGCCGTGATGGACGAGGTGTCGCTGCACATGATCGGAGTCGGCGGCGATCTCGAGTCGTCCGTCGTCGACCCGGGCGACCCCGCCGTGCGGAGGAAGGCGATCGAGAAGATCACCGACCGTGTGCGGCAGGATGGAGACCTCCTCGACGGCAGGACTCCCGAGGAGATCGCCGCCGGCTTCTATCGGCTGTTCCCGACGCAGCTCGCGGTGCTCGGCGCACAGTGACCGTTCCGCGTTCGACGCGACGCCGATAGGGTGCAACGGTTCATATTGGCCCTGCCCCGCGAGGGGCTCCCGTCACGGCGTTGCCGCAGCGGGATCCGGAGGGAGAAGATCCGCTTCATGCGCGCATACGAAATGATGGTCATCATCGACGGCGACGTCGATGACCCCAAGGCCCAGGCCTGGATGAAGACGGTGACCGAGGGCGTCACCGCCGCCGGTGGCTCGCTGCACGGCAAGATCGACTGGTGGGGCAAGCGGCAGTTCGCCTACCCGATCAACAAGAAGCCGTCCGGCTACTACCTGGTCGCCGAGATCGTCGCCCCGCCCGGCTCGCTCGACGAGCTCGAGCGCGTGCTCCGTCTCGCGGACGACATCGTCCGCCACAAGCTCATCCGCCTGCCCGAGGCCGAGGCCGAGCGCCGCGGCATGGCAGTCATCGCTGCCTGAGTCGCAGCTGCCACCAAAGGGGAAATCACATGGCATCAGAGAACAGCGTCACGCTGGTCGGCAACCTGACCCGCGACCCCGAGCTGCGGTACACGACCGGTGGTCGTGGCGTCGCCAGCTTCGGCCTCGCCGTCAACCGCCGCTACCAGGTCAACGGCGAATGGCAGGAACAGGTGTCGTTCTTCAACGTCGTCGCCTGGGCCGATCTCGGCGAGAACTCGGCGGCCAGCCTCAACAAGGGCAACCGCGTCATCGTCACCGGGCGGCTCCAGCAGCGCGAGTACGAGACCCGCGAGGGTGAGAAGCGCAGCGTGGTGGAGGTCGTCGCCGACGAGCTCGGCCCGAGCCTGCGTTGGGCCCAGGCCCAAGTGGAGCGCATCAGCCGCGATTCCGCCGACAGCGGGAGTGGTGGCGGTGGCGGCGCGGCCGCGGCCCGCAGCGCGCCCGATGCCGTCTACGGCGACGAGGAGCCGTTCTGAGTCCCCGATCCCCCCGCTCGATCAACCCGATCTCCGAAGGAAACCACGATGGCCAGTAAGAAGAACAAGGCGAGGAACGCGCGGGAGGCCAACCCCCGCAAGTTCAAGAAGAAGACCAGCGTGCTGGTCACCGACAAGGTGGAGTTCATCGACTACAAGGACGTCGACCTCCTCCAGCGCTTCATGAGCGACCGCGCCAAGATCCGCAACCGGCGGGTCGCCGGCAACACCCTGCAGCAGCAACGCGAGGTCGCCAACGCGGTGAAGATCGCCCGCGAGATGGCGTTGCTCCCGTATGCCAAGCGGGTCGCCTCGACCCGCACCGGCGGCCGCCGTGGCGAGGGCCGCGGCGAGCGCGGCGATCGCCCGTTCCGCGACGAGTCGAACAACGACGCCGCCGAGCCGACGTTGGCCGACGACGAGACGACCGAGCCGACCGGCGAGGCCGCGGCCGACGCCCCGATCGACGAGACGACGGCGGTCGAGGCGTGAGCGTGAAGGTGATCCTCCGCTCCGATCTCGACGGGCTCGGCAAGCGCGGCGACATCGTCGAGGTGTCCGCCGGGCACGCGCGGAACTTCCTGTTTCCGAAGGGACACGCGATCAAAGCGTCCGACGGCGCGCTCGACCAGGCCGGCCGGATGCGCCAGGCCCGCGACCAGCGTGACAACCAGGCCCGCGAGTCGGCGGCGACGATCGCCAGCACGCTCGTGCCGAAGGTGATCACGATCGAGTCGAAGGCCGGGTCGGAGGGCAAGCTGTTCGGATCGGTCACCGCGGCCGACATCGCGGCGGCGGTCAAGGAGCAGACCGACATCGAGCTCGACCGCAAGCAACTCGAGGTCGACACGATCAAGACGCTCGGCCAGCACACGGTCACCGCCTCGCTGCACAACGACGTGTCGTTCCCGATCACGATCGACGTCGTCGCCGCCGAGTAGCCCCGGACACGCTCCCGTCCGCCTCGCCCCAGACGACGGCGTCGGGTCCATCACGGCGCCACACCCAGCCGTCACACTGGGGGGATGGACACCGCGACCCACCGCGTCGGATCGCTCGGCGCGGCGCGCCGCCGCGGCTGTCCACACGGTTGTCCACAGGCCCGGTATCCACAGTCCGGCGACCTTGTCCACAGGTACTTCTACAGGCTACCCCCCCTTACGATCCACAGGAATCCCCTGACAGAGTGGGCATTTCATGGTTGTTGACACAGAGTACGGGACGCAGCGGGGCGGAATGGTCGGTCGACCGGGGAGCGGGGCCGGTCGGGTTCCTCCCCACAACCTCCAGGCAGAGGAGTCGGTGCTCGGAGCGCTGCTGCTGTCGCGCGAGGCGATCGGAACGGTGGGTGAGGCCGGGCTGACCGTCAGGGACTTCTACAACCCGTCCCACCAGCACATGTTCGACGCGATCCGGGCGTTGTACGCGTCGTCGCGGCCGGTCGACGTCGTGACCGTCGCCGACGAGCTGCGCCGTCACGGGCTGCTCGACGAGGTCGGCGGCATCGAGCGGCTCAACGACCTGCAGAACGCGACCCCGTCCGTGTCCGGCGCCGAGCACTACGCCAAGATCGTGATGGACACCGCCCTGTTGCGGCGCCTGATCCACACCGCCGGCGAGATCACCGACCTCGCGTTCGGCGAGCCCGACGACGTCATCAAGGCGGTCGACCTCGCCGAGTCGAAGATGTTCGAGGTCGCCGAGGATCGCGTGGTCGACTCGACCCGTCCGATCCAGGAGCTGTTGAACCTGGCGATGGACCAGCTCGAGGAGAACTTCGAGCGCGGCGACGTCATCACCGGCTTGGCGACGGGCTACGACGATCTCGACGAGATGCTGTCGGGGCTGCAGCCGAGCACGCTGAACATCGTCGGCGCGCGGCCGGCGATGGGCAAGACGAGCTTCGGCCTGGGCATGGCGGTGCACGCGGCGAAGACCAACGGCAAGCCGGTGCTCGTGTTCTCGCTCGAGATGGGCCACGCCGAGTTGACCCAGCGCATCCTGTCGAGCGAGGCCAAGGTCGACTCGACCAAGTTGCGCACGGGCAAGCTGACCGAGAGCGACTGGTCCAAGATCGGCCTCGCCGTCGGGCGGCTCGAGGTGCCGCTGTTCCTCGACGACAACCCGCGGGTGACCGTGATGGAGATCCGCGCCAAGGCGCGGCGGATCAAGGCCCAGCACGGCGGGCTGGCCATGATCATGATCGACTACCTGCAGTTGATGAGCGGCAGCGGTCAGTCCGAGAACCGCCAGCTCGAGGTCAGCGAGATCAGCCGCAACCTCAAGATCCTGGCCCGCGAGCTCGAGGTGCCGATCGTCGCGCTTAGCCAGCTCAGCCGGAACCTCGAAGCTCGCTCCGACAAGCGGCCGATGCTGTCGGACCTGCGCGAGTCCGGCTCGCTCGAGCAGGACTCCGACGTCGTGATGTTCCTCTACCGCGACGAGGTGTACAACGAGGACTCGCCCGACAAGGGGTCGGCCGAGGTCATCATCTCCAAGCACCGCTCCGGCCCGATCGGCATCAAGCGCCTGGTCTTCCTCGGCCAGTACACCCGCTTCGACAACGCCGCCCGCTCGATGTAGCCGCCGGTGCCCGGTCCAGAACCCGGTCTCGCCCGCCGAGCCCCGCCGCCCTTCGGATTCTGTGTGACCGAACAGGTCGAGATCGGCGATGTTCGGTCACACAAACCGGGCTCGCCGCCGCCCTTCGGATTCTGTGTGACCGAACAGGT
>JBFGCT010000040.1:0-25978 GCA_041581055.1 Ilumatobacteraceae bacterium | reverse complement strand
TGGGGAGTCTTCCGAGCATCGCCGACCGCGTCGTTTCGTCAAACGCCTCGGCGGCCACGGCCTCCGCCAGCAGCACGCCGATCGGGTCGCCGGTCTCCTGGGCGACCCGCATCGCGGGGAGCGCCATCTCGGACCGGGCGACCAACCGCCCTAGCGCCAACTTGCTCGAGTCGTGGAAACGCGCCGACCGCGTGAGCATCGTCAGCGCGTGGAGCACCTGGTGATCCGACGCGGTGATCACCACGTCGGGGACGAAGTCGGGGTCGGCGGCGGCGGACCGGGCGACCAGCGCCTCGCCGAGCAGATCGGGTTGGAGGCCGCCGAGCCCCCCGTCGCCGGGATACTGGCGCCGCAGCCAACTCGCGATCGGCAACGCACGGCCGGCGCGGAACTCCGGCAGTCGTTCGACGAGCGCGACCGCGTCGTCTCGCGAGTCGGCCCCCGCGAGGGTCGCCGCGGCCACCGCTCGCCGCTGTTCGTCGGCGGTGAGCGTCAACCCCGCCTCCTTGGCGCTTCGACGCCAGAACCGGCTCTCCCGGTCGATCTGGTCGCGCAGCAGGTCGTCCGCCGCGTCGAGGGTGCGGCCGTCGAGCGCGGCGCGGGCGGCGAGGAGCACCCAGAGCGCGTCGGCGAAAAGATCGGCGTCGAGGCGGGCCGCCGCCGGATCGTCGGGCGTGCCGACCTCGCGGGCGAACCCCTCGAGCGCCTTGCCGAACAGCTCGACGCGGGAGGCGGGGTCGAGCGTCAGCGGGGCGAGCCGGGCCGGATCATGGTGCAGCAGCAGCTCGTACTCGGCCTCCTCGGTTCGCAGCTCCTCCCACCATCCGCCGGCCTCACGGGCGACCAGCAGCACCCGGACGTCGCCGTTCAGCCGATCGCCGCGGCCGAGCCGGTTCAACCACCGCCGGACCTCCGCCCGCCGCGTCTCCGCGTAGTCGATGACGACCAGGGCGGGCAGGTCGGCGGCGATCACCCGCTCGACCGCGTCGTCGTCGAGCTCGCGCTCGAGGAACCCGGCGATCCAACCGTGGCCGTGCAGGCGGGCGCACAACTCGGCGGCGAGGCGGGTCTTGCCCGTCCCCCCGGGGCCGACGACGAGGCGCACCCCGGTCGCCTGGCCGCTCAGGCACCAAGCTTCGAACGCGTCCAGTTCCGCCACCCGCCCGTGGAACTCGACCACCTCGAACTCGGCGCGCAGCAGGTAGCTCGGGGGGTACTCGGCCGGCAGCTTGCGGTGCGGGGGCCGGAGCACACCGCGCGCCGCGTCGTGCTTGCGGGCGACGTCCCAGCGGCTCGCCAGCTCCTGCTCCAACCCCGCCAGCGCGGCCTGCGCCAGCGGCCGGACGGTCGCCGCGTCCTCCCCGAAGTACGAGCCGCGCAGGGTCGCCTCCACCTCCGCCCGCAGGCCGTCGTCGGGCGGGTCGGCGCCGCCGCCCCACACTGCGGTCGGGTCGGCGAGCAGGCCGACGCGCGGACGGCCGGCGGCGGCGTCCCATTCCAGGTGGCAGATCGACTTGCCGTCGTGGCCGCCGGCGTCCTCGCCGGGCACCCAACCCTTGCGGTGCGCCGACAGCAGCAACAGCGCGTGGCACTCGCGGACCTTCGCCAGGCAGGCGGCGACCGACGGATGGCCGGTCGCCGGCCAGAACGAGTGGTCCTCGACCAGCCAGCCGGCGGCGACCGCCGCCTGCACCACCTCTGCGGCGTGCGCGGCCAGGTCCTCGCCGGTGTACGACACGAACAGCTTCCACGCCTGCGCTGGCGCCTCCGACATCGACCGACCTCCGAGCGTCAAGGTAGTGGCTCCCACACCGTGACGGTGAGTGCTCCCGCCGCGCCGGTGCGTCACCAGCCGCCCGCGACGGCACGCGACGGCAAGACTGTCGGGATGGAGGAGATCGTCCGCCGCCGCGTCGTCGTGTCCGGGCGGGTGCAGGGCGTGTTCTACCGCGACAGCTGCCAGCAGATGGCGGGGCGGCTGAAGGTCGGCGGATGGGTCCGCAACCGCGCCGACGGGAGCGTCGAGGCGGCGTTCGAGGGATCGCCCGAGGCGGTCGACCAGCTGATCGCCTGGTGTCGCACCGGGCCGCGGCGGGCGGTCGTGACCGCCGTCGGCGTCACCGAGGAGGATCCGGTCGGCGAGCGGACGTTCCGCGTCGAGGGCTGGTGAAGCCCCGGGTTGGGGAGCGCGTGGGCGTGAGCGTCAGGGCACGAGCGGCAGGCCGAGGCGGACGCAGATCTCGGCGAACACCTCGTCGACCGCCCGGGTCGCGTCGACCCGCACCAGCCGTTCCTTGCGATCGAAGATCTCGATCACCGGCCGGGTCTTCTCGTGGTAGTCCTCGAGCCGCCTGGCGAGCGCCTCCGGGTTGTCGTCCTTGCGGGCCACCAGGCGGCCGCCGCACACGTCGCACCGGTCCTCCACCTCGGGGCGGTGGGCGATCAGGTTGTAGTCGAGCCCGCACCCCGCGCACAGCCGCCGCGACATGATCCGCCGCTCGACCTCCTCGTCGGGCATCTCGAGGATCACCACGCTGTCGATGTCGAAGCTCTCGAGGAAGAACTCGGCCTGCGCGGCGTTGCGCGGGAACCCGTCGACGATGAAGCCGTAGTTCCAGTCGTGCTCCTGCAGTCGCCCCCGAACGACCGACTCGACCAGGTCGTCGCCGACCAGGTCGCCGGCGTCGACGGTGCGCTTCACAAGTGCGCCCAGCTTGGTGTGGCTCTGGACGTTCCACCGGAAGATGTCGCCGACGCTGATGTGGACGAGGTCGAACCGCTCGGCGAGCCGCTTCGCCTGCGTGCCCTTGCCGCTTCCCTGGACCCCCATGATGACGTATTTCCGCACCCTGACATCGTGGCACGTGGGCCGGCGCCGCACCGCCGTCGTGGCCGGCCGGCGTGTGCTGCCCAGTCCATGCCGGGAGAAGTTTCGCGGAACTGGTGCGCGGTGTTGTCACGGTGACAACGCAGGTTGTCAATTCCGGGATTTTCTTCCCCCGGTGCTGATGGGGGAACGGGCTTCCCGTCCGCGGGCTCGGTGCAGACGCCGGTGGGTGGGCGGCCGCGCCATGGCCGTTCGAGGCCACGCCGGGCCTCCGCGCTCGCCCTTTGGAGCCATCCGTCTAGTCTCGTGGCGACTCGACCACGGAGGACCCACATGTCCAAGTTGCGAACGCTGCTCATCTCGCTGACCGCCCTGGCGCTCGTCGCCGGCGCGTGCGGGAGCAGCGGAGACAGCGGGCCGGGCGAGATCCCCGAGGACCGCGACGAGCTCGGCTCGGAGTCGAACGAGTCGACGCCGCCGCCGGCGACCGACCCGCCGGCCGCTGACACGGCGCCGGACGTGTTGCGCCCCGGCCTCCAGGTCACCGCGGTCGACTTCACCACCGGCGTGGCCGTGATCACCAACGTGGGCGAGCGCGACATCGACCTCACCGGGCACTGGGTCTGCAACCGTCCGAACTACGCCGAGCTGCCGGCGCGCGTCCTGCAGCCGACCGAGTCGGTCGAGGTGAGCCTGGGTGGCTTCCCGGCGGCGGGCGGCGAGGTGGCCGTCTACACCTCCGACGCGTTCGGCGACCCCACGGCGATCTCCACGTACGTCGGTTGGGGGTCCGGCGGGGGCCGCCAGCCGGTGGCCGAGGACGCCGGGATCTGGACCGGCGCCCCCGTGCAGCCGACCGGCGACACGATCACGCTCTCCGGCGATCCCGGCAGCGCCGACGGCTGGAGCTGACGAAAACGCCGGCCTGCCGCCAACGGCTACGCGAGCCGACGGAGGACGCGTAGCGAGCCGGTGGCCGAGGCCAGCTCGAACCGTCCGCTGGCCAGCGCCGGCAGGTAGATCTCCTCGTACGGGGGCCGCCCGCCGTCGGCCGGGTCGGGAAAGACGTCGTGGACCGCCAGGGCGCCGCCGACCGCGACGTGCGGCGTCCAGCCCTCGTAGTCGAGCCGCGCCGGGTCGGCGCCGTGGCCGCCGTCGACGAACAGCAGCGCCAGCGGCGTCGTCCACGCCGCGGCGACGGCCGCCGATCGCCCGACGACGGCGACGACGGCGTCCTCCAGGCCGGCGTCGTGGATCGCGGCGCGGAAGAACGGCAGCGTGTCCATCTTCCCGACGCGGGCGTCGACGACGTCGGGATCGTGGTGCTCCCATCCGGCCTGGTTCTCCTCCGACCCGCGATGGTGGTCGACGGCGAACAGCACGACGCCGGCCCGCTCGGCGGCGTCGCCGAGCCAGACCGTCGAGCGTCCGCAGTACGAGCCGACCTCCAGCATCGGCGCGCCCGGAACCGACCGCGCCGCCTCCGTCGCCGCCTCCCAGAGCGCGTCGCCCTCGTTCTCGGGCATGAACCCCTTCGTCGAGCGGGCGATCGCCCGCCGCCCCGCGCCGAGCGTCACCGACGGTCCCACCGGGTCATGGTGTCCGGGCGCCGGGGCCGTGTGGGGCCGGGCCTCAGGTCGAGCATGGGCCGACTGTACGCGCCCCGCGGACGGCCGACGCCAGCCGGACCGGCCGTGGCCGCGCCATGACCGCGCATGCCGTTTCCGCCGGCCGCGTGACATCATGAGCCGGACATGGACAGCCTCCCCGACGCCGGCCCCGCCGCCCGCTCGCCCGAACCCGCCCGATCCGACCAGGAGGCGCTCGATCAGCTCGTCGCGCTGCTCGACCTCGAGGCGATCGAGGTCAACATCTTCCGCGGGTACTCCACCGACGAGGACCGCCAGCGCGTCTTCGGCGGCCAGGTCGCCGGGCAGGCCCTCGTCGCCGCGGCCCGCACGATCGACGAGCCGGGCCGCCACGTCCACTCGCTGCACGCCTACTTCATCCGCCCCGGCGACCCGACGATCCCGATCCTCTACGAGGTCGACCGGCTGCGTGACGGGCGGAGCTTCGGCACGCGGCGGGTCGTCGCCATCCAGCACGGCAAGGCGATCTTCAACCTCCAGGCGAGCTTCCACGACGACGAGCCGGGGCCGAATCATCAGATCGAGATGCCGACCGGGCTCGCCGCGCCGGAGTCGCTCCCCGACTTTCACACCCGGATGGCCCCGCACGCCGAGCGGCTCGGCGACTGGTATCGACGGCCGCGGCCGATCGACGTGCGCTACGTCGACCGCGACCCGTTCAGCGGCGAGCAGCAGCCGGCGACCGGGCAACAGGTGTGGCTGCGCGCCGACGGCCGGCTCTCCGACGACCCGGTGCTGCACGCCTGCGTCGTCACCTACGCCAGCGACATGACGCTGCTCGACACGACCTTGCTGCCGTTCGCCATGTCGTGGGAGAGCCCCGACGTCCAGATGGCGAGCCTCGACCACGCGATGTGGTTCCACCGCCCGTTCCGGGCCGACGAGTGGCTGCTGTACCAGCAGCGGGCGATCTCGACGGGCTCGGCGCGCGGGTTGGCGGGCGGGGCGATCTTCACCGCCGACGGCGAGCTCGCGGTCAGCGTCGTCCAGGAAGGGCTCGCCCGGGTCGGGCGCTGACCGGCATGCGACGAACAGCGACGCGGACGCTCGCCCTCATCGCCCCCGTCGCGCTCGTGGCGCTCGCCGCCTGCGGGGCCTCGTCGAGCGGCGACGATCCGGCGTCGGCGCCCACCGATCCGGCGTCGGCGCCCACCGATCGGGCGGCGCCCGACGCGAGCTTCGGCACGATCCCGTCGGCGGGCGACGGCGAGCCGGCCCCCGGGTCGGCGGACGGCACGGGGTCGACGACGTCGCTGGTCCCCTCCGCCGAGGCCGACCTGCCCACCGCCCCGCCGTCTGCGGCCGGCGAGGGCGGCCCGTCCACGACCCTCCCGGCTGGTCCGCTGCCGATCCCCGCCGTCCAGTTGATCGACATCGGGGCGTTCGACGCGCCGGTCGGCGTCGCCGTGCGCCCGCTCGACCCCCGGCTGTTCGTCGTCGAGCAGGCCGGCCGCGTGCTCGCCGTCGACGACGAGTCGGCGACACCGGTGCTCGACGTGACCGAGCGGACCGAGGCGAGCGGCGAGCAGGGCCTGCTCGGGCTGGCCTTCCACCCCGAGCGCGATCTCGCGTACGTCAACTACATCGACCAAGACGGCGACACCGTCATCGCCGAGTTCGCCGTCGACCCGGTGTCGGCCGCCTTCGACCCGGGCTCGTTCCGTCAGGTGATGACGGTCGCGCAGCCGTTTCCCAACCACAACGGCGGCGCCCTCGTGTTCGGTCCAGACGGGATGCTCTACATCGGGCTCGGGGACGGCGGGGCGGCGGCCGACCCGCTGCGCGCCGGGCTCGACCTCGGCACCCGGCTCGGCAAGCTGCTGCGCATCGACCCGCTCGAGTTCGGCGACGAGCCGTTCGTCGTCCCCGCCGACAACCCGTTCGTCGGCGTCGACGGGGCCGATCCGACGATCTGGTCGCTGGGCCTGCGCAATCCGTGGCGCGTCTCGTTCGACGCGGCGACCGGCGACCTGTGGATCGCCGACGTCGGCCAGAACGAGTTCGAGGAGGTCAACCGCGCGGCGGCGGACGGCGGGCGCGACGCCGGTCGCGGCCTGAGCTTCGGGTGGAGCGCCTTCGAAGCCGACGCGCCGTTCAACGACGACCAGGATCCCACCGGTCACACGCCGCCGGTCATCGTGTACTCCCACGTCGACGGCAACTGCTCGGTGAGCGGCGGCACGGTCGTGCGCGGGTCGCGCGTCACGAACCTCGACGGGTGGTACGTCTACGGCGACTACTGCAGCGGGACGATCTGGGGCTACGACACGACGTCGGCGGCCGGCGCCCCGGTCGTCGTCGAGCTCGGTCTGCTCCCGGCGCTCACGTCGGTCGCCCGCGGACCGAACGGCGAGCTGTTCGCCGTGTCGAGCGACGGCACCGTCGCCCGCTTCGCCGACGCGTAGGCCGCCTCGCGCGTTCCGCCCATCGTCGGCCCGCTTCCGGTGCTGTGTCGACGGTGCCGATGTATCTCGCCAACGCATCGACGCTCCTCTCTGATGTAACAGCAAATGTCAATGCAATCGGAGGGGTGTCATGAGCTACACGATCAAAGGGTTTCTGCACGGGTTTCTGTGCCGCGAGTGCGTCGAGCCGCTGTCGGGGATGACCGTTCGGGTCTACCGGGCGGTGGGCGTGCGCGCCGGGACCGATGCGAGCGCGCGGGAGAAGGAGACCTATCACCTTCTCAGCGACGAGGATCTCGAGGGCCGCGGGAAGCCGCTCGGCGCCGGCGAGATCGACGCCAACGGGCGCTACGACGTGGTCTTCGACGAGGACGCGGACTACAACCGGGAGGACGAGGACCAGTACATCTGGGTCGACGTGTTCGCGAACACGATCCCGGGCGCGGAGGAGGCGCGTGCGACGATCTCCCCCGTTCAGTTCTCCATCACGACGCTCCTCCCGCGGTGGGAAGAGCGCGAAAGCGGATGGGAAGCCGCCTTCAACCACGAGATCTCGGCGAAGTTCTGGTGCGCCGTGCGGGCGCGCCTCGGCGTCTGGGTGATCTGCGGGCGCGTCGTCAACTGCGAGACGCAGGCCCCGCTCCCCAGGCTCCGCGTTCGCGCTTTCGACACCGACTGGATCCAGGACGATCCGCTGGGCTCGGCGATGACCGACGCAAACGGGCGCTACCGGATCTACTACACGCGGCAGACCTTCAGACGGACGCCTCTCCCCTGGATCTCGTGGGAGATGCGCGACGGCCCGGACGTCTACTTCCGCGTGGAGTCGTCGGGAGGCACCCCGTTGCTCGTCGAGAATCGCTCGCGCGGCCGCCACAACGACCGCGAGAACGTCGGGCCGTGCTTCTGCGAGGACCTCTGCCTCCTCGTCGACCCGGAGGATGTGCCGCCGCCAGAGTCCGACCCCGCCGAGCCGCAGTTCGATCACGTGGGCAAGTACGCGTTGCCGAAAGTGCAAGCGGCGCCGGGCGAGAAGAAGATCAACGACGACGGGTATGCCGTCGACGCCGACCCGCTGGCCTTCACCGGGAACATCGACCTGATCGGAACCCTGCCGAACGGCGGCGCGACGCCGAAGGAGTACCGGTTCCGGTATGCGGAGTTCAATCCGGCGACCAGCGCGTACGGGCCGCTCAAGAACGTCGAGAAGGACATGATCGCGCCGTCGCGCATCGGCAGCCTGCAGTACTACACGCTCGTCGGCTCGGCGCTCCAGTTGGTCTCGGAGTCGTACTACGTCAATCATTCGGCGGCGGCGCACAACGTGACCGTCAAGCCCGGCGGCTGGATCGAGGTGCCGACCGAGAACGACAAGGGCGATCCGTTCACCAACACCACGGGCTCGGGCAAGTTCGTGCGGAGCACCGGCCGGCTGATCACGATGAAGACGACGGGGATCATCGATGAGCTCTTCGACCTCGTCGTGCCGACGGTGCACCAGGCGGGCAATGGGCTGGCGGCGAGCCAGAAGTCGCGGGTCCGCACGTACCAGCTCGTGTTCGAGTCGCAGGACGTGGGCGGCGGCAACGCCCGCAGCGACGAACTGGCCAAGATCGTCATCACCAACACGACCTACAAGCAGCGCCGCCATCCGAGCTGGAACGTCAACGAGCCCTCGCTCCCGGCCGTCGTCATGCTCGACGTCGCCGAGCTGCAGGGCGCGGGCAGCGGCTGCAAGCAGATCGACGCCCAACTGCACGCGCTGTACACCGTGTACAACCCGCACCTCAAGTCGGCCTCGGTCTCCTTCGAGGGCAACGCGCCGTTGCCACCGGCGCACACGGCCACCGTGTCCGGCGGGGAGGCGGTGTCGCCGGCCGGGGGGCATCCGTTCAGCACGAGCGCAATGGTCGAATGTGCGTTCATCGTGTGGCTCCGCGTGGTGCTCAACATCACGCATGGCTACGGCCGTCCTTCGTCGGCCACGCTCGACGACCGGATCGCCATCTGCGTCAACCACTGACCCCGGGGCCGGCCCCGCCGGCCCCGGCGACCGTGGGCAGGTCGACCTGGCCGGCGCTACCCGACGCGCTCGAACTCGACGCGGCGCTGGTTCGGGTCGGTCGCGGTCAGCTTGACCTCGATGTCGTCGCCGGGGTCGACGCGGCGGGCCGCGACGCGGGCGACGACGGCGGGCTCGCACACCTGGATGCGCACGCCACGGTCGTCCTCGTCGGTCACCACCGCCTCGAACACCTCGCCCTCGTGCCCCTGCAACACGATCGACTCGACGAGGTCGATCGCCGCCCGCTCGACCCCGTTGGCCCGGCTCGCCGCCCGCTGCATCGCCTCGGGGAGCTCGACGAACGCCGCCTCGACGGCCTCGGACACGGGTTCGCCGTTGGCGATCGACAGCGCGGCCTCGATGACGTAGCGATCGGCGAGGCGCCGCAGCGGCGCCGTCGCGTGGCAGTAGGTCGCGGCGACCGCCGAGTGCCACGGCCGCGTCCCCTCCGCGAACGGCTCGTACGAGGCGCCGCCGGCGGCCCGCCGGATCGCCAGCTGGAACGCCGCCGTCCGCGGGTCGTCGCGCGGGAGGGACTTCTCGAACGCCGACAGCGGGTGGTCGCGCGGCCACTCGAGCCCGAACGCGCGCGCCGTGTGCCGGAGCCGTGTGACGTGGCGGTCGTCGAGCCCCGGCATCGTGCGGAACAGCCCGGTCCCGGCGGCGAACAGCGCGTCGGCGACCGCCATGTTGGTCGCCAGCGACATCGCCGCGTTCTGCCCCTCGGCCTCGTTGCGCGGGCGGAAGCGCAGCGCGTACCCGGCCGGCGAGCGGACGACCTCCTGCTCGGGGAAGTCGATGCGGTCGGCGCCGCGGGCGCGCTCGGCAGCCACGATGCGGCGGGACAGCTCGGGGAACGCGTCCGGCAGATCGTCGGCGGTGACCGTCGAGTAGGCGAGCTTCGCCCGGCTGCGGACGATCGCCCGCTCGACGCCGTCCAACCGCACCAGCCCCTCGCCGTCGACCCGCACGACGAAGACGACGGCCGGGCGGGGCCCGTCGGGCAGCAAGCTCGCCGCGCCCTCCGCGAGGCGCGGCGGATGCAGGCTCGCCCGGCCGTCGGGGAGGTAGATGGTCACGCCCCGCCGCCACGCCTCGCGATCGATCGGATCGCCGTCTCGAACGAACCACCCGACGTCGGCGATCGCATAGCGCAGCACGACGTCGTCACCCGCGTCCTCGACGGCGAACGCCTGGTCGAGGTCGGTGCTGCTCGCCGGGTCGAGTGTCATGAACTCGACGTCGGTGCGGTCGATGTGGCTGCCCTGGTCGAACGGCCGGCCGGCCGCGTCGGCGGCGGCGTCGAGCACGGCGGCGGGGAACTCGCCGGGCACATCGAAGTCGGCGCGCAGGGCGGCGAAGCCCTCGACAAAGTCGGCCTTGACGTCGTCGGGGGCGTGCGGAAGCAGCACGTCAGCGCGCCCGGCGGATCATCGACGGGCCCCCATGAACATCCCCTTGAGCGCCTCGTAGTGCTCGATGACGTGGCCGGCGCCGAGCACCACGGCCTCGAGCGGCACGTTCGACATCCGCACCGGCACCTCGGTCTCGCGCTCGATGCGCTCCGCCAGGCCACGCAGCAGGCCGCCGCCGCCGACGAGGTACATGCCGCGCACGAGGAAGTCCTGCGAGAGCTCGGGCGGCGCCTTCGACAGGCAGCGGATCACCGACGACACGATCGAGCTGACGACGTCCTCGATGGCGAAGCGGACCTCCTCGGGCGTCAACACCACGGTCTTCGGCAAGCCGGTCATCAGGTCGCGGCCGCGCACCTCGGCCTGGTTCTCGTCGTGCGTCGGATCGGCTGAGCCGATCGCCACCTTGATCTCCTCGGCGGTGCGCTCGCCGATCGCGATGCCGTGCTCGCGGCGGACGTAGTTCTGGATCGCGGCGTCGAAGTCGAACGACCCGACCCGCACCGCCTCCAGGGCGACGATGCCCCCGAGGCTGATCACCGCCGTCTCGCTCGTGCCGCCGCCGATGTCGATCACCATGTTCCCGACCGGCTCGTCGATCGGCAGGTCGGCGCCGATCGCCGCGGCCATCGGCTGCTCGATCAGGTTGGCGTCGGCCGCCCCCGCCCGCCGGGCGGCGTCGGTGACCGCCCGCCGCTCGACCTCGGTGATCGCCGACGGCACGCAGATCACGACCTTCGGCCGGGTGAACCGGCTGACGCCGACGCGCTGGAGCAGCAGCCGGATCATCCGCTCGGTGATCTCGAAGTCGGTGATCGCCCCGCCGCGCAGCGGCCGCACGGCGACGATGTAGCCGGGGGTCCGGCCGATCATCTGCCACGCCTCGCGACCGGTCGCCAGCACCTCGCCGGTCTGGCGGTTGAGGGCGATCACGGACGGCTCGTTGAGGACGATGCCGCGGCCCTTCATGTAGACCAGCGTGTTCGCCGTGCCGAGGTCGATCGCCAGGTCACGGGCCATCGGGATCTCCCGTTGCGCCCGGTCCGTCCGGGTCGCCGCCGGCGCCCTCGGCGCCGCCGTTCTCCACCGCCTCGTCGGGGGCCGCGTCGTCGGCCCCGTGGGCCTGGCTGATCGTCGGACGTCGCGCCTCGGGCGACAACGCGTCGATCTGGCGGCGGAACGAGTCGACCGGGTCGGCGCGCCGGCGCGACATGAGCAGGGCCACGACCACGACGATGACGACGATGGCGGCGACGACGACCGCGCCGAGCACTCAGGGGCTCCCGACCGACCGCGGCGAGACGACGGCGTGGGCGCCGGTGCCCCAGTCGGCCCCGTCGGCCCAGACCTCTCGCTTCCAGATCGGCGCCGACTCCTTGAGCGCGTCGATCGCGAAGCGGGCCGCGTCGAACGCCTCCGCCCGGTGCGGCGCCGACACGACGGCGACGACCGACGACTCCTCGAGCCGCAGCTCCCCCAGCCGGTGCAGGAGGACGATCCGGCCGGTCTCGGGCCAGCGGACGCGCACCTCGTCGGCGATCTCGCCGAACCGCTCGGCGGCCTGCGACTCGTACGCCTCGTAGGTGAGGGACTCCACGCCCTCGCGCCCCTCGGCGTGGTTCCGGACGGTTCCGCTGAACAGCACGACGGCGCCGCATTCGGGCCGAAGCGCCCATTGGTAGGCGTCGGCGATCGGCAACGCCTGGTCGGTCAAACCGACCCAATTGTCGCTGCGCGCACGGCCCTCCACGCCGGGCATGGTAGCCGTGACCTCCGCGCCGAACTCGCGGCGCCGCGTCAAGATGCGCGAAAACCGGTCGCATCCGGTCGGGGCCCCGGCCCGCGTACCGCGCCGGTCCGAACGTGACTACGCTCGCGTCCTCGTGGAACCCGCTCCGCTCCCCCCGCACGAACGCCCGTGGCGGCACCCCTCCGAGATCGGGCCGACCCGGGCCGAGATCGAGCGCGACGGGCAGGGGCGGCCGATCGTCCTCGCGGCGGGCGCGCTCGCCGCGATCCTGCTCGTGGCGACCGTCGTCGCCATGACGCCGCGGCCGGCGGCGGGGCCGAACGCGATCAGCGCGACGACCAAGCCGGCGCTGGCGCAGGCGGCCGCGTCCCCGGCGGCGACCGGTGGAACCCAGATCATCTCGGCCAGCCGGGCCCCCCGGCTCGCCTCGTTCGCGCCGATCCCCAACGCGATCGCCGCGGCGCCCGTCGGCCGGGAGAACACCGTCGTCGTCGCCGCCTCGCTGCCGAGCGACGGCGAGGTCGTCCACGTCACCACCGAGTCGGTGACCTACCGCGTCGAGTGGGCCGACATCGCCTTCCTCGAGTTGTACGAGCGGGCACTCGTGCTCAACGGCCGGGGCGAGCTCGTCGCCCGCATCGTCGACGGCGACATCGTCGTGCTCGCCGACTGAACCGCCCGGGTCAGCGCCCCGCCCGCCGCCGCCAGTGCCGCCGCCCGGCCACGATCCCGATCCCGATCGTCATCGCCACGACGACCACGCCCGCGCCGAGCGCGAGCTCCTGGCGGCGCTTGGGGGACACCATGGTCCACCAGCGGCCCTCGGTGCCCTCGACGTACGCCTGCTCGTTGGTCACCGTCGGCGCCCACCCCTCCGCCCGCAGCCGCCCGTTGGAGACGACCCACGGCTCGCGGGTGTACGACCGCAGGCCAGGGGGGATCGGGCCGCGCTGGAAGCGCCAGCGCACGCGGCCGATCACCTCGGTCCAGCGCTCGGGCAGCTGCAGACGCGGGGCCTCGCCCGACAACGCCCGCACCCGCTCGCCGGCGATCCAGCCGTCCGGGGCGACGTTGTAGACCCCGTCGAGGCGGCGGCGGACGGCGAGCACCACGGCCCGGGCCAGGTCGTCGAGGTGCAGGAACTGCGCCGGCGGATCCTGCTCGGCGAACCGCTGCCCGAGCCCCGCGACCAGCGCGCCGGCGAGGCGCGACGTGCCGTCGCCGGCGAGCGCGACGACGGGGCGGAGGACGGTGGTGGCCCGCCCGCGGCGCGCCCGGCGCCACTGCTCGACGAGCTCCTCGGCGGACGCGAGTTGGCGGGCGAACACGAAGTCGACGTCGGGCCGCAGCACGGCCTCCTCGACGAGCGGCACCGGGTTGTTCGGAACGGCGCCGTAGACCATCGCCGAGGAGACGAAGACGACCTGGTCGGCGGCGAGCAGGTCGGCGGTCCCGAGGGTCGCGGCGGCGAACTCGGTCGAGCTCTCCCGCTTGGTCGCCCGGCGGTCGTAATCGCTGGAGCCGAGGTCGATCACCACGTCGGCGGCGGCGAGCGGGCCGTGCTCGCCGGACGGCGCCCCCGCCGACGGGTGGGCGACAGAGTCCAGGACGACGACCTCCATGTTTACCTCGGCCGCCAGCGCCCGCGCCACCCGCTGCCCGAGGGGACCGGCCGCACCGGTCAGCACGACGGTCGTCATCGCGTCGGCACCGGACCCATCGAGCCCACGTTACGGCGTCCCGATCACGGTGCGGGTCATGCGCGGCGGGTTCGCGACCGCCTCGTGATCGGGCGCGTCGCCGACCCCGTTCGCAACGGGATGGCCGTAACATCATGGGTATGTCCGACGACGACGGCATCGGCGACGGCGTCAACCCGTTCGACGGGTTGCCGCTCTTCGGCGATCTCTCCAGGGCGCTCTCGGGGCAGGGTCCGCTCAACTGGGACGCGGCGCGCCAGTTCGCCCAGCTGTCGGCCAGCGGCGGCGACCTCGCCACCGGTTCCGCCCCCGGTCCGACCGCCAACGTCGACCCGGGCGTGCGCATCAAGTACGCCGAGCTCGCCGGCATCGCCCGACTGCACGTCGCCGACGTGATCGGCCTCGACGTGCCCGGCACCGAGCCGGACGTGGCGACGCCCCAGCAGTGGGCCCAGCAGACCCTCGAGGCGTACCGACCGCTGTTCACCGACATGGCCTCCTCGCTCGGCCCGACCGACGACCTCCCCGCCGAGGTGGCCTCCGACCCGATGGCCCAGATGATGGCCGGCCTCGGCAAGATGCTGGCGCCGGCGATGCTCGGGATGAGCGTCGGCTCGATGGTCGGCGCGCTGGCCCGCCGGGCGTTCGGCGTGTACGACCTGCCGATCCCGCGCGCCACCCCCGCCCTGGTGCTCGTCCCGCCGACGATCGACCGGTTCGCCGACGAGTGGTCGATCCCGCTCGACGAGATGCGGCTGTGGGTGCTCTCGCACGAGCTGGCCGGGCTCACGCTGTTCTCGGTCGAGCACTTCGCCGGCCACCTGCGCGGCCTCGTCCAACGCCATGTCGGGGCGTTCCGGCCCGACCCCTCCGCGGTGACCGACAAGCTCGGCTCGCTCGAGATGGACGCGTCCGACCCGTTCGCCGCGATGCAGCAGGCCTTCGGCGACCCCGAGGTGCTGCTCGGCGCGGTGCGCTCCGAGGAGCAACTGCATCTCGAGCCGCAGCTCGACGCGGCGGTGGCGACGGCGATCGGCGTCATCGACTGGGTCGTCGACGCCGTGGCGGTGCGGGTGATCGGCGGCGACGCGCTGCAGATCGCCGAGGCGGTTCGCCGGCGGCGGGCCGAGACCTCGCCCGATGACGTCTTCGTCGAGCGTCTGCTCGGCATCCGGCTCGGCGCCGAGCAGACGGCCCGCGGCAAGGCGTTCGTCCAGGGTGTCGTCGACCGCGCGGGCGAGACCGGGATCGCCCCGCTGTTCAGCGCGGCCGACGCGATGCCGACGCCGAGCGAGATCGCGGCCCCCGGCCTCTGGCTCGCCCGCGTGAACGACGACTGACCCTCCGCGCCGCGGCGCCACGGCGTGAGCCGAGCGCCAGGTTGAGCATCGTGCCGGCGGAGACGGCGCCGACGATGAGGAAGCCGATCGGGCCGGACACCTGGATCGCGACGGCGACGAACGCGGCGACCGCCCAGGCCAACTGGAAGCGCGTCTCGAACGTGGCGAAGGCGCGTCCCTGGTTGGCGTCGGGCGCGTCGCGCTGGACGATGCTCTCGAATCCGAGCCGGCCGATCGACGCGCTGAAGTTGAGGACGCCGGCGAGCACCACGCCGGCGATCGGGCCGCCGAGCAGCGCGGCGCCCACGCCGGTGACCGCGGACGCGAGGAGGCCGAACGACAACATCGTCTCCTCGCGCATGCGATCGCGCAGGCGCGGCGCGAGCGCGTTCCCGAGCATCGACGCCAGGGCCGACGTCCCGACGACCAGGCCGAACCACAACGTGCCCTGGTCCTGCTCGCGCAGCCAGAACGCGAGCAGGAAGAACGTGAACCCGACGTTGGCCCGCAGCACGGTCATCGCGACCGCGCCGACCTGCAGGCTGGTCGAATGAAGCTCGAGCTCCTCGCGCTCGCTCGGACCGCGCGCGGCGACGACATCGGGGGCGAGACGGGTCGCGCTGGCGAACCCGGCGACGAAGATCAGCGCGCCGAAGATCAGCGTCGCCGACGGGCTGATCACCTTGAGCAGCAGGGCGGCGGGCACGACGGCCACGGCGCCGGTGATGCCGGCGATCAGCCCGAGCTTGGAGTTGGCCTCGACCAGCTCGTTCTCCGAGCGAACCGTCGACGGCACGATCGCCGACTTGGAGACCACATACGTCTTCTGCAGCACGAGCGAGGCGAACACGAGGGGGAACAGCACCAGCTGGTCGAGGTACTGCGCCATCAGCACCATCAGCGCGACCCTGAGCAGCGCCACGATCTGCATCACGAGTCGCCGCCCTCCGGCGATGCGGTCGATCAGCGGCCCGATCAGCGGGGCGATGAAGAGGAACGGGGCGAAGCTGAGCACGAGGAACAGCAGCACCCTGGTCCGCGCCGCGTCGAGGTCGATGTCGAAGAACAGCGAGTCGGCGAGGGCGACGACCATCGCCGTGTCGCCGGCGATCATCAGCGAATGGGTGAGGGCGAGTCTCCTGAACTTCGACGCCGGCGGTCGCTGGCCGGTCCTCACCCGATTCACCCCGCCGATGCTACGGCCGAGCAACGCCCTCGAACCGCCCAACCGGCGACGGCCGTTGACGCCGCGATCGCCGCATCCGGCCCGCCTCGGCGGGTCAGGAGCGTTCGTAGCGATAGCCGACGCCGCGGATGGTCGTGATGCGCACCGGGTTGGACGGGTCGGGCTCGATCCTGGAGCGCAGCCGCTTGACGTGGACGTCGAGGGTCTTGGTGTCGCCGACGTAGTCGCTCCCCCAGATGCGGTCGATCAGCGTGTGGCGCGGCAGCACCCGGCCGGCGTTGGCGAGCAGGAGGTGGAGCAGTTCGAACTCCTTCAGCGGGAGGCTGAGCTCCTCGCCGTCGACGCCCACCCGGTGCTCGTCGGGGTCGAGGTGGACGGCGCCGACCTGGATCGACCCTGGCGTCATCAACGACGGGCCCGCCGACGGGTCGGTCGCCCGGCGCAGCACGGCCCGCATCCGCGCCACGAGCTCGCGCATCCGGTACGGCTTGGTCACGTAGTCGTCGGCGCCGACCTCGAGGCCGACGACCGTGTCGATCTCGGCGCTCTTGGCGGTGACCATGATGATCGGGACCTGCGTCTTCTTCCGCAGCTGCCGGCAGACGTCGATGCCGCTCACCTTCGGCAACATCACGTCGAGCAGCACGAGGTCGGGGTCGACGGCGTCGAAGCGGGCGAGGGCGTCGGCGCCGTCGACCGCGACCTCGACGCGGAACCCCTCGCGGCGGAGCCCGACCGTCAGCGCCTCGACGTAGCTCGGCTCGTCCTCGACGACGAAGATCGTCGCCTCGCTCACCTCGTCGATTCCTCGTCGATCGGCGCCGGCGCCGCGCCGCCGGCGACGACCAGGTCGGCCGGCAGCCGGAGGACGAAGGTCGATCCCTCGCCCTCCGACGACGTGACCAGAACGTCACCCCGGTGGTTCGACGCGACATGGCGGACGATCGCCAGGCCGAGTCCGGTCCCTCCGGTCTTCCGGCTCCGCCCCTTGTCGACCCGGTAGAACCGCTCGAAGACGCGATCGAGATCACGCTCGGGGATCCCGATGCCCTGATCCGCGACCATCACCTCGACGTACCGCTCGTCGACGCGGGTGCGGATCTGCACCGATCCGCCGTCGCGGCTGTACTTCACGGCGTTCTCGACCAGGTTGCCCAGCGCCGAGACGAGCTGGCGGCCGTCGGCCCGCACGTGGATCTCGTCGCCGGCGTCGAACGCGTCGACGGTGACGCCCCGGGCGTCGTCGACGCTGCGACCGCGGGTGACCGCGGCGCGCACGACCGCGCGGAGGGCGACGATCTCGTCGTCGCGCGGGGCGACCTCGATGCGCGACAGCTCGAGGAGGTCGTCGATGGTGCGCGCCGCGCGGTGTGACTCCTCGACCATCCGGTCGCTCAGCCGCTCGACGACCGCCGGATCGGTTTCGGCGATCAGCGCCTCGGCGAGCACGGCGATGGCGCCCACCGGCGTCTTCAACTCGTGGGAGATGTTGGCGACGAAGTCGGTGCGGACCGACTCGCTGCGCACCTGCTCGCTGATGTCGCGCAAGCTGGCGACCGCCGCGCCACCAGGCATCGGCTCGGCGACGAGCGCCAGCGTCAGCTTGGGCGGACCGTGTAGCTCGACCGTGGCGACGACCCGCTCCCCGGCCCCGGCCGCGCGGAGGATCCGGTCGAGGTGCTCGTCGACGATGACGCCGGCGTGCGTTCCGCGCAGCGCGGTCACGGCGGCGTTGCGGTACACGACATCGCCGGCAGGCGAGGCGACGACCAGGCCGATGTCGAGGTGATTCGCGGCATCGGCCAGCACGCCGTCGATCGAGTCGCCGCCACCGGGCCGGAGGCCGGGATGGGTCGGCTCGGTCCGCCCCCCGGGCCGCCGGCCGAGGGCGCCGCGCCGCCCGATCAGCAAGCCGACGGCGACGCCGGCGACGAGGGCGAGCGCGACTGCGACGAGCACGCGGTCATCCTCCCCGGTCCGCGTCGTCGGCGGCGATCTCGAAGTTGCTGCCGCTCTCGGCGTACGGCTGATCGGGCGTCCAGCCGCTCACGATGTAGCGCGTCCGCTCGCCGACGTTCACCGCGTGGTCGCCGATGCGCTCGTAGAAGCGGGCGACGAGGGCCAACTGCAATGCGACCTGGAGGTCGATCGTGCCGCCCGCGTGGCTCTCGAAGATGACCTGGATGAACTGGCGGTGGAGGTCGTCGAGGTAGTCGTCCATGTCGCCGATCGCCGCCGCCCGCGCCGCGTCGTTCTGGAGATAGGCCTCGGTCGCCTCCTTGAACAAGCGCGAGGCCTGCGCGCCGAGCTTCTGGATCATGCCGCGCAGGTTGGCGTCGAGCTCGTGGGAGTAGATGCGGCGCGCCGCCTTGCAGATGTTGACGCACAGGTCGGCCGAGCGCTCCACGTCGGCGATGATCTTCAACGACGAAACCAACAGCCGGAGATCGCTGGCGACCGGCGCCTGCAACGCGATGATGCTGAAACACAGCTCTTCGAGCACGAGCGATCGCTCGTCGAACACCGTGTCGCCCTCGATCACCTCGTCGGCGCCGTCGAGGTCGGCGTCGAGCAGAACATCGGTGGCCCGCGGGATCAGCTCGGTGACACCGGCGGAGAGCCGGGTGATCCCCGTCCTCACCTCGTCGAGCTCCTCGTGGAAGTTCGTGCGGACCTCGGTGCTCATCAGCCGAATCGCCCGGTCACATAGTCCTCCGTGCGCTGGTCGGCCGGGTTGGAGAAGATCTTCTCGGTCCGGTCGTACTCGACGAGGATGCCGGTCCGCCGATCGCTGTCGGGGTTGACCTCGGTGGTGAAGAACGCGGTGCGATCGCTGACCCGGGCGGCCTGCTGCATGTTGTGCGTGACGATCACGATCGTGTAGTCGCGCTTCATCTCCGCCATCAGCTCCTCGATGCGGGCGGTCGCGATCGGGTCGAGCGCCGAACACGGCTCGTCCATCAGGATCACGTCGGGCTCGACGGCGATCGCCCGGGCGATGCACAGCCGCTGCTGCTGGCCGCCGGACAACCCGAGGCCCGACTCGTCGAGCCGGTCCGTCACCTCGTCCCACAGGGCCGCGGCCCGGAGCGATCGCTCGACCACGTCGTCGAGCGGGCCGCGCTTCTTGACGCCGAGCAGCTTCGGGCCGTACGCGACGGTGTCGTAGATGCTCTTGGGGAACGGGTTCGGCTGCTGGAACACCATGCCGATGCGCCGCCGCACCTCGGTCGCGTTGACCGCGGGGTCGTACAGGTCGACGCCGTAATACAGCACCTTGCCCTCGACCCGCGCCGTCGGGATGAAGTCGTTCATCCGGTTGAAGCAGCGCAGCATGGTGGTCTTGCCGCAGCCGGAGGGGCCGATGAACGCGGTGATCTCCTGGTCGTGGATCCGCAGCGTGCCGTCGCGCACCGCCCGGAAGTCGCCGTAGAAGACGCTCAGCGCCTGCAGATCGAACACGACCTGCCCGCCGTGCCCGCCGTGCCCGCTCGTCTCGCCGGCCGCCGCGTTGTCGACGAGGGCGCTGGTCATGTCCAACCCTTGCTCCAGAAGCTCGATCTGGGCGCTCACGTTACTCATCTCGCTGCTCGTTTCTGCGTGCCGGCGGATGCCGGGTCGTCGGTCATTGCCCCGCCCGCCGGCGCTCGAAGCGGTTGCGGAGGTAGATCGCCGCGGCGTTGAAGAAGAAGACGATGACCAGCAACACGAGCCCGGCGGCGGCGGCGCTCTCGGTGAAGGCGAACTCGCTGTTCGGCGGCTGCGAGCGGCCGGTCCATTGGAAGATCAGGATGGGCACGGCGGAGAAGAACCCCGTCAGCGACGTCTCCGGGAGCAGCCCGGTCACGGCGCCGACGATGATCAGCGGGGCCGCCTCGCCCAGCGCGCGGGCGATCGACAGGACCGTGCCGGTGAGGATTCCCGGCGCGGCGTACGGCAGCACGTGGTCGCGGATCGTCTCCCAGCGCGACGCGCCGACGCCGTAGCCGGCGTCGCGGAGGCCCGACGGCACGGCGCGGATCGCCTCGATCGATGTGATCACGACGATCGGCAACACCAGGACCGCCATCGTCAGCCCGGCGGCGATCGCCGACTTGCCGCCGGTGATCGGTCCCAACCACTGCGTGAAGATGATGAGGCCGAGCACCCCGTAGATGACCGCGGGAACGCCGGCCAGGTTGCGGATGTTGACCATGATCGCCCGCGTCAGCCGGCTGTCGTCGCGGGCGTACTCCTCGAGGTAGATGGCCGCGCCGACGCCCATCGGGATCGCCACGACCAGCACCATCGCCCCGATCACGATCGTCCCGTACAGGCCGGACCAGATCCCGATCTGGTCCGGGTCGGAACCGATCGGCGAGGTCACGAAGTCGAGCCCCCGCGCCGACAGCAGGCTGGCCGACTCGCCGACGACCTGGGCGAGCAGCGCGAAGAGCGCGAGCAGGGTGAGGAGCATGGCGACGAGGAGCACGGCCAGCATCACGATGCCCGCCACGTCGCGGTCCCGCGTGGTGATGCGGGAGCGCACGCTGTCGGCGGCGGCGGCGCCGGCCCTGGATGGTGTCATCAGCGGCATGTCGTCATCCTCAGTACCGGTGGCGGATGCGCTTGACGAGCCGGTCGCCGAGCGTGTTCAGGGCGATCGTGATGAGGAACAGGAGCATGCCGACGAAATACAGCACCTCGAACGAGGCACCGCCCACGTCCTGGTCGGTGCCGCCGGCGGCGTTGGTCATCGCCGCGGTCATCGTCAACCCGGATTCGAGCGGCGAGTAGCCGGTGAACGGACCGGACCCGTCGAAGCCGCCCGCCATCGTGGCGACCATCGTCTCGCCGATCGCCCGCGAGGTGGCGATGATGAACGCCGCCACCAACCCGGAGACCGCCGCCGGCACGACCACCCTCGTCACCGTGTTGACCCTGCGCGCCCCCATGCCGTAGCTCGCCTCGCGCAACGCGTCGGGGACGGCCCGCAGCGCGTCCTCGCTGATCGAGGCCATGATCGGGATCACGAGGATGCCGATGCCGATGCCGGCGGCGAGCATGTTGCGGACGTTGGTCGGGTTGAACAGCGTCGCCACGAGGTCGGGGGCGATGAAGCGCAGGACGAAATAGCCGACGATCACCGACGGGACGCCGGCCAGCACCTCGATCAGCGGTTTCAACACGCGCCGCACACCGGGCCGGGCGTACTCGGAGAGGTAGACGGCGACGCCGAGCCCCAGCGGCACGGCGACGAGCATCGCCACCGATCCCATGATCACCGAGCCGACGACGATCGTGCGCAGGTCGAAGCGCTCCCGGCGGGGGAACCAGCCGGTGTCGGAGAGCTTGGAGAGGTCCCAGTCGATGTGCACGAGGAAGCTGACCGCCCCGCGGGCGAGCACGAAGAAGATCAGCGCGCTGACCACGATCGTCGCCACCGCCGCGGTCTGGAAGACCAACCGCATCGTCCGCTCCCGGCGGCGCTGGCGGGGACTGCCCTCGAGGTCGGCGACGGTCAGCATCGGCGGCCCGCGGCGCTCGTCGATCCGCTCAACGATCGGCCCACGTCTGCCGGGTGGCGGCGAGCCGGTCGGCGGGCAGGTCGACATAGCCGGCGGCGGCGACCTGGGCCAGGCCCTCGGCGGACAGGTACAGGTCGACGAACGCCGTCACCGCCGCGTTCTCGGCGGCGTGGTCGGTGTTGACGTAGATGTACAGGCTGCGGCTGAAGCCGTAGCTGCCGTCGGCGATGGTCTCCTCGCTCGGCGCCACGCACCCCTCGCCCGTGTCGACGCCCAGCGCCTTCAGCGTGTCGCGGTTGGCGGCGAAGAACGAGTACCCGACCCAGCCGAGGCTGGTGTCGCTGCCGGCGATGCCCTCGATGATGAAGTTGTCGTTCGCCGACGAGCTGTAGTCGGCGCGGGTGAACACGTCCTCGCCGCGCTCTTCGGCGAGGTCCTCGATGGCGAACTCGACGAGGGTGTCGTACGTGCCGGACTCCTCACCCGGCCCGAACACGCTCAGCGGCGCGTCGGGGAACGGGCCGGCGGCGCCGACCTCGGCGCCCAGCGCGGCCGCGTCGGACCAGTTGCCGAACCCCTCCGATTCCGGGCCGAGCAGGGCGTAGATCGTCGGGACGTCGAGGCAGTCGACGGCGGCGTTGGCCGGATTGGTGAGCACCGACAACCCGTCGATCGCCACCTCGAGCTCGACGAACCCGATCCCGTTGGCCGCACAGGTCTCGGCCTCGGTGTCCTTGATCGGGCGGGAGGCGTCGGAGATGTCCGACTCGCCGGCGCAGAACTTCTTGAACCCGTCGCCGGTCCCGGGGCCCTCCACGGTCACGTTCAGCTTCCCGTCCGGCCGCTGGCTGGCCAACTCGCCGACGCGGATCGAGATCGGCTCGACCGTGGACGAGCCGGAGACGAACACCGAGCCGGAGGCGGACCCGGCGGTGGCCGGCCCGCCGTCGCCGGCCGAGCCGGACGCGTTGTCGCCGCACGCGGCTGCCAGCACACCGAGGGCGAGTGCGCCGGCCACCACCCGTCGAACACCGTTCACGCTGTTCACGAAGCTGCTCCGTTGGTTGGGGGTCTCGATCGCCGAGTCACGACCGACGCCTCGCCTCAGACGAGGTCGAGAGGCACGGTACGGAAGCCAGGTGAACTGCTCCCACGCCCGGGTGAACACCGGGTGAACAGCCGCCGGACGGCCGGCGAAGTCCGCCGAACCGCGATCAGCTCAGGCCGGGCGGCGGCCGGCGAGCTGCTGTTCGACGGTCCAGCGGTACATCCGCTCCTGGGGGTGGGGCTCGAACCCGTCGGTCGGCCCGACCCGCGCCCACGTGTCGTCGGGCTGGAGCTCCCAGGCCACGACGTCGTCGGCGAGGGCGAACGCGAGCGTTTGGTCGAGCCACGCGGTGTGGCGCGGGTGCTCGATCGGCACGAGCACCTCGACCCGGTTGCGCAGGTTGCGGGGCATCAGGTCGGCCGAGCCGATCAGGTACACCGCGTCGGACTCCGCGTCGTCGGAGCGTTCGCCGTCGACGACATTGCCGTGGGCGAAGCGATAGACGCGGCTGTGTTCGAGGTATCGGCCGAGGATGCTGCGGACGCGGATGTTCTCCGACATGCCCGGCACCCCCGCCCGCAGGCAGCAGATGCCGCGGACGACCATGTCGATCCGGGTGCCCGCCTCGCTCGCCGCGTACAGCGCCTCGACCATCTCCTGGTCGGCGATCGAGTTGCACTTCAGCGTGATGTGCCCGTCGGCGCCGTAAGAGGACTCGTTCTCGATCAGCCCGAGCAGACGCGGGCGCAGGTCGCGCGGCGCGACGAGCATCGTGCGATAGGCCTCCGAGCGGCTGTAGCCGGTGAGGTGGTTGAACAGCTGGAGGGCGTCGGCGCCGATGTCGAGGTCGCACGACAGGATGCCCATGTCCTCGTAGATCCGGGCGGTCTTGGCGTTGTAGTTCCCGGTGCCGATGTGGCAGTAGCGGCGGAGCTGGTCGCCGTCGTCGCGGACGACGAGGGTCACCTTGCTGTGGGTCTTCAGGCCGACCATGCCGTACACGACGTGGACGCCGGCGCGCTCCAACTGCTTGGCCCACTGGATGTTGTTCGCCTCGTCGAAGCGGGCCTTCAGCTCGACCAACACCGCCACCTGGACGCCGCGCTCGGCGGCCCGCATCAGGCTGCGGATGATGTTGCTGTCGCCGCCCGTGCGGTACAGCGTCATCTTGATCGACTGGACGCGCGGGTCGTCGGCCGCCTGCGCGATGAACTCCTCGACGCTGCTCGAGAAGCTCTCGTACGGGTGGTGGACGAAGATCGCCCGGTGCCGCATGACGTTGAACAGCGGCAGCTCGCTGTCTTCGGCGGCGGCGATCCGGCCGGCGGTGACCGGGGGCCACATGTCGTCTTTGACGTCGGGCCGGTCGAGCGCCATCAGCTCCCACAGGCAGCTCAGGTCGAGCGGCGCGCGGTGGTACGTGACGTCCTCGGACTTGAGCTCGAGCTCGCGGATCAGCAGGTCGAGCATCTCCTGGCCGATGTCCTCGTTGACCTCGAGGCGGACCGCGCTGTTGAAGCGGCGGCGGCGAAGCTCCATCTCGACCGCTTCGAGGAGATCCTCGGCGTCGTCCTCCTCGAGGGTGAGGTCGGCGTTGCGGCTGACCCGGAACACCGCCGTCTCCTCGATGTCCATGCCGACGAACAGGCGGTCGAGCTTGGCGGCGATCAGTTGCTCGGCGAGGAGGTAGCGCCCCGGTGACGCCTCGACGAGGCGGGGGAAGACGTTGGGGACCTTGAGCCGGGCGAACCGGCGCGAGCCGGTCTCGGGGTCGGCGACGTTGACCGCCAGCGAGAGCGCGAGGTCGGAGATGTACGGGAAGGGGTGCCCGGGGTCGACGGCGAGCGGGGTCAGCACGGGGTAGATCCGCTCCTCGAACACCTTGTCGAGCGCGATGCGCTCGTCCTCGGTGGTGTCGTCGTAGGCGATGATCCCGATGCCCTGTTCGCGCAGCTCGGGCACGAGCCGGTCGACGAACGTGCCGTCGAGTCGCTCGACGAAGCCGGGCACCCACTCGCCGATCGCCGCCAGCTGCTGGGCCGGCGTGCGGCCGTCGGGCGTCGGCTTGTCGATGCCGGCGATGATCTGGTCCTTCAGGGCGGCGACCCGGACCTGGAAGAACTCGTCGAGGTTGGTCGACGCGATCGCGCAGAACTTGGCCCGTTCGAGCAGCGGGATCCCCGGCTCGCCGGCGAGTTCGAGCACCCGTTCGTTGAACGCGAGCCAACTCAGCTCACGGTTGACGAATCGCTCGTCGTGCGCCCCATCAGTCGAGACCGCCAAGACCGCTGCGCCTCCCGTCAGCCGGTCCGCGCGGGCGGAGCGGTCGGGAGGCCGAGATCCCACTCGATCGAGATCAGCTCGCGCTCGGCGTCGCGCACGATCCGCTCGCGGTTGCGCCGAAACTGGGGATCCTCACGGGGCAGCAGCACGAGCCGGGCGAGCACCCTGGCCCGGAACTCGTCGAGAACCTGGCGGTCGCCCCAATCGCCATAGACCTCCCAGTGCGGTGACACCGGGCCGAGGTAGACGATGCGGGCGTGCGCCCTGGGTTCTTGCCGCTCGGAGAGGTCGGTCATGGGGCCGCAGCCTAACGGGATCGTGGCGTGGCGGGCGGTGGTGGAATGCTGGCGCTTTCTTTACAGATCTGTTACGGTTTGCCGTCAACGGCGCGACGACACCGCGACTGGACGGTTGCAACCCCGAAATACTGGGAACCAACCGGTGTCGAGCGACGTCAAGATGGCACAACCCCCCGCCAGGCCCCGCCCGGCCCGCCAGAGAGGACCGATCGACAATGATCAAGCGAAACCGCCGCTCTCGAGACGCCGACGCCGTCGCCCCGCCGCCGGCGCTCAGCGATGCCATGCTCGCCGAGCTCAACGGCCGGCCGGCCGACCTGATCACCGCGCCGCACGACCCCGACTCGGAGACCGCGTGGATGGCCGACGGCAACTGCCGCCTCCACCCGCCGTCGACCTTCGTCCCGTCCGATGGCGTCGGCGTCGACAAGGCCCGCAAGATCTGCCGCGACTGCCCGGTCACCACGACCTGCCTCGAGTACGCCCTCGAGCACCGGATCGACC
>JBFGCT010000039.1:0-26200 GCA_041581055.1 Ilumatobacteraceae bacterium | reverse complement strand
GGTCGGCGCGGGCAAACGCCGGCGTCGACATCGACAGGTCGGCGGCGACCAGCGCGGCGGGGCCGGCGGTCGCGCTGGCCTCGGCCGTCGCCCCGGTGAGCACGCCGAACCTCGGGAGCCACGCGGTGTTCTCGAAGACCTCCAGCGTCGCCAGCGCCTTGATGTTGACCAGGTCGAGTTGGCTCTCCAGCGCGGCCACCAGGCCCTCGGGCGTCGGCAGGGGATCGTCGGTCGTCGAGACCACCCCGTCGAACTCGGGGATGACGATGCGGCGGATGCCGAGCGGGGCCAGGAGGTTGCCCGCCCTGAGGGTCGACCCGCGCGCGATCTGATCGAGGGCGAGCGTGATCTCGTCGACGGCGCCGCCGGTCGGCGGAGCCCAACGATCGCGCAGATCGAGGGCGCCGGCGTCGATCACGGCGAACGAGATCCCGTCGCGGTACTCGGTCGAGGGAACCGGCAAGATGCGCGCGTCGCCGATCAGCAACACGTTGTAGTCCCCCGACTCCGACGCCGACGGCAACGACTTGCCGAGCAGCTCGGCCAGCGGGGTCGAGGGGGTCTGCCACGACCCATCGGTGATCGCCGCCGCCCCGGGCACGATGCCGACCACGACCGCCGCGCTGGCGAGGATCCCGAGCGGCTGCCGCCAGCCGAACCTGCCCCCGCGGACGTCGAGGTCGAACGCGGCGACCGCGGCGGCGGCCGACACCGCGGCGGCCGCGGCGACGGGGGCGAGCAGCACGCCCGCCTGCGGGCCGGGGAACGGGAGCGAACCGCGGTCGGCGAGCACCGCCAGGCCCCCGAACGTGACGACGATCAATCCCGACCGCACGGCCCACGTGAGCCGCCAGGCACGGGCCAGCAACGGCGCCACGACGACCGGGATGTAGAGCAGGAGCGCGAGGCCGGCGAAGTCGGTGGCACCGATCTCGAACGAGGCGACGGCCAGCAGGCCCCGCCCCGGGTCGCCGATCGGCGACGGGCCGACCAGCCCGTCCCACGTCCACGTCGTGATCCACGGGAGGTTCAACAGCGCGGCGCCCGCCGCGCCGACCAGCCCGACCACCGCGTACCGCACCGCGGTCCGCCATGGCCCGAGCGCGAGCACGGTCCCGATCGCCAGCAGGGCGGACAGCGCGAGCGCGATCGGCAACATCACCGGGACGAAGGCGGTGGCCAGGGCGACGACGACGATGACGGCGGCGGTGCGCCGCCACAGCTCGGCGGGCGACAGCCGGACGAGGCCGTCGGCCACATCGGAGGCGGCGATGCGCGGGTCGGCGGTCTCCACGCCGACGGCCCGCCGCAGCGTGTGGATGATCCACGGCGTGGACGCGTAGGCGACGAGCGTCGACAGGCTGCCGATCGACATCGCCCCGCTGACCAGCGGGCTGGCGGCGAAGACGAGGAGACCGGCGACCCGCGCCCTCGTCGAGGGGAACACGCTCGCCAGCTTCCACATGCCGATCGTGCCGAGCACGACCAACCCGACGACGAACAGCGTGTGCAGCAGGCCCATCCGGAACAGCGTGAAGAACGACAGCCCGACCATGGTCGCCCAGCCGGTCGGGTTGGCCGAGGTGGCGCCGAGCCCGGTCGGGTTCCACCCCGAGGCGAACGAGTCGAAGAGGTCGCGCGGGCTGTGCGGCATCGGGAGGAACTCGCCGACCGGCGGGACGCCGCCGGAGAAGAACGCCCGGCTCCCGACCAGGATGGCGGCGAGCACGGCGAGCCAGGCGAAGATCGGCGCCGACGTGCTCTGGCGCCAGCGGCGCACGTTGGACTCGGCGCCGACGTAGGTCGTCGTCTCCCGGCTGCGGATGTACGAGTTGAGCCGCGCGCTGCCCCGCACCTGGAGGCCGTTGACCTCCCGCTCGGGAACCCGCCGCAACCCCTTGACCGCCCTGCGGCGGGCGACGAGCAGGGGCGTCCGCGGGATCAGCCCGACCAGCGCGCGCGACGAGGCCGCCGCCTGACCGAACGTCCCGGTGAAGATCCCGACGACCAGTTCGGCGAACGTCAGCAGCACCAGTTCGAGGGAGCGCCCGGGAAGTCGGCCCGCCCCGGTCAGGGTGGCGACGGTCCGCATCCGGTGGCGAGCCTCCAACGACCGCGCGCGCAGGTCCGGCCGGCGATCGGCGAGCGCGGACCGATGCCGGGCCCGGGCCGAGGGCGCGACGACGACGCGGGCGCCGCTGTGGTGGACCCGCCAGCACAGCTCGACGTCGTCGCCGTAGAAATCGATCGCCGCGTCGAAGCCGCCGACCTCGCGGAACAGGTCGGCGCGCACCAGGAAGCAGGCGGTCGGCACGACGAAGACGTCGCGCACGCCGTCCTGTTGCTCCTGGTCGACCTCGCCCGGCTCGATCACGTGGTCGATCTCGCCGAACCGGTCGATGCCGAGGCCGACCGCTTGGAGCACGCCGGGGTCGTCCCACTCGACCAGCTTCGGGCCGACGACGCCGGCGTTCGACCGGAACATCTCCTCGACCATGATCCGCACCGCGTCGGGGTCCAACGCGATGTCGTCGTGGCAGATCAAGAACAGGCCGTTGTCGCCTTCGACGAGGTGCAACACCTCGTTGGCCGCGGCGCCGAACCCCGGGTTGGCCTCGAGCCCGCGGACGAACGCGTTGGGCAAGCGAACCTTGATGCGCGCCTCGACGCCGATCTCCCCCGCCGCGCCGTCGGTCACGAGGAACAGGAAGCGGAGGTTCGGGTAGTCCTGTGCGGCGAGGGAGTCGAGCGTCTTCTCGAACCAGTCACCCGGTTCATGGACGATGACCACCGCGACGACGGGCGGCGCTTGTAGAGACTCCGATTCCACGATTGATCGAGGCTATCGGTGGGCGTGTTCGGCGAGCGGTCATCGGGGACAGGTCGCGCAAACGGGCTGGGTGGGGCGCTGGGCGGGCCCGCGCCCCGGTAGCGTCGCCATGGTGGGAGCGCTCCTGCCTTTCGACCTGGCGACGGCCGTCGCTCGGCGGATCACCGAGAAGTCCGTCGAGCTGGCAAAGGACGCCACGTACACCACGATCGGCCTCGGCCTGTTGACGTTTCAACGAGCGCAGGTGCGCCGCCGCGAGCTCGAGCGCTCGCTGCGGGGCTGACCTGTCGAGGACGGCGGCCAGCGGCCACCGCTCGGTAGCATTCGGCTTCCCGTGTCGTCCACATCCGTCTCCGAGCACGCCCGCACGCCGCTCCCTCCGGGGACCGTCCCCGTCGGCATCGCACTGCTGATCGCCGGCGTCGCGACGTACGCCTTCTTCAAGGTCGGCAGCGTCGCGGTCGGCGGCGACGAGGCGTTCGAGCCGATCCAGGCGATGTGGTTCGCCACCTTCGCGCTGGCGCCGGGGTTCTTCCTCCCCCTCGAACAGGAGCTGGGGCGAGCGGTGGCGCACCGGCGGGCGATCGGCCAGGGGGCTCAACCCGTCGTCCGCAAGGTCGTGATGCTCGGGGCGTTGATCGGCGGGCTGGTCGTGCTGGCGATCATCCTCGCCAGCCCGGTCATCGCCAGCTCGTACTTCGACGGCGACTGGTGGATGGTCGCCGCGCTGATCACCGCGTTCGCCTGCTACGCGCCGGCCCACCTCGCCCGCGGCGTGTGCTCGGGCAGCGGCCGATTCAGAAGCTACGCGGTCATCATGGGCTCCGACGGCGTCGTGCGGATCATCCTCTGCGTCGCGCTCGCCGCCATCGGCGTCCAAGCCGCCGGGGCCTACGGCTTCGCCATCGCCGTGTCCCCGCTCGTCGCCGTCGCCTACATCTACCGCCGGGGCCAGCTGCACACCGATCCCGGCCCGCCGGCCGACTGGAACGAGGTCACCGTCAACCTCGGCTGGCTGCTCCTCGGATCGGTCTTCGCCGCCTCGCTGCTCAACGCCGGTCCGATCGCCGCGACGCTGCTGGCCAGCGACGACCAGGCGGCGCTCGTGTCACAGTTCTCCAAGGCGGTGCTGCTCGCCCGGATTCCGCTGTTCCTGTTTCAGGCCGTCCAGGCCGCGCTGCTCCCGCGGCTCAGCCGCCTCGCGGCTCGTGGCGAGCTGGAGGAGTTCCGGTCCGGGCTGCTGCGCCTGATGGGCGTCGTGCTCGTCGTCGGCGCCGTCGGCACCGGGGGCGCGTTCGTGCTCGGGCCGTGGGCCCTCGACGTGGTGTTCGACGCCGATCTGAGCGGGCGGACGATGGCGATCCTCGCCCTCGGCAGCGCCTTCTACATGCTGGCGCTGGCGAGCGCGCAGGCGGTCATCGCCGTCCGCGGCCACGCGTTGGTCGCCGTCGGATGGGGTGTCGGCCTGCTGACGTTCGTGGTGACCCTCTGGCTCTCCAGCCACGACATCTTCCGGCGCGTCGAGTACGCCCTGCTCGCCTCCTCGATCACCGCCCTGCTCTCCTTCGCGATCGCGCTGCAGTACAAGCTGCGCACCGGCGCCGAGCCCGATCAGGACTCGATGATGGACGCCATCATCGACATGCCGTTCGAGAGCTGACCCGCGACGGCGTCAGGGGATGGCCAGCCCGGCCTTGGTCGCCTCGAGCTCGAGGTCGTGGGCGACCATCATCTTGACGAGTTGGTCGAAGTCGACCTCGGGCCGCCAACCGAGGCGCTCGCGCGCCTTGGACGCGTCGCCGATGAGCAGATCGACCTCCGACGGCCGGAAGAACTTCGGATCCTGGCGCACGTACTGCCGCCAGTCGTCGATGCCCACCTCGGCGAACGCCTTCGACACGAAGTCCTCGATCGAGTGGGTCTTCCCGGTGGCCACCACGTAGTCGTCGGGCTCGTCCTGCTGCAGCATCAGCCACATCGCCTTGACGTAATCGCCCGCGTAGCCCCAGTCGCGCTTGGAGTCGAGGTTGCCGAGCACGAGCTCGCGCTGCAGCCCGAGCTTGATGCGGGCCGCCGCGTTGGAGACCTTGCGGGTGACGAACTCGATGCCCCGGCGGGGGCCCTCGTGGTTGAACAGGATGCCCGACGACGCGTGCAGCCCGTACGACTCGCGGTAGTTGACGACGATGTCGTGGCCGAACACCTTGGCGCAGCCGTAAGGCGAGCGGGGGTGAAAGCCGGTCAGCTCGTGCTGCGGGGTCTCGCGCACCTTGCCGAACATCTCCGACGAGGACGCCTGGTAGAAGCGGATCGGGTTGTCTTGCGTGCCGCCGACCATCCGGATCGCCTCGAGCATGCGCAACACCCCGAGGCCGGAGATGTTGGCGGTCAGCTCGGCCTGTGAGAACGACAGCGCGACGAACGAGATCGCCCCGAGGTTGTAGACCTCGTCGGGCTGGGCGAGCTGGAGGGCGGCGACGAGCGACGGCAGGTCGGCCAGGTCGCCGGGCACCAACTCGACGAACGGCAGCTCTTCTTGCAGGCGGGCGGCCCGCGGGTTGCTCTGGCCCTTCACCATCCCGTAGACGTCGTACCCCTTGTCGTACAGGAACTCGGCCAGGTGTTGGCCGTCCTGGCCCGTGATTCCGGTGATGAACGCGCGCGGCATAGGGTCACGGAGTCTACGGCCCGGAGCCGTTCCCCCGCACGACCCGCCACGACCCGCACGGCCAGGCTCGCCCCCGCCGGTACGATCGCCGCCGCATGGTGAGCGTGGGACTCGACGTCGGACCGCTGCACGGTCGCCGGACCGGCATCGGCAACGCCGTCGCGTGGGTCCTCGACGACCTCGACGATCGCCCCGGCCTCGACATCGTCCCCTATGTCGTCAGCGCTCGGGCCAAGCTCGCCCCGCCCCAGCGCCGCCTGCCGCTGCCCGGCGCCGTGGCGCACCGGTTGTGGGCGATGCCGTCGGCGCCGCCGATGGATCGCTTCCTCGGCCGTCCCGACGTCGTGCACGGGACGAACTACGTCGTGCCGCCGACCCGGTGCCCGCGCGTCGTGTCGGTCTACGACTGCTGGTTCCTCGAGCACCCCGAGCTCGCCGGCCCGGACGTCCGCCGTGCCGGGGCGGTCCTCCGCCGCGCCGTCGCCGACGGCGCGGCCGTCCTGACCAGCTCGGAGGCAACGGCGGCGCGGGTACGCGCGCTGCTCGGCGGCGACCGGGTCCACGCCGCCCACCTCGGCCCGCCGCCGATCGAGCCGTGGACGCCGGGGTCCGCCGACGCGGCGAGCGCCGGCGGGGGCCTCGCCGAGCGGCTGACCGACCGCACCTTCGTCCTCGCCCTGGGCACCGTCGAGCGGCGCAAGGATCTCCCGACACTGGTGGCCGCCTTCGAGCAGCTCGCCGAGAACCATCCCGACGCGCTGCTCGTGCTGGCCGGCGCCGACGGCGACGCAGCCACCGAGCTCGCGGGCCGCGTCGACCGCCTCGACGCGCGAACCGCGGCGCGCGTGATCCGCGCCGACACGGTCGACCGCAGCCTCAAGGCGTGGCTGCTGCACCATGCCGCGGCGCTCGCCTACCCCTCGCTCGACGAGGGGTTCGGCTTCCCCGTCCTCGAGGCCCAACAGGCCGGTGTCCCGGTCGTGGCGTCGAACGCCGGCTCGATCGCCGAGATCGCCGGCGACGGCGCCCTGTTCGGCCCGCCGGGCGACGCCGACGCGCTGGCGGCGAACCTGCACGCCGTCCTCGACGGCGCCGCCGTCCGGGACGCGCTCGTCGACCGGGGCACGGCGAACCTCGGTCGCTTCAGCTGGCGGGCGACCGGGGACGCGTATCTGGCGCTCTACGAGGAGCTGGCCAACCGGTGACCGGCCAGATCGCGGTCCTGTCCGGCGGCGTGGGCGCGGCGCGCTTCCTCCTCGGTCTGGTCGACGCCGTCGACCCGGCCGGCGTGACCGCGGTCGTCAACACCGGCGACGACACCGTGCTGCACGGGCTGTCGATCTCGCCGGATCTCGACACGATCACGTACACGCTGGCGGGGGCGATCGACGCCGACCGGGGCTGGGGGCTGACGGCGGAGACCTGGCGGGCGATCGGCGCCCTCGAGCGCTACGAGCGCGTCAGGCCGTCCGGCTCGGCGGCCGCCCCGCGCTGGTTCAACCTGGGCGACGTCGACCTCGCAACGCACCTCTACCGCACCGCCCGGCTCGCCGAGGGCGGCTCGCTGTCCGATGTGACCGACGAGATCCGTCGCGCCTGGGACGTGCCGGTCCGGCTCCTCCCGATGAGCGACGACCGGCGCTCGACGATCGTCACGACCCGCGACCACGGTGAGGTGGGGTTCCAGGACTACTTCGTCCGGTTGCGTCACGACACACCCATCACCGCGGTGCGCTTCGCCGGCGAGGCGGCGGCGTCGCCGCAGACGCTCGCCGCGCTCGACGACGCCGACGCGATCGTCGTCGCGCCGTCCAACCCGCTCGTCTCGATCGCGCCGATCCGCTCGCTGCCCGGCGTCGACGCGCTGCTCGCCGCCCGTCGGGCCCGCGTCGTGGCCGTCTCCCCGATCGTCGGCGGCGCGGCGATCAAGGGCCCGGCGGCGCGGATGATGCGCGAGCTCGGTCACGAGGCGTCGGTCGTCGGCGTGGCCCGGCTCTACGCGCCGATCGCGTCGGCGCTCGTCGTCGACCCGGCCGACGCCGGCCATGCCGACGCCGTCGAGGCGCAGGGAATGCGCTGCGTGGTCGTCCCGTCGATCATGTCCTCGCCGGCGGTCGCCCGCGCGCTCGCGCTGGCCACGCTCGACGCGGTCCGCTGAGCGGGCGCGTCGCGCGTCAGGCGGCGACCTTGGCCTTGACCGCGTCGTCGAGCGCCTTGGTCGCGATCGTCGCGCCGATCGCCGCGACGATCGCCGCGACGAAGGAGACCGCAGCCCCGGTGACCTGGGTCGACAGGTCCTCGCTCACCGCGCTCCTGGACAGGCTGGTGTCGTTGAACGCGGTGTTGAGGATCAGCCCGCCGACCACCATGACCCCCCAGCCGGCCTGCCAGACCGTGCTCCCGGTGGTCTTGCCGCCCATCGCGCCGGTCGCCCTGCGGATCTGGATGAACGGCACGAAGACGTTGCCGAACGGGATGTACCACCCGCCACAAGCCAGGCCGGGGCGCACCTGCCGCGCGCCGAGCGTCTGGCTGTTGCGGACCGACCGCAGGGTCCAGATCGACAACACGATCAACGCCGCGACGGCGACGACCAGGTAGAAGAGAAACGCGGCGGCCACCGAGTCGTCGGCGTTGACCAGGTCGCCGAACGACGACGACGGGTCGTCCCACACCGCTCGCCGGTTGGCCACGGCGGCAAGCTGCAATCCGCTCCCGAGGGTGGCCACCCAGATCAGGATGACGGTCGCCAGCCGCAAGCCGCTCGTGTTGTGCAGCATCGCCTGGGTCTGCATGGGCGTGCCGTACGCGACGTATCCGGGCGGTGGCTGCGGCTGGGTCGGCGACGGGGGCGGGGGCGGCGGAGCGCCGGCGAGCGGATCGAACCCCGGTGGTGGTGGCGGCGGCGGCGTCGACATCGAGTCGAGTGTTGCAGACCGCGCGCCCACCGCCACGGATCCCGGTCAGCCCCCGGACCGCATCCGGCCGAGACCCTCATCGAGCCCCGTCCACGGCGACCAACCGAGGTGGATGCGGGCGCGCACCGGCGACACGGCGAAACGCGCGAGATCGTCGGGGCGCGGCGGGGCGGTCACCGGTTCACGACCCCCGCCCGCGCTCACCAGCCGCCACAGGTCGCGGACCGCCGTTTGCTCGCCGGTCCCGACGTTGATCACCAACCCGCTGCCCCGTTCCCCGGCCCGCACGAGCGCGTCGACCACATCGTCGATGTACACGAAATCGCGAGTCTGCCGACCGTCGCCGTCGATCACGGGCGCCGTCCCACCCGCGAAGGCGTGGTGGAACGCGGCGACGACGCCGGCGTCGGGCCGCTGCCGGGGCCCGTAGACCGACGCCAGCGCCAGCGCCGAGAACTCGATCATGTCGTGCTCGCGGTGGGTGACCAGCAGGTCGACGATCGCCCGCGCGACGACCCCGCGGACGCCGCGCGGCGTGAGCTCGCCCTCCTTCGCCGGCAGCGACGACACCGACGGCTGGCCGTACACCGAGGTCGCCGGAACGGCGACGACGATCTTGTCGATCGCATGGCGGCGGGCGGCGTCGAGCAACACCAGCGCCGAGGTGAACCCGCGCCCCTGCACGACCGCCGAGCGGTCGGCGCGGGGGAACAGCGCGAGGTGGTACACCAGGTCGGGGTGGCGCATCCCGAGCAGCGAGTCGGCGTCGGGGGACGTCGCGTCGAGGTGGTGGATCTTCAACTCCCCGCCCGCCGCCCGCGCCTCGGCGAGGTTGCCGAGCGTCCCGGTCGACAGGTCGTCGATCACGTCGACCGCGTGGCCCTCGGCGAGAAGGCGGTCGACCAGGTGCGATCCGATGAAGCCCGCACCGCCGATGACGACGACGTTCATGTCGCGACGTTATTCACTCACGCCGGCGTGGGCAGCGACTCACCGTGGAGCGCGGCGCCGGGGGCGACGCGCCCGTCGGCCCCGATCACGGCGTCGACCACGGTGGCCCCGGCGCCGACCTCGCCGAGCACGAGCGACGACGAGACCAGCGAGTCGGGCCCGATCACCGCCCCCGGGAGGACCACGCTGTCGATCACGCGGGCGCCGGCGCGCACCTCGGCTCGGGCCCCGACGACGCTGTTCACCACGTCGGCGCCCTCGGCGACCGTCGCGTCAGGCGCGATGGCGACGCTGCGATCGTGCAGGCGGCGAGGGGACAGCACGTCGAGGTTGGCCTGCCGGTAGAGGTCGGGCCGACCGGCGTCGATCCAGTAGTCGTCGGTCGCGAAGCCGTAGGTCCGCCCGGCGGCCACCAGCAGCGGGAACGTGTCGCGCTCGATCGAGACCTTGCGGTTCGGGGCGATCCGGCCGAGCACCGACGGTTCGAAGACGTACGTGCCGGCGTTGATCAGATTGCTCGGCGCGCTGCCCGGCGGCGGCTTCTCGACGAAGTCGAGCACGCGGCCGTCGTCGGCGATGTCGACGACGCCGAACGCCGACGGGTCGTCCACGCCGATCAGGTGGATCGTCGCCTCGGCCGACGTGCGCCGATGGACGGCGACCAGGGCCGCCACGTCGAGGTCGGTGATCACGTCGCCGTTGGCCACGACGAACGTGTCGTCGACGCCGGCGAACTCGGCGGCGAAGCGGATCGCGCCGCCGGTGTCGAGCGGCTCGGGCTCGACCGCGTACGACAACTTGACGTCGCCGCACCTGCCGTCGGGAAAGGCCTCGACGAACGGCTCGGGCTTGAAGCCGAGGGCGAGCACCACCTCGGACACGCCGCCCCGGGCGAGGCGGTCGATCAGGAGTGCGATCATCGGCCGATGCCCGACGGTCAGCATCGGCTTGGGGATCGACGCCGTGAGCGGACGGAGCCGGGTCCCGAAGCCGCCGACGAGAACGACGGCGCGCATCAGCCGGTCGTCACCGGCTCCCCGGTCGTCACCGGATCGCCCGTGGTCGCCGGATCCCCGGTCGTGCCGGCGGGAACGGTGGCCGGGTCCGGGATCGTCGTCGTGCCGCCGAGCAGGTCCTCGGGCCGCAGCTGGTTGGTGTCGGCGGCGGCGGCCTCGAGCAGGCCCGGCGCCGACGGCGGCAGCCCGACGTCGGTGTTGTTGGGGACGAAGGCGATGGCGATCGCCATGCCGTTCTGGTCGAGGCGGATGTTGTTGAAGTCGGCGACGAACGTCGTGCCCTCGTCGGTGTCGGAGAAGTTGTCCCACACGACGACCTTCAGGCTCCCCGACCGCTCCTCGCCGTCGACGGTGCACTTCGTCTCGTCCTCCTCGAACACTCCGGTCTCCTGCTGGTAGGGCAGGAGGGGCCGCTGCTCGGAGGGGAACGTCAACTTCGTGCTGCTCAGGCCGACGTCGTAGACGTCGAGGAACACCCCGAGATCGGCGTTGCGGCCGACGGCGGCCGAGGTGAACGGGTGCCAGTGGATCACGCCGTCGTCGTGGCTGTGGATGCCGGTCCGGCGGAACTCGTTGTTGATCAGCTGCCCGGTGGAGTCCTGCTCCTCGGCGTTGCCGGACAGCTCGAACCAGGTGTCGCAAAGGTAGAACCCGTACGCGTGGTGCCAGTGGTCGGTCACCTGCGGGGCGGACGCGTCGGCGGGCGGGCGGCTCTGGCGGGCGTAGACGACGAGCCCGAAGCCGAGCACGATGACGAGCGCCACGACGAACGGGAACAGCGTGCCGCCCTGGAAGCGCACCTTCTGCCCTTTGCCCTTCTGGGCCAGCTTGGCGGCTTTCTTGGTCGATGAGGAGGAGGTAGCCACGAGGATCGGAGGCTATCGGCCGGTCGCCTCGATCCCCGGTCACCCCCCGTCGGCGAGGCTGGCGATCAGCCGGTCGTACGCCACACCGACCGCCGCCGGCGACGCGTGGCGCTCGACCCAACCTCGACCCCGCGCGCCCATCGCCCCTGCTCTTGCCGGGTCGTCGACGAGCGCCCGCAGCGCGGCGGCGAGCGCCCGGGAGTCGTCGGGGGGCACGGTCACCCCGGCGTCGGCCTCGGCGAGGATCCGCGGCACGGCGGTGTCGGCGTCGATCGCCGCGACGACGGGGCGGGCGGCGGCCATGATCGAGTACGTCTTGGACGGCACGCTCACCCGGCCGAGGCCCGACTTGAGCGGCACGACGTGCACGTCGCCGGTCGCCAGCAGCTCCGACAGGCGTTCGGGCGCGGTGTACCCGGCGAAGCGGACGTTGGGCAGCCCCCGGGCGGCGGCCTCCAGCGTGGCCCGCGCCGCGCCGTCGCCGTTGATCAGGAACGTCACGTCGGTGAGCTGGCGGGCCGCGTCGACGACCAGCTCGAGCGACTGGGAGAACCCGACGTTGCCGGCATACAGCACGACCGGGCCGGTTCCGAGACCGAGCTCGGCGCGGTAGTCGGTCAGCCGGTCGGTCGGGACGATCGCCTCGGTGTCGACGAAGTTGGGGATGACGTGGACCTTGCCCGCCATCGACGGCGGCAGCTTGGCGGCCACGTTGTCGCGCAGGTCGTCGGACAGGACCGTCACGGCGTCGGCGACCCGATAGCTCAGCCGCTCGAGCGCGGCGGCGGCCGAGACGACCGTCGGGTTGGTGATCGCCCCGGTCTCGACCGCGGCGTCCGGGAAGACGTCCTGGATGTTGAACACGAGTCGGCCGCGCCGCAGCCGGCTGACCACGAACCCACTCATGCCGAGCGTCAGCGGGGGCGACATGGCGATCACCGCGTCGACCCGCCGCAGCCACCCGCCGACCCGCAGCCCGACGACGGCGGCGAGTATCGAGTAGGCGACGAACGCGACCGCCCGCCGCAGCAGCCGGGTCTTGTCGTCGGCGGGGAACGGGTGGACCCGGTTGATCGAGCCCCACGGCGTTCGCTCACACCGCACGAGGCGGCCACTCCAGCCGGGCTCGACGCGGTGCCCCCGGTACCACGGCAGCGCGGTGACGACGTGCACCTCGTGGCCGAGGTCGGTGAGCTCGGCCACGATCCGGGTCATCACCGTGCCGGTCGGCGCCGTGTCCGGCTCGAAGTGCGGGCACAACACGACCAGCCGCCCGCGCCGGGCGGCGGTCATCGCCCGAGCCCGTACGCGAGGTGGTAGGCGGCGGCGATCCCGGCGCCCGAACGGGTCGCGGTGAACAACGCCGCCCTCCGGCGTCCGGCGGTCACGAGCTCGCGCCGGTTCGCAGCGACGCGGTCGAGCGCGTCGGCCCACGCGTCGATGTCGCGCGGCAGCACCACGCCGGCGGCGCCGACGACCTCGGCCAGCGCCGGTTGGTCGGCGCACACGACGGGGGTGCCGAGCGCCATCGCCTCGACGACCGGCGCCCCGAACCCCTCGTACTCGCTGGGAAACACGAGCGCCTCGGCGAGGGCGATGAGGCCGTCGCGGTCGGCGTCGGACACCCGGCCGGGGCGGACGACGCGGGCGTCGAGGCCGAGCGCCTCGATCCGCGCCGCCACCTCGGCGTCGGCCGCGCCGGGGCCGCCGATCAGCACCAGCCGCAGGTCGGGATCGTCCCAGCGGGCGGCCAGCACGTCGAGCAGGAACGCGTGCCCCTTGTGCGGGTGCGTGATCGCCGGGTACACGAGCACGCGTCCGGCGCCGAGCCCGTAGTCCCGGCGCAGCTCGAACTCGGATCGGGCGCCGGCGCCGACGCTTCGCTCGAGGCCGTGCGGCACGACGACGACCCGCTCCGGCTCGACGTCGAACGCGTCGATCACCGAACCGCGCACGTACTCGGTCGGCGTGGCGATCACGGCCGCCCGGCGCACCGAGCGCGGCATGATCGCCGACAGGTACCGCAGCTTGGTCCGCGTGAGGTACTCGGGATGGGTCAGGTACTGCAGGTCGTGAATCGTGAGCAGGATCGGCCGGTTGCCGACACGCGGAGTCGTCCCGCCGGCGTGGTGCACCAGGTCGGCGGTTCTCGTCCGCCGGGCCAGCCACGCGTGCTCGGCGACGAGACGCCGCGGGCGGTGATGGCCGGTGATCCCGGCGGTGACCATCGGGTAGAGCCGGGCCAGCTCGGGGTGGGCGTCGACGAACGCCGGCAGGCAGAAGATCGTCGGGACGAAGTGCGCCGGCTGCTCGGCCAGGCCGACGAGCTGGCGCACGAGGTACTGCTCGGAGCCGCCGACCTGGCCTGGCACGCACCACAGCAGGTTGACGGCGACGTCGATCGGCGACAAGCGGTCGGAGGTGATGTCGGCGTCGTTCACGAGCGGTCCGGTCATGGAGCGATCTCACGGTAGACCGCGAGCGTCCGCTCCGCCGACCTTCTCCAGGAGAGTTCTCCGGCCCGCGCCAGGCCGGCGGCGGCGAGCTCGTCACGCCGGGAGCGCGCCTCGGCGATGCCGCGGGCGATGTCGGCGACGTCGAACGGGTCGACGAGCACCGCCGCTCCCCCGGCGACCTCCTCGGTCGAGGTGGCGGCGCTCGTGACCACCGCGGTCCCCTGGGCCATCGCCTCGGCGACCGGCAGCCCGAACCCCTCGCGCTCGCTCGGGTAGGCGAACACGGAGGCCGCGGCGTACAGCGCGCCGAGGTCGGCGTCGGGCACGAACCCGACGAATTGCACGTCGCCTCGGCCGACCGTGTCCTGATCGCCCCAGCCGGCCGCTCCGGCGACGACGAGACGGCGCCCCGCGAGCGCTGTCGCCTCGGCCAGCCTGGCGAGGTTCTTGCGCGGCTCGAGCGTCCCGACGAACAGGACGAACTCGTCGGGGAGTCGGTACTTCCTGAGCACCCGCCGCACGTCGCCCGCCGCCGCCGGCCGGACATCGACGCCGAGCGGCACGATCCGCAGCACGTCCACGGGGAGACCGGCCCGAACGCAGTCGTCGTAGGTCGACCGGCTGGAGCAGATCACCCGGGCGGCGCGCCGCTCGATCGCCGCCAGGCTGCGCCGCATGATCCGCACACCGTGGCGGGAGAACTGGCCCGGATCGTGGAGAAATGCCAGGTCGTGGACGGTGACGACCAGCGGCACGTCGGTGGCGCAGGGGACCAACCCGGTCGCGTGGGCGATGTCGACCTCTCCGGTCACCGCCTCGACCTTCGGCCAGTTGAGCCGGGTCCAGGCCTCGTAGAGCAGCGGCCGGGCGAGGGGCAGCATCGCCACCGACCCGCTCGGCCGGAACTCCGGCGCGGGAACCTGCGGATGACGGCCGGCCACCTGGAGGAGCTCGACGTCGTCGGGCATCAGCGCCAGCTCGCGGGCGACGCGCAGCGCGGCGATCGCCGTCCCACCTGGCGCGGGGTGCCAGCACTGCTCGAGGGTGTAGGCGACGCGCATCGGCGCCAAACTACGTGACGACGCCGGCGGCGACCGCCGGCTGGCGGTAGGCGACGGCCAGGCTGGCGATGGTCTCGTGGGCGTTCAGCCCGCTGGGGTTCGGAACCACCCAGAGCCGGGCGCCCTCGAACGGCGCCGCCTGCTCCCCCGGCGACGCGCCCCGTTCGCCGAACGCGGTCCGATAGGCGGTGACGCCGGCGATCGCGACGACCGCGGGGCGGCGCGCCGCGACGAACGTGCGGAGCTGCTCGCCGCCCGCGCGCAGCTCGTCGGCGGTCAGCTCCGACGCCTTGGCCGTCGCGCGGTGGACGACGTTGGTGATCCCGATGCCGCGGTCGATCAGGTGCTGCCGGTCGCCGGCGCTCATCCCGGCGCCCCGATCGATCTCCCGCTCGATGATCCCGGCGCGCAGCAGCGCCGGGTAGAAGCGGTTCCCGGGATGGGCGAAATGGGTCTGCGTCGCCGCCGTCCAGAGCCCCGGGTTGATCCCGACGAACAGCAGCCGCAGCCCGACGCCGACCAGGTCGGGGACGGTGGCGCCGGCGAACGAATCGAGCTCGGCGCGGGTGAACCCGGTCATGACGACGGGAGCTCGAGGACGGTCACGGTCCCCGCGCCGCCGTCGACCTCGACCAGCGTGCCGTCGGGGATGCGCCGCGTGGCGTCGCGCACCGACACCGCGCACGGGATCCCGAGCTCGCGGCTGACGATCACCGCGTGGCTCATCACCGCGCCCACGTCGACGACGACCGCGTCGGCCGGGACGAACAGCGGGGTCCAGCTCGGATCGGTGAGCGGCGCGATGAGCACGTCGCCGGGCTCGAGGCCGCGCGGATCGCCGGGATCGGTGACGACGCGCGCCCGCCCGCGGGCCACGCCGGCACAGCCCCCCAGCCCCTCGATCACCTCGCCGACGGTGACCGGCTCGAGCGGCGCGTCGCGCAGCGGCCACTCGTCCAGCGGTGGCGGCTGCCCCTCGAAGTAGAACGGCGGGATCCGCCGTTCGAGCTCGGCGAGCATCCGCCGTCGCTCGGCGATCACCTCGGCGAACGACGCCGGGTCGGCGATGTAGTCGTCGATCTCCTCCGCGACCACGAACCACAGGTCGCCGCGGCGGCCGCCCGACCGCTCGGTCAGCCGGCGGTCGAGCTCCTGCGCCCGCAGCCGGGAGCCGTGGATCGCGCGGACGATCGTCGTCTTCGACGCCTCGCGGCTTCTGGCGAAGAACCGCGCCGCCCGCAGCGCCCGCCGGAACAGCGGGCGCAGCGGGGCGCGGAGTCGTTCGAGCGCCTCGCGTTCGAGCACCTCCCGCTCGGCGGCGAGACGGGCCTGCTGGGCCGACGGGTCGTGGGAGGGGTCGGCGAGGCGCATCCGGTCGACGAGCGCCAGCGCCAGCTCGGGGGCGGTCTCCCAGGTGTCGAACGCCGAGTCCCACTCGTTTGGGCCGCGGGAGCCGAACTCGGTGAGGAAGGCCGTGAACTCGGCGACGAAGTCGGCGGCGGCGGGATCATCCCGGAGGCGCTCCAGGAGTCCGGGGACGCCGGTCTCGAACGCCGCGGTCAGCTGCGGCGAGCCGGCGACCGAGCGCCCGAGCCGCCACAACGCGATCGACGGCGCCGCCGAATCGACGCCGCCGAGACCGGAGACGAGGCCGACCGCCAGGCCGGCGTCGCCGAGGCGACGCTCGCAGAGCTGGGTCAACACCGTCATCGCGCCGCCGGCGCCCACCGAGATGCGCAGGTGGTGCTCGAACATCTCGGCGAACATCTCGATCAGCTCCGAGACCGTGCCATGCCGCAACTCGGCGTCGGTGGCGGTCGCCACGTCGGGCAGCCCGGCGAGGAACACGTCGACGCGCCGTCGGTCCTCGGCGAGCTCGGGCAGCTCGGTGGTGCGCAGGAGTCGGACGCCCTGGAGCAACCCGGCGATCGACGCCAGCACGTTCCGCTCGCCGGGCGCCGGGCGGTGCGGCGGCGGCGCGGCGTCACCCCCGCCGAGGTAGGTCAGGTCGGCGTCGTTCGCCGTTCCCCCGACCATCCGCGCCGACGCGTGGCGCTGGATGCTCAGGTTGAGGTAGGCGTACCCGCCGAACACGCCGACGCCGACCGCGGTCGTCGGCGGGACGCCCGCCAGCTCCGCCGGCCGGACCAGCCCGCTCCCCACCAGCGCGTTGCGCATCGCGATCTCGCCCTTCTCGGCGCCGATCGAGAAGCTGAGCGGGCGGTACACCTCGGGGTACACCTCGCCGGCGTTGCCGCGGGTGTAGATCGGGAACGTCTCGCTCGCGTCGGTGCCGACCCACTCCCCGTCGCCGATCGGGTGCCAGATGCCCATCGCCGAGAAGCTACCCCCGCCCCGGCAGACTGGCTGGATGGCGCATCCCTACTGGCCGCTGTTCGACCTCGTCGTCCGGACCCCGCGGGTGACGCTCCGCTACGTCGACGACGAACTCTCCGTCGCGCTGGCCGCGCTCGCCGCGCGCGGCGTCCACGACCCGGCGACGATGCCGTTCGCCGTGCCCTGGACCGACGCCGAGTCGCCCGAGCTCGAGCGGAGCGCGATGCGGTTCCACTGGCGGGGCAAGTCCGAGACCACCGTCGACAGCTGGCGGATCATGTTCGCCACGATCGTCGACGGCGTGGTCGTCGGCTCGACCGACCTCGCCGCCGCCGACTTCCCGTGCCTGCGGACGTTCGAGACGGGCTCGTGGCTCGGGCGCGAGCACCAGGGCCAGGGCATCGGCAAGGAGATGCGGTTGGCGACGCTCACGGTCGGCTTCGACGGGCTGGGCGCCGAGGAGGCGACGACCGCCGCCTACGAGGACAACGCCGCGTCGCGCGGCGTGACCGAGGCGCTGGGCTACGAGCCCAACGGCGTGCGCCGGTTCCGCCGCCGCGGCGCCCAGGACACGCACGTCCACTACCGGATGAGCCGGGAGCACTTCGGGACGATCCGCCGCGACGACATCGTGCTCGACGGGATCGAGCCGGTGCGCGAGCTGTTGGGGCTGGCCGACGTCAGCTGAGCCGCCGGACCAGCTCGTCGAGCGGGTCCCGGAAGTCGCGCAGCATCGTTCGGCCGGCCGCCCGCCAGACCGCGTTGTCGAGCACGCCGTTCGCCGGCCGCGGCGCCGGCCGCGGCGGGTCGAGCTCGGCGGTCGAGATCGGCCGCACGATCGCCGGATCGCGGCCCGCCGATTCGGCGATCTCGCGCACGAACTGGTACCACGACACCGGACGTTGGTTGGTGAGGTGGTGGATGCCGCTCAGGCGCTCGGCGGCGACGATCCGGAGCGCCGGAGCGAGGTCGGCGGTGAATGTCGGGCAGCCCCGCTGGTCGTCGACGAAGGCCAGCTCGCTCCCCGCGCCGAGCAAGCGCAGCACCAGCTTGACCATGTTGTTGCCGTGCTCGCCGCAGACCCACGACGTGCGCACGACCGCGGCGTCCTCGCCGGCGGCGAGCTCGCCGGCCAGCTTCGACCGCCCGTATGCCGACGCCGGGTTCGGATCGTCGTCCTCCCGATAGGGCCGGCCGAGGGTTCCGTCGAACACGTAGTCGGTGCTGAGCTGCACCAGGTGGGCGCCGGCGCCGCCCGCCGCGTCGGCGAGGTGCCCGACCGCCGCCGCGTTGACCGCGTGCGCCAGCTCGACGTCGGTCTCGCAGGCGTCGACCGCGGTGTACGCCGCGCAGTTGACGATCGCGTCGGGCGCGGCCGCCCGCACCGCGGCGGCAACCGCGTCCGCGTCCGTGATGTCGAGCCGGGCCCGGTCGGCGGCGACCACCTCGTCGCCGGCCGCGGCACAGGCGAGCACGACGTCGTGGCCGAGCTGGCCGCCGGCGCCCGTGACCAGGACCTTCACGGCGCCGGGGTCACAGGCCGGCCCGCTTCTTCAGCGGCTCCCACCAGTCGCGGTTGTCGCGGTACCAGTCGACCGTCGCCGCCAGCGAGTCGTCGAAGGACCGCGACAGCGACCACCCGAGCGAGGTCACCTTGCCGATGTCGACCGAGTACCGCCGGTCGTGGCCGAGGCGGTCGGCGACGGGCTCGATGTACGACTCGTCGCGGCCGGTCAGCTCGAGCAGGCGGCGGGTGAGGTCGATGTTGGCGACCTCGTTGCCGGCGCCGATGTTGTAGATCTCGCCCGGCGCCCCGCGCTCGAGGACGAGCTGGGCGGCGATGTTGTGGTCCTCGACGTGGATCCAGTCGCGCACGTTGAGCCCGTCGCCGTACAGCGGGACCTTGCGCCCGTCGAGCAGGTTGGTCGTGAAGAGCGGGATCACCTTCTCCGGGAACTGGTACGGGCCGTAGTTGTTCGTGCACCGGGTGACGACGACGGGCAGCCCGTACGTCGAGTGGTACGACAGCGCGATCAGGTCCGAGCCGGCCTTCGCCGCCGAGTACGGCGAGCGCGGGGCCAGCGGGTCGGCCTCGGTCGACGAGCCGTGCTCGACCGAGCCGTAGACCTCGTCGGTCGAGATGTGCAGGAACCTGCCGACGCCGACGGTCAGCGCGACGTCACAGAGCACGTTCGTGCCGGTGCAGTTGGTCCTGACGAACGCCGAGCCGTCCTCGATCGAGCGGTCGACGTGGCTCTCGGCGGCGAAGTGGATCACGGCGTCGTGGCCGTCCATCGCCCGCAACACGTCGTCGGCGTCGCAGATGTCGGCGTGGACGAACTCGCAGCGCCGGTCGTCGAGCACGTCGCGGATGCTCTCCAGGTTGCCGGCGTAGGTGAGCGCGTCGAAGATCGTGACCTCGTGGTCGGTCGCGGCGAGCACGTGGCGCACGTAGTTCGACCCGATGAAGCCGGCCGCGCCGGTGACGAAGAGCTTCACGATCCGGACCCGGTCACGTCCTCATCGGCCAGTACGGCCGCCGGTTCGCCGGGACGGCGTCGCGCGCCGGGTTGTTCCGGTCGCGCTCGGACATCGTCGGCCCGGTCACGCCCCAGTCGGCGTTCACCGCCGGGTCGTCCCACGCCACGCCCAGCTCGTCGGCCGGGTTGTAGTAGCCGTCGACGAGGTAGGTGATCACCATGTCGGTCACGGCGCCGAAGCCGTGGGCGACGCCGGGCGGGATGTAGACGCCGAGGTGGTTGTCGCCGGACAGCTCGAGCGTGTGGGTCGCGCCGTCGGTCGGGCCGCCCTCGCGGAGGTCGTGCAGCACGACCCGCGCCGTCCCGAACGGCACGTACCAGTAGTCGCTCTGGTGCAGGTGGTAGTGCAGGCCGACGATCGAGTTCGCCTGCCGGTCGGCGCGGTTGGATTGCAGCATCTCCCGGGCCCCCGGGATCCACTCCCGCCGGTACGTCTCGATGAACCTGCCCCGGGCGTCGCCGTGGATCGCCGGCTCGACGACGTAGACGCCGGCGATCACGTCCGACTCGCGCACCTCCGCCATCTCGCCTCCGCTCACTCCACGTCGATCTGGCAGTGGTCGCCGACCATCAGCCGCACGGCCCGCGGCTTGCGCTTGGTGCGCGAGACGACAGCGTCGGTGCCGATCAGGCTGTCCTCGAGCCGCGGGATGTCGTTGATGCGGCTGCCGCTCATGATCACCGAGTGCTCGACCTCGGACTGGACGACCTCGCAGTCGGCGCCGACCGCGGTGAACGGGCCGATGAAGCTGTCGATGATCTTGGTGTTCGCGCCGATCGCCACCGGCCCGCGGATCGTCGAGTTGCGGATCTCGGCGCCGGCCTCGACGACGATTCGCCCGTCGAGCGCCGACGCGTCGTCGACCGCGCCGTCGACGCGCGTCTCGAGCCGCTCCAGGATCAGGCGGTTGGCCTCGAGCAGCGGCGTGAGCTTGCCGGTGTCGATCCACCACCCGGTCAGGATCTCGGTGCGGACCCGGTGTCCGTTGTCGATCAGCCACTGGATGGCGTCGGTGATCTCCAGCTCGCCGCGGTCGGACGGCTTGATCGAGGCGACCGCCTCGTGGATGTTCGAGTCGAACAGGTAGACGCCGACGAGCGCCAGGTCGGTGGGCGGGTCGTCGGGCTTCTCCACGAGGTGGACGACGTGGTTCGCCTCGTCGAGCTCGGCGATCCCGAAGCGGTGGGGGTCGACGACGCGCTTGAGCAGGATCTGCGCCGACGGCGGCTGGTCGCCCTGCCGCGCCTGGGCGAAGGCGTCGACGAACGCCGCGAGATCCTGCTCGAGCAGGTTGTCGCCGAGGTACATCACGAAGTCGTCGTCGCCGAGGAACTCCCGGGCGATCAGCACGCAGTGGGCGAGCCCGAGCGGCTCGTCCTGCGGGACGTAGGTGATCGTCGCGCCGAACTGGGAGCCGTCGCCGAGCGCCGCCTCGAGTTCGTCGCGGGTGTCGCCGACGATGACCGCGAGGTCGGTGATGCCGGCGCGGACGATCGACTGGATCCCGTAGAAGAGGATCGGCGTGTTCGCCACCGGCACGAGTTGCTTGGCCCGCGTGTGCGTGATCGGGCGCAGGCGCGTCCCCGCGCCACCGGCCAGAATGAGCGCCTTCATCGCCGGGCAGCCTAGTGCCGGGTCAGCGGACGTTTGCCTTGTTCCGTCGGCCAGGTCCCGACTCGACGTCGACACCACAAACGTTCACTGACACGACACTAGGACGACGGCGGCGGGAGCGGGCCCACGCCGCGGAAGTAGTCGAGGATCGGCTCCGAGGCCGGTTCGAGCAACAGCACCGACTTGTCGTCGATCGTCGCCGGCGACACCGCGAGTTGGTAGGTGGCGAACCCGCTGCCGAACGCCTTGCGCAGCGTGCCGGCGGCGCCGAGCGGGTCGAGTCCGGGATCGAGGCGGACCGAGCCGGTCACCGCCGAGATCAGGTCGGAGGCGATGAACGGGTCGGACTGCAGCCGCTTCAACGTCGCGTCGACCGTCGTCGCGATGAAGTGTTGCTGGCGCTCGATGCGGCCGAGGTCGGCCGTTCCGTCCTTGCGCCACTCGCCGTCGCGGAACTCCTCGTAGTTTCGGCTGCGGGCGTAGGCCAGCGCCTGGACGCCGTCGAGACGGTTGCAGCCGGGCTCCTGGTACAGGCCCGAGTTGTCGTCGCGCGTGACGTGCTCGAAGCAGACCGTCGTCCCGCCCGCCGCGTCGACGAGGTCCTTGAACCCGAGGAAGTTGACGTCGACGACATGGTTGATCGGGATCCCCAGCTCTTGGGTGATCGTCGCCGCCAACACCTCGGGGCCGTCGTTGTAGGCGGAGTTGATCCGGTTCTGCGTGCCCCGGCCGGCGATCGTCACCCAGAGGTCGCGGGGCAGGCTGACCAGCGCCGCGCCGTTGCCGTCGCGCTCCTGGCGGAGGATCATGATCGTGTCGCTTCGCCGGCCCTGGACGACGCTGGTGTCGCCGACCGCGGCGAAGTCGGCGTCGCTGCCGCTGACGCCCTCCCGCGAGTCCGAGTCGATCAGGAGGTAGTTGACCGCCGGCCCGTCGACGGCGACGAGGACGCCGTCGAGGCCCTCGATCCGCTCGACGCCCGCCGTCCGCTCGTTGGCCGCGCGGATGACGCCGGCCGCGCCGGCGGCGCCGACGAGGACGGCGAACAGCAGCCCGAGCGGCGCCGAGCTGCGCACGCCGCGCCGGGGGCGGGGCGGCGAGCCCGAGGGGGTCCAATTCATCGGGGCAACGCTAACGGCGCCGCCGGCCCGGCAAGCGGCAGTCAGCCGCGGTCGGGGCGCAGGTGCACGATGTCGCCGACGTCGAGGACATGGCGGGCGCCGGTCCGCTCGACGACGACCAGGCGACCCGCGTGGTCGACGTCCTCGGCCCGCCCGACGACGTGGGCGCCGCCGGGCAGCTCGGCCCGGACCCGCTGGCCCAGCGTGACGAGCCGCGCCCGGTGCAGCGCGCCGACTTTGGACGGCAGGCCGTCGAACTCGACGAGCAGCCGGGCCAGGAACGCCGGCGGCGTGACCACCCCGCCGAGGTCGGCGGCGCCGGCCGGCGACCACGCCACGTTGAGCCCCAGCCCGACGACGGTGATCCCGGCGGAGCGCTGGGCCAGGATCCCGGCGACCTTGCGCCCGTCGACGACCAGGTCGTTCGGCCATTTCAGGCCGACCGGCGGCCCGGGGGCGAGGTGGTCGGCGGCCGCACACGCGGCGAGCGCGACCCGCTGGGTCAGCTCGGTGGGGCGGTCGGCGACCGTCTCGAACAGGAGCGAGACGAGGAGGTTGGCGCCGGGCGGCGCGTCCCAGCGACGATCGAGTCGCCCTCGACCGGCGGTTTGGTGGTCGGCGGCCAACACGGTCCGGTCGCGTGCGTCCCCGCGCTCGGCCGCGGCGAGCAGGTCGGCGTTGGTGCTGCCGGTCTCGGCGACGTGGAGGACGCGCCACCCCGGCGGCCATCGCGCCGCGTGCCAGATGTCGTCGGGCGCGGTCACTCGCCCTACATTGTCAGCCGTGCTGCAGAAGATTCTGATTGCCAACCGCGGCGAGATCGCCGTCCGCGTGATTCGCGCCGCGCGGGAGATGGGCATCAAGACGGTCGCGGTCTACTCCGAGCTCGACCGCGACGCGCTGCACGTCCGCCTCGCCGACGAGGCGTTCGCGCTCGGCGGGCAGACCGCGGCGGAGAGCTACATCAACACCGAGGCCGTGCTGGGGGCGATCCGCACCAGCGGGGCCGACGCGGTCCACCCCGGCTACGGCTTCTTCAGCGAGAACGCCGAGTTCGCCCGGGCGGTCGCCGCGCTCGGCGTCGAGTTCATCGGCCCGCCGCCCGAGGCGATGGACGAGATGTCCGACAAGGTGTCGAGCCGCAAGGCGGCGCTGCGCGGCGGCGCCCCGATCGTTCCCGGCACGACCGAGTTCGCCCGCGACGCGGCCGAGATCGCCGCGTTCGGCGACGAGTTCGGGTGGCCGGTGTGCATCAAGGCGGCGTTCGGCGGCGGCGGGCGGGGGATGAAGGTCGTCCAGTCGGCGGTCGACGTCGAGGACGCGATGGCGAGCGCGCAACGCGAGGCGAAGGCCTTCTTCGGCCGCGACGAGGTGTACGTCGAGCGGTATCTCACCTGGCCCCGGCACGTCGAGGTCCAGCTCGTCGGCGACAAGCGGGGCGACGTGGTGTGGATCTCGACGCGTGACTGCTCCGCGCAGCGCCGGCACCAGAAGCTGATCGAGGAGGCGCCGGCCCCCGGTCTCCCCGACGGCGTCGAGGACGCGATGGGCGCCGCCGCCGTCAAGGCCGCCAAGGCGGTCGGCTACTACGGGGCCGGCACGGTCGAGTTCATCTACCAGGACGGCGACTTCTTCTTCCTCGAGATGAACACGCGGCTGCAGGTCGAGCACCCGGTGAGCGAGATGATCACCGACATCGACCTGGTCGAGTGGCAGATCCGGGTGGCGGCCGGCGAGCCGCTCCCGCTCACCCAGGACGCCGTCGCGGCGCGCCGCCGGGGCCACTCGATCGAGGTCCGGATCAACGCCGAGGATCCGGCCGGCGGGAAGTTCCTCCCGTCGCCGGGACCGATCACCAAGCTCGTGGCGCCCGACGGCTTCGGGGTCCGGTTCGACTCCGGGTACCACTCCGGCGACGAGATCAGCCAGTACTACGACAACCTCGTCGGCAAGTTGATCGTGTGGGGCCGCGATCGCGAGGTGGCGATCGCCCGCGCCGTCGCCGCCCTCGAAGAGCTGGAGATCGCCGGCGTGGCGACCACGATCCCGGCCGACCTGGCGATCCTCCGCCACCCCGACTTCGCCGCGGTCGAGCACTCGACGAAATGGGTGGAGGAGCGGCTCGACCTGAGCGGCGTGAGCGGGAAGCGGGCGCACGCCGACCCGCCGCCCAATAGCGACGAGCCGATGGTCCGCCGGTCGACCACGGTCGAGGTCAACGGCAAGCGCTTCGACGTGAGCATGTGGGTGCCCGAGTCGTCCGGCGTCGTGGCCGCCGCGGCGGCGCCGCGGAAGCGGGCGGCGCGCGGCGCCTCGGGGGCGGCCGGCGGCGCCGGCGCCGGAAAGATCGAGGCACCGATGCAGGGGACGATCGTGAAGGTGCTCGTCGACGTCGGCGACCAGGTCGCGGCCGGCGCCGGCGTCCTGGTGCTCGAGGCGATGAAGATGGAGAACCAGATCAACACCGACACCGCCGGCACGATCAAGGAGATCAAGGTCGCCGTCGGCGACACCGTCGGCGGCGGCGACCTGCTCGTCGTGGTCGGGTAGCGGCCGGGCTCAGTAGCCGCGGACCCGCATCATCTCGATGCGGGCGATGTCCAGGTGGCGCCGGGCCTCGAGCAGCGAATGGGTTCCGGCGCGCGACGACCGCAGCTCCTCGCGCTGCTTCCACGCCGCGACCAGCTTCTCGTAAGCGGAGTTGAACTCTGAGGTCATGGGGAAGACGATACCGGGGGCAACCGATTGTTACACTTTCGTTACGCTGGTTGTCTGCTCGTCCTGACCGTTTCACCATGTGTTCCGAAGCTAGAGTTGGCGGAAACCTTCGAAATCAACGTCAAGAGGCAGATGTACCAACTCGACGAGATCAACAGGGAGTTGCTCGACCTGCTCCAGGTCGACGGGCGGATGTCGTTCAAGGAGCTCGGCGAGCGGATCGGGCTGAGCGCGCCCGCCGTCGCCGAACGGGTGCGCAAGCTGGAAGAGGCCGGCGTCATCAACGGCTACCGGGCCAACGTCGACTACGAGCTGCTCGGCTTCCCGATCCTCTGCGTGATCCGGCTGAACACGCCGCGGATGGCGAGCGGCGTCGACGAGAAGCTCCGGTCGCTGCCCGAGGTGATCGAGGCCAACCGGGTCACCGGCTCGGAGTCGCACGTGATCCGCGCCCGGCTGCGCAGCACGCACCACCTCGAACAGCTCCTCCACGAGCTCTGGGAGGACGGCGACTCGACGACCAACATCGTGACCAGCTCGCCGGTGCCCCGGCGCCCGATGAACCTGGCGGCGACCGGCGCCGGCCGACCGGTCGACTGACGGCTCGCCGGCCTAATCGGCGGCCTCGGCCAACGCCTCGGACAAGGCCGGGTGGACCAGGATGCTCTCGACGAGGTCGGTGACCGTGAGATGGGCGGTGACGGCCACGGCGATCACCGAGATCAGCTCGGCGGCGTGGCGGCCGACGATCGAGCCGCCGAGCACGACGCCGGTGTTGGGGTCGGAGATGATCTTCACGAACCCGCGCGTGTCGTTGTTGATCATCGCCTTGGCGGTCGCCGAGAACGGCACCTTGGTGACGCGGATCTTGCGCCCCGAGCTGAACGCCTCGGCCTCGGCCAGCCCGACGTCGGCGATCTCGGGCTCGGTGAAGATCGCCGACGCCGCCTTGTCGTAGTCGAGGTGGCGGTGCTCGCGGGTGTGCAGGCCCATCGCGTGCTCGGCGATCTTGCGGCCCTGCACCGAGGCGACCGAAGAGAGCGGGAGCTTGCCGGAGATGTCACCGGCGGCGTAGATGTGCGGCACATTGGTGACGCAGTGGT
>JBFGCT010000038.1:0-26374 GCA_041581055.1 Ilumatobacteraceae bacterium | reverse complement strand
GCTGAAGGTCGACGAGCCGCCGTACGACTTCATGCTGAACAACTCGAAGTTCTTCCCGATCAACACCGGGTTCCCGGGCATCGTCACCAGGGTGATGCAGGATCCCGCGAAGTACGAGGTCGAGAAGCTCCCGAAGATGGCGATCGTCCACATGGCCAACCCGATCGTGTCGTTCGCCTCGCGGTCCGACTTCGTCGACACGTACCAGATGTTCGACTTCGTGGCGGTGATCAGCCCCTGGCTCTCCGAGACCGCCGACCTGTTCGCCGACGTCGTCCTGCCCTCGGCGACGATCGAGAAGTACGAAGGTCCGATCTCCGCCGGTGACGGCTACGTCGACGCGAAGGCGTTGCGCCTGCCGCCGATGGACCCCCTGTTCGAGTCGCGCGGCGAGATCGACATCTACATCGACCTGACCGAGAAGATGGGTCTCCTGCACGGTGAGGGGGGCTACGTCGAGCAGGTCAACGACGTGCTCGGCCTCGCCGACACCGAGTTCGCCTTGCCAGACGACGAGAAGCCGACACCGCGCGACATCTTCGACCGCTGGTCCAAGTCCCAGGGCCTGACCGGCATCGACTACTTCGAGCAGAACGGCGTCTGGGTGAAGGGCGCCCTCTCCCCGGGCAAGCGGTACGGCTACGTCGGCGACCCACCCTTCGGTGGTGCGCTGCACCGCCTGTACGGCGAGAGCCTGCTCAAGGCGCAACGGCTGCAACAGGACATGGGCGCCGACGAAATCTACTGGCGCGACTACACGCCGTTCCCGACGTGGCGGGCGCCGACGATGGACGGTTCGCCACCCGAGTACGAGTTCACGTTGATCAGCTACAAGCTGGTCGAGCACAAGCAGTCGCGGACGACGATGATCCCGGTGCTCACCGAGCTCGGCGGTCGGCAGCGGCTGGAGATGAATCCGGCTGCCGCCCGCCGCCTCGGTCTGTCCGAAGGTGACGTCGTGACCGTCGAGTCGCACCACGCCCTCACCGGCGAGACGCGACGTCTGGAGACGGTCCTCGCGCTCACCGAGGGCATCCGGCCCGATGTCGTCGGCATGCCGCACCACTTCGGCATGTGGACGCACCCGGTCAACAAGGACCTGGGGCCGAGTCCGAACGAGCTGTACTTCTCGGAGGAGGGGTACGTCGGCCAGACCGCCGACGCCTCGTTCCACGTGAAGGTGCGCGTGACGAAGGGAGGCGATTCGACGTGACCAGGTATGGGATGGTCGTCGACCTCGACCGGTGCCAGGGCTGCCGCGCCTGCGTCGAGGCGTGCAAGATCGAGAACAACACGCCGAGTGCGGTGTACTGGATGTATGTCTTCCGCCTGGAGGACGGTGAGTACCCCAACACCCAGATCGGGTTCCTGCCGCGTCCGTGTCAGCACTGCCAAAACGCCCCGTGCGTCAAGGTCTGCCCGACCGGCGCCCGCTTCGCCCGCGACGACGGTCTCGTCCTCACGGACTTCGACCGGTGCATCGGGTGCCGGTACTGCGAGGTCGCCTGCCCCTACGGCGTGAACTACTTCAACTGGCGTTCGCCGGACGAGGCGTTCGCCGACTATCAGATCCCGTTCGACGACCCCGACGTCGCGGCGGTCACCAACGGCGTCGTCCCCGCGTACAAGAACCCCGATCACGATCGGAAGTACGGCGAGGAACGGCGCCGGACCTCCGGCAGCGCCCACTCCAAGGGCGTGATCGAGAAGTGCACGTTCTGTGTGCACCGGGTCGAGCACGGGCTGCTCCCGGCATGTGTCGACACGTGTCCGGTCGGCGCGCTGCGCTTCGGCGACACCGACGACGACGAGAGTCCGATCTCGCAGTTCCTCAGAACCCGCGAGAAGTTCCAACTGCTCGAGGAGCTGGGCACGGATCCGAGCGTCGTGTACGTCGGCGGCACGGCGCCGAAGTCGGAGGCCCGTGAGATCGAGCGGCCGATGACAGGAGTGGACCGATGACGACTCAGGAACTGCATGTCACGCCAGACGCCCGCCCGCTGCCGATGGGAGTTGGCCAGCTGAGCCGCGGCTGGCTGCTGTTCGTCGGGCTCGCCTTCGCCGGTTCCGTCGTCGGCATCGTCGGGTTCCTGACCGAGCGGAGCCAGGGGCTGGTCGCCACCGGGATGCGCGATCTCGGCACGATGGGCGGCGCCACGTGGGGGCTGTACATCTCCCTCGTCGTGTACTTCGTCGGTGTCAGCTTCGCCGGGATCACAATCGCCGCCCTGATCCGGCTGTTCAACCTGGAGCACCTCCGCAGCATCGCCCGGATGGCGGAGTTGATGACCATCGTCGCGCTGGTGCTCGGCGCCATCGCGATCATCGTCGATCTCGGCCGCCCGCTGGTCGGTGTGGTCAACCTGTTCCGGTACGCCCGACCGCAATCGCCCTTCTTCGGCACCTTCAGCTTGGTGATCACCGGCTACCTGTTCGCCAGCGTCGTGTACCTGTACCTGACGGCGCGCCGTGACGCCGCGGTGCTCGCCGCCCGCCCGTCGCGCCTGCACGGGTTCTTCCGGGTGTGGGCGGCCGGTTACGAGGACACTCGCGAGCAGCGAGCCCGCGATCGTCGGACCACGTTCTGGATGGCGCTGGCGATCCTGCCGCTGCTGGTGGTCGCCCACTCCTCGCTCGGGTTCGTGTTCGGTCTGCAGGTCGGCCGTCCGGGGTGGTTCGGGACGCTGCAGGCGCCGGCGTTCGTCGTGCTCGCCGGCGTGTCCGGGATCGGGAACTTGGTCGTGCTGGCGGCGATCATGCGCCGCGTGCTCGGTCAGGAGCGCCGCATCGACACCGAGACGTTCGCCTGGCTCGGGCGGTTCCTGATGACGCTGCTCTTCGTCTACGCCTACTTCGTCGTGGTCGAGATCCTCACCACGATCTACCAGCCGACCATCGCCGAGCAGCGACTCGGCGACGCCCTGCTGACCGGTCGGTACGCCTGGCTGTTCTGGGGTTCGAGCGCAACCCTGGTCATCCCGGCCATCGTGCTGGCGTGGATGGCGATCGCCAAGCGGTGGCGGATCGGATGGCTGGTGGCGATCGGGGTGATCGTCAACATCGGGGCGCTCGTCAAGCGCTACCTGATCGTCGTCCCGTCGCAGACCCACGGGCAGTTGCTCCCGTACGGAGACGGCGTCGGCAGCTACAGCCCGTCGTGGGTCGAGTACGCGGTCGCCGTCGGGCTCTTCTCGCTGGGCGCGTTGCTCGTCGCCGTCTTCATGAAGCTGTTCCCGATCATCGAGCTCGATGACGCGGACCGGGAGTTCGCCGACACCGAGGTTGCCGACACGGATCTCGTGGACAAGGAGGAGGTCGTCGCATGACGCGCCGCGGAGTGATCACGATCTCGATGATCGTCATCGGGCTGTTGCTGATGGGCTTTTCGTACTTCGGCGGCGCCGCCCCGTGGTGCGCCGATGACGTCAGATGTTCGAACCCGAGCCTCGAGTGGTCGCCGGCGATCTTCGTGCTCGGCGTCATCGTCGCCTTCTCATCGGCCATCTACTACGAGGTGGCCAAGGACAAGAAGGCGTGAGTCTCGCGCGGCTCGGTCGGCTGCGCGAGGGCGTTTACCGCTTTGCGGCCGCCGGTTTCTCCTACCCCGCGAGCGAGTTGGTGGACGTCGCCGCCGGAACCGTCCCGGTCCTCGATGATCTGGGCCTGTTCGACTACGCGTTCGCGCTCCCGGTGATCGAAGCCGCCGAGGCGCTCGTCGTCGCCGATCTGCACGACCTGGAGGGCGCGTACGCGGCGTTGTTCGAGGCCGGCGTCGGAGGCGCCGCGTGCTCGCCCCACGCGACGGCATACGTGGCCGACGCCCGCCGCGGCGAGGTGGCCGAGGCGCAGGCTGAGCTCCGTGCGACATACCGGGGATTCGGGTTCGGTGACGACATCGGCGGCGGCGACATGGTCGATCACGTTGCCACCGAGTTGGAGGTGATGGCCCGGCTCTGCCACGACGAGACGCGCCGGCGCGCGGAGAACGACGATCCGGCCGTGGCGGTTCGCCGCCAGCACGAGTTCCTGACCGGATCGCTCGAGCCCTGGATCACGATGTTTTGCCGCCGGGTGTGTGACGCCGATCGACACCACGCGTACACGGCGCTTGCCGCAGCGTTACACGCGCTCGTCGAGCACGACCGCGAGCTGGTCCCGCTCCTGCTCGCTCCGGTGGGGTGCGAGTGACCACGATCGTGATCTGCGCCGACCACGGCGCGCGCCGGGTCGCGGTCCCCGGCACCACCGTGCTGAGCGCGCCGAAGCTCTGTTGGCATCCGGGTCAGCTCGCGGGGTTGGTGCCGCCCGAGGAGACGTCGCTGGTGCTCGCGCTGCACGGCGGCGACAGCGCGACCGGGCGGGTGCAAGCGGCGGTCAGACGGATCGGGTTCGACCCGCTCGGCGTCGGCGTCGTCGACCTCGAACGGATCGGCGACTCGCGGTCGCTGTCGATCGCGCTCGCCGCCCTGTCCGCCCGGATCGGCGCCTTCCCCGGCTCGCGCCCGGAGCAGGTCAAGCTCGTCCGGCGGCCGACGCGGACGACGAGGCGCTCGTTGCTGTCGCTCGGCCCACCGGCGTACACCGGCGCGCCGGCGATCGACGAGTCGCGGTGTGTCGCTCACGACGGCTGCCGCGCATGCGTGTCAGCGTGTCCGGCCGACGCGTTGACCTGGGGTGGCGGGGTGGTGGCCTACGACAAGACCGCGTGCGTCGCCTGCGGGATCTGCGTCACGACGTGCCCGACCGGGGCGGTCGTCAACCCGGTCGTCACCCCCGCCGCGGTCGAGGCCGAGGTCCGCGCCGCGATCAGCGCGAGTTCCGAGCCGATCGGGATCCGCTACGTGTGCGCAGGGGGTCCGAGCCCGTTCGTTCCCGGTTGGCACCGGGTCGAGGTGCCGTGCACCGGCATGATCCCGGTCGGCTGGCTGCTCGCTCCACTGGCCCTCGGCGCCGGCTCGGTCACCGCCGCGATTTGCCGCGAGAGCGAGTGCGAACGGGGCCTGTCCGCGCGGACGGAGTCGACGCTCGCAGACGCGTCGACCGTCCTCGATGCGATCGGGATCGGCGCCGCGCGCGTCGAGGGTGACGCGCCCGTCCCCCGCCCGCTGGCGGCGCCCTCGGCGCCATCGGGGCTGTTCGACGCCGGATCCACCCAGCGGTCGATCGTTGCGCTGCACGAGGGTTTCGCCCCGGGCCCCGGCTTCGTCGCGCTCGCCGCCGCGGATACCGGCTCGATCGAGATCGACGTCGCAACATGCACCGCGTGCGAGATGTGCGCGACCGTGTGCCCGACCGACGCCCTTCGCTCGGCCAACGTCGCCGACGAGGTGCGCATCGACTTCGACCCCCGCAGCTGCGTCGCGTGCGGCCAGTGCGTCACGGTCTGCCCGGAGATCGATCGGGGGGCGATCCGTCTCGACCGGGGGTTCGACGTCGACGAGTGGCGCCTGGGCCGCCGCGAGGTGCGACGCGAGCGGACCGCGCGCTGTGAGTTGTGCGGCAAGCCGGTTGCTCCCGCGGCGATGCTTGCACGGATCTCGGCGGTCCTCGGCGACGAGCACTCCGGCACGCTCGCCCTGATCGGGCGCCGCTGCATCGACTGCCGCGGCCGCTAGCCCCTCAGCGCCGCGCGGTCAGTTCTCGATCACGAGGTCACCGACCATCCCCGCGCTGTAGTGCGCGGGGATCGTGCAGACGATCTGATAGGTGCCGGGAGCGAGCCCTGCCAGGTCGATGACCGAGGACTGTCCCGGCTCGGCACGCGCCTCGGCGAGGATGAGCTCCGGTGTCACCCCGGCCTCGTCTGCGACCCGTTCGGCCATCACCGACCACGTGTGGGCGAGCGCTCCGGCGTTGACGAGTCGAACACGCAACGGGCTGCGCGCCGCCAAGGTGACCGGCGAGTAGGAATACTCGTCGGCGATCACCGTCACCGGCGCCGGCCGATCGTCGACCGTCGTCGATGATCCGGAGTCCCCGTCGCCATCGCACCCGAGCAGCGTTCCCGATAGCAGCAGCAGGGCGGCGAGGCGAGCCGTCGATGCCGCACGCCTCACATCGATACTGTAGCGATTCACCGATTCCGGAGGATCATCCATGACCGAATATCTGCCCGACGCGTACACCTCGTTCCGCTCGACGTTCCCCGACGTGGCGGACGCGCTCGGCGGCCTCGGGGCCGCGGTCGATCGGTCCGGCCCGCTCGATCCCAAGACGATGCGCCTCGTCAAGCTGGCGCTGGCGATCGGCGCCGGTGCGGAGGGGGCGGTACGCTCCAACGTCCGGAAGGCGCAAGCCGAGGGGGCGAGCGCCGACGAGATCCGTCAGGTCGCCGTCGCCGCGCTCACGACGGTCGGGTTCCCCGCAACGGTCGCCGCCCTCGGTTGGATCGCCGAGGTCCTCGACGGTTGAGCACGCCGTCGGCTGGCGCGACGTGTCGCGCCGGCACGCTGGCGAACATCGTGACTTCCGACCCTTCTCTCGACGGGCCCGCCATGCCCTTACTGGGAATGACCGGTTTGTTGTGTGCGCAATCAGTCGTGTGTCGGGGTGCCTGGGGGCGCGGATCGGAGGGGTGATGGAACGGGATGGGAGCCAAGCAGCTCACGCCCGCACGACCCGTCCTGTCCGCAGCCCACCCCATGATCGCGGGATCGCCGGCCGGTGGGGGTTCCTGGCACTGATCTGCGGGTGGGAGGGAATCGTCGTCGCGCGCGCGTCGGCCGACCTGTTCGACGATCCGGCGTCGTCCACCGCGCTCCTGACGACGTCCGGCATCGTGCTCGTGTCTCTGGTCGCGATCGGGATCGGCTGTCGCATCGTCGTCGCCGCCGCGCGGTCGCCACTGCGGTACGTCTTCCGCAGTCGGCCGGCGTTCTTGACAGCGGTGATGTTGATCGTCGGCGCGGCGGTCGTCGTCGCCTCCTTGATCCTGCGCGACCCGTTCGCCCGGTTTGCCGCCCACGGCGACTTCACCGCCCGCACGGCGACCGAGCTCGGGGGCATCGTGGCGTCGCTCGTCTGTCTCGGCAGCGGGCTGACGGCGATGCTCAACGCGTGGGACGCGCGGCGCGACGAGCGAGCGTGGGTCCGTCGACCCTCGCTGCGCTGACCCGACCCCCGGCGCGCGCTATCGCGGGGGCGACGGGGGGTACCAGGCGTCGTTGTTGACCAGGACGCCGTCGGCCTCCGACGGCCCCCAGGTGTCGCGGAAGTACGGGTAGATCGGGCCCGGCCGGTCGAGCGCCGGCTGGATGACGCGCCAGGTCCCCTCGACCACGTCCTGGCGGGCGAAGCGCCGCAGCGACCCGGCCAACGCGTCGCCGAGCAGCCGCTCGTACGCGTCCTGCCGCTCGCCGAGCGCCGCCGCGAAGTCGACGTCGACGTCGACGTTCTGGCTGTCGAGGTGCGGGCCCGGCGTCTTCGCCTGGAGGACGAACGTCACGCCGTCGTTCTTGCCGAGGCGGAGCCGGATCAGGTTGCGCTCGGGCGGCGGGCCACCCGCCTCGTCGAACAGCATCCGCGGCGGCCGGCGCAGCTCGACCACCGCCTCGGTCGCGGCCTGCGGCAGACCCTTGCCGACCCTGACGTACCACGGCACGCCGGCCCATCGCCACGAGTCGATCTCCAGCCGGGCGGCGACGAACGTCTCGACCTCGGAGTTCGGATCGACCCCCGGCTCGTCGCGGTAGCCGACGTACTGCCCGCGCACGAGGGCGGTGCAGTCGATCGGACGCATCGCGTTGATCACCTTGGCCTTCTCGTCCTGGAGGAAGCCGGAGTCGGCGCCCGCCGGCGGTTCCATCGCCAGCAGCGACACGACCTGGAGCAGGTGGTTCTGGAGCACGTCGCGGATCGCCCCGACGCCCTCGTAGAACGCGCCGCGCCCCTCGATCCCGATCGTCTCCGACATCGTGACCTGGACGCTGCGGACGTAGTTCCGGTTCCAGACCGGTTCGAGCAGCGTGTTGCCGAAGCGGAACACGAGGAGGTCCTCGACCGCCTCCTTGCCCAGATAGTGGTCGATGCGGAAGATGTGGTCCTCGGGGAACACCGAGTGCAGCGTCTTGTTCAACTCGACGGCTGACGCGAGGTCACGCCCGAACGGCTTCTCGACGACGATGCGGCCCCGCTCGTGCAACCCGATCGACGCCAGCTTCTCGGCGACGACCGGGAACATCGACGGGGGGATCGCCATGTAGAACACCGCGGTGTCCGAGCCGTGCCCCCGCAGCGTCGACTCCAGCTCGGTCCACGTCGCCTCGTCGGCGTAGTCGCCCTGGACGAGGTCGAGCCTCTTGCACAACGAGTCGATCACCCCGGTGTCGGCGTCGTCGACGTGCTCGAGGATCGACTTGCGCGCCCGGTCGCGGAAGTCGTCGTCGGTCCAGCTGCTGCGAGCGACGCCGATCACGGGAACGGTCAGCGCGCCGCTGCGCTCGAGGTGGTAGAGCGCCGGGAACAGCTTGCGCTTGGCGAGGTCGCCGGTCGCCCCGAACAGCACGAGGGCGTCGGCCTTCGGCTGGTGGGTGTCGATCTGGGTCGTGTCGACGTACACGCCATGGCGGGCGTCGCCGACGTTGTGCGGCGTGTCGGCGGGCATGTCGTCGGTGTCGTCGTCTTGGCCGGTCATCGCGTCGAGTCCTTCTTTGGTTGGCTCGGCCTCGGAGAAGGTCGGTGCTGTTTGTGTCTGGTCGGCCGCGCGCCAGCCTTGGTCGCTGGCGCTCCCGGCGGCGGCCTGCCGGTCATCGCGTCGAGTCCTTCTTTTCTGCGTGGCCGCCAAAGCCGGCGCGCATCGCCGAGAGCACCTGGTCGGCGACGTCGCTGCGGCCGCGCGACGAGAACCGTTGGTACAGCGCGGCGGACAGCACGGGCACCGGAACCCCCTCGTCGATCGCCGCGTTGACCGTCCACCGACCCTCGCCCGAGTCGCTGACGTGGCCGGAGTACCGATCGAGCTGCGGGTCGTCGAGGAACGCCTCGGCGGTGAGGTCGAGCAGCCACGAGCTGATGACCGAGCCCCGGCGCCACACCTCGGTCACCTTCCCCAGGTCGATGTCGAACCGGTAGTACTCGGCGTCGTCGAGTGGCGCCGTCTCGGCGTCGTCCTCGTGGTCGATCGCGCCGATGTTCGCCTTGGCCAGCACGTTGAGGCCCTCGGCGTAGGCGGCCATCAGGCCGTACTCGATGCCGTTGTGGACCATCTTGACGAAGTGGCCGGCCCCGCTCGGCCCGCAGTGCAGCCACCCCCGCTCCTCGGGCGCGACCTCGCCGCCGCGGCCGACGGTGCGCTCGGCGGCGGCGACACCCGGGGCGAGCGTGTCGAAGACCGGCGCCAGCCGCGCCACCGCCTCGTCGTCCCCGCCGATCATCAGGCAGTACCCCCGCTCCAGTCCGTGCACGCCTCCGCTCGTCCCGACGTCGAGGTAGTGGATGCCGGCCGGGCGGAGCGCCGCCGAGCGGTCGACGTCGTGGCGATACCAGGAGTTGCCGCCGTCGATGACGACGTCGCCGGCGTCGAGCAACGGCGCCAGCCGGTCGAGCGTCCCGCCGACGTACGCCGCCGGCACCATGATCCAGATCGCCCGCGGCGCGTCGAGCGCGGCGACCAGTTCCGCGAGCGTTCGGGCGACGGGCAGGTTCTCGTTCTCGAGTTCCAGCATCGGGCCCTCGGCCACGTCGTGGCCGACGCACGCGTGGCCCGCCGCCGCGAGCCGGCGCACCATGTTGGCGCCCATGCGGCCGAGTCCGATCATGCCGAGTTGCATGCCGACAGGTTGCCACGTCCGACCGACATCGACACCGGTCGCCGACGTGTTCCGCAGCGGTTTCGCGCTCGCTACCCTCGCCGCCATGCCGCCGATCGACGCCGCCCGCGAGCTCGACCGCGATGTCGCGCTGGCGGCGAGCGCGCACCAGCGCCTCCTCGGTGCGCTCGACGACCTCGTCGATGAGCTGGACGTCACCGCGCCGTCCCGGCTGCCCGGCTGGACGCGCGGACACGTCCTGACCCATCTGGCGCGCAACGCCGACGGTCACCGCCGGATCTTCGACGGCGCCGCGGACGGGCGCGTCGTCGAGCAATACGAGGGGGGCGCGGAGGGCCGCAACCGCGAGATCGAGGGCGGCGCTCGCCGTCCGGCGGCGGAACAGATCGCCGACCTGCGCCGGGCGATCTGGGCGCTGGAGTCGGCCTGGGCCGGGTCGACGTGGGTCGGCGAGGGGCGGACGACGATCCGGGGCGTCGTCCCGATCACCGACCTCCCGTTCCGGCGGCTCCGCGAGGTCGCCGTGCACCACGTCGACCTCGACATCGGCTACGAGCTCGACGACCTGCCCGGCGCGTATGTCCGCCTCGAACTGCGGCGGCGGGAGATGGCGTGGAAGGCCCGCCAGCCGATGGGGATGACGTCGCTGCCGACCGCCGCGTTGGAGGCGCCGCCGGCACTGCGCCTCGGCTGGCTGCTCGGGCGGGCGGACATCGACGGCCTCGAACCCGCCGGCGTCTTCTGATCCGGCGCGGTCTGATCCGGCGCCTCAGAGGTCGGCGGTGCTATCGGCCTCGGTCAGGTCGTCGACGCTGTTCTCCTCGAGAACCGCGTCGAGGTAGGGCCCGCCTCCGGCGGCGCGGACGGCGCCGACCACGTTGAGGATCGCCCGCTGCCGTTCGCCGGGATCGGCGTCCGGGTCGGTGAGCAGCGCGCCGAGGTCGGTGAGACGGGCGTCGATCGAGCGCAGCGGGCCGGCGCCGACGGCCCCGGCGCCGTGCGCCCGGCGCAGGTCGGGATCGGCGACGAACCGCCGGCAGGCCTCGATCTGGATCGACTGGTAGGCGATCGCCCGCACGCGGCTGCCGCCGACGGTGTCGGCGCGCACCGTCCCGGCGACCCCGCCGGTGACGTTCGCGCTGGCGTACTCGGCGACCGAGCGGGATGCCGAGCTCACCCCGGCCAGGGCCGTGCCGACGGCGATCCCGAGCCCGATCATCCCGCCGACGCGCAACATGCTCGTGCGCCGGGTGGACGCGGCGATCGCCAGCTCCTCGTCCTCGTTGTCGACGGCGAGATCGATCAGCTCGGCGAACTCGGCGACGTCGCCGACGGTCACCTGCGGCCGGGGCCCGAGCGCGTCGCGGACCGACGCGCCGATGACGGCGCCGAGCTCGACCTGCGCCGCCTGGGTCCGCACGATGGCCCCGAAGAAGTCGACCACCTCCTCGCGGGTCCCGAGCTCGAGGTCGAACTCGGAGTCGGCGCCGAGCGACTTCACCTCGACCGGGACGTGCTCGTTCTCCAGGCCCTGGATCAGGCTCGGGACGTACACGGCGATCGCGTGCGCCAGCCCGGTCGCCGCGCCCGGCTGGAATCCGTCGCCGTCGAAGGGCTGCTCGTTGGCGAGGCCGACGAGCGTTTTCAGCGACGCGTAGCCGACGGGGAGGAGGTCGCGGTCGCGCAACGGGGCCTCGCCGAGCGCGGCGACGAAGAAGCCCGCCACGAGATCCTGGTCGAGCGGCGGCCAGCCGGCCAAGGCCGCCGCCGCCCCGTCGCGCCCGAGCACGTCGAGACAGCGGGCGGGATCGTCGAGCATCGATCCGATCAGCGTGCTCGCCGCGCCCGCGTACTTGTCCATCTCCCAGCCGGACTCCCACCACGGGTCGGCGAGCGTGGCCGCGAGCAGATCGGCGCGAAAGTCGGCGGGGAAGTCGGTCAACCCGACGAGCAGTCCGATCACGGGAGCGCTGTACGCCGCGGCGATGAGGCGATCGGCGAACTCCGGGTCGGCGCGCACGCGGCGGGCGATGTCGATCGCCAGGTCGCGTTGGCCGCTGAGCCACGTGTCGTACTCGGCGCGGGACTCGTCGTCGTCGACGAGCGGCACCTGCTCGTCAAGCCGTGCGATGTCGACGAGCAGCGCGTCGTGGCCGACCGCGGGGCCGCCCGGCGCGCCGAGCCAGCGCGCGGTCGCCGACCACTCGGCGCGCAGGCCGGCGACCCCGAGCCCGCGGGCGGCGACCATCGCGTCGCTCGACTCGATCTCGCGCAGCAAGGGCATCCACGCGTCCTCGAGGTTGCGGCGCGCGTTGCGGGCGGCGCGCACCGCGTCCGCGGCCGCCGGCTCGTCGGAGCGGATCAGGTCGAACGCCTCGATCGACTCGATCGTGGCCCGCACGAGCCGGCGGATCCGCTGCGGGTCGTAGCCGACGTGGGGCGTCATCGCGCGGCGAGCGCGTCACACGCGGCTGCCTGCTGCTCGAGCAGGTACGCGTGCCACCGCAGGTCGTCGGCGGCGCGGTGCAGTTGCGCGAGGTTGCGGCGAAGTAGCTCGCGGCACAGCCGCGGCCGCGGGCCGCGCCACGTGTCCTCGCCCGCCAACCGTTCGAGGTGCATGGCGGGTGTCGTCTCGATCGTCTGCGCGAGGTGGCGGAGACGGCGCGCCCGACGGCGAAGATCGGCGGCCCGGGTGTTCGACATGGCGTGCTCCAGTGATCGGGTTCACCCCGACGGTGGGCGCGCCACCCGGCCCGTTCGGAAAGCGGGTCGGGACTGGCGTCGGACACCGACGGTCACGCGAGTTCGCCGATCCGCACGACGCGGTCGGCGATCGCCGTCGCCTCGGCGGCGTCGTGGGTGACGAGCAGCGTGGTGACGCCGGTCGTCCGGAGCAACGTCGCCAGCTCCGCCGTCAGCCGGTCGTGCAGCTCGCGGTCGAGTCCGGTCAGCGGCTCGTCCAGCAGCACGACGACGGGTTCGGCGATCAGCGTCCGGGCGAGCGCCACGCGCTTCGCCTCGCCGCCGGACAGCTCGGTCACGCGGCGGTCGGCGAACCCGTCCAGCCCGACCCGCTCCAGCCAGTCCGCCGCCCGGCGCAACCGTTCGGAACGGCCGACGCCCTGCATCTTCAGCCCGAACGCGACGTTGTCGATCGTCGATCGGTGCGGGAAGAGCTGGTTGTCCTGGAAGACCATGCCGACGCGCCGCCGCTGGATCGGCGCCGTCGTCACGTCGACGCCGTCGATCGACACCGTGCCCCGATCCGGCGGCACGATGCCGGCGATCACCCGCAGCAGCGTCGTCTTCCCGCTGCCCGACGGTCCGAGCAGGGCGGCGATCTCACCTGGTGCGAGCGACAGGCTGACCCGGTCGAGGACGGTGACGCCGTCGAAGCGGACCGTGACGCCGCGCACGTCGACGCCGCTCATGCCGGCCGCCGCCCGCGGTCCCGCCGGGCCCGTGTCGGCGCCGGGCTCTGCAGCCGCTCGACGACGACGACGAGCAGGATGGTCGCCGCGGCGAGGATCGCGGCGAGGGCCGAGCCCTGAGCTTGGAGCAACGACCCGGTGCGCCCGAGCAGCCGCTCGATGGCGATCGGGAGGGTCTCGCCACCGCTGCGGGACAGGAAGCTCGTCGCCCCGAACTCGCCGAGCGAGATCGCCGCGGCCAGCGCCGCGCCGACGGCGAGCGGCCGCCAGAGCGCGGGGACGACCGTCTCCGCCCAGGCCCTGACCGGCGACGCCCCGAGCGTGGCGGCGGCGTCGGCGAGCTGCGGGTCGACCGAGCGGAGCACGCCGAGCGTCGACCGCACCACGAACGGCACGGCGATCAGGGCATGGCCGACCGGCACGAGCCACCACTCGCCGCGCCAGTCGACCGGCGCCGTGTCGAACGTGATCAGCATCCCGAAACCGATCGTCACCGCCGACGTGCCGATCGGCAGCATCAGCCCGACGTCGAGTAGCCGCCCGGACCGGCCGGCGGCGGCGATCGCCAGGCTGGCCAAGGCCCCGACGACGACGGCGACCACCGTGGCCCAGGCGGCGATCCGCGCCGAGTTCCAGAGCGCGTCGACCGGGTCGATCCCGATCCGCAGCCCCGGTCGGACCTCGGTGCGCCCGAGGTTGGCCCAGGCCCCCGCCGACCATCCCGTCGGCGTCGAGAACGAGCGGACGACCAGGGCCAGCAACGGCGCGATGACGACGGCTGCCGACAGCCCCGCGGTGACCCGGACTGCGCGGGTCTCGGCGCGTCCGACCGCTCGCCGCCGCGCGGTCGACGGACGCTGGTCGATCGCCCTGCTGTGCCGTCGCTGGGCGACCGCCGACCACGTGACGACCCCGCCGAGCACGGCGAGCTGCAGCACCGTCAGCGTCGCCGCGCCCCCCAGGTCGCCGAGCTGCGTCGCCCGCCGCCACACCTCGACCTCGATCGTCCTGGTGCCGGGGGCGCCGAGCACGCGGATCACGCCGAACGACGTGAACGTGAACAGGAAGACGATCGCCGCGGCGGCGGTCACCGCCGGCCGCAGCAGGGGGAGCGTGATCTCCTTGAAGACCTGTCGCGCCGAGGCCCCGAGCGTCGCCGCCGCAGCCTCCATGTCGGTCGGCAGGTGCTCCCACGCCAGCCCGACGAGCCGGACGACGACCGCCAGGTTGAACACCACGTGCGCCCCGATCACCGCCCACACCGTCCGGTCGAGCGAATCGGGGAGCAGCGCCAAGAACGCCGCGCCCATCACGACGGTCGGCAGCACGAAGACGGCGGTCAGCAGCCCGACGAGCAGCGTCCGGCCGCGGAACTCGTAGCGGGCGACGACGTAGGCGGGCGCCATGCCGGCGGCGATCGTGACCGCCGTCGAGACGACCGCCTGCCAGAGGGTGAACCACGCGACGTCCCACGTCGCCCGCCGGCGCATCGTCTGCCCGACCGCCTCCCCGGTCAGCGCCTCGCTGAGCACCGTGACGAAGGGCCAGACGTAGAACACGGCGAGCCCGGCCGCCGGCCCGGCCGCCAGCACGACGACCAACCACCGCGGGAGGCGGTTTCCGGTCACCTCACCCGGGGCCTCAACCGAGCACCAACTCGGTCCACTCGTCGATCCAGGCCGACCGGTTGGCGTCGATGTCGTCCGGGTCGAGCGCTCTCGGCGCGGCCGGGATCACCGCGAAGTCGACGAACTCCTGCGCCAGCTCGGTCGTCTCGTTCGCCGGGAACACGAACACGTTCAGCGGGAGCTCCCGCTGGAACCGGTCGCTGACGAGGAAGTCGACGAGCCGCCGTGCCGCGTCGGGTTCGTCGGTGCCGCGCAGCACGCCGGCGAACTCGACCTGCCGGAAGCAGGTCGACTCGATGACCGCGGTCGGCGAGTCGTCGCGCGGCGGGTCGGCGAACAGCACCTCGAACGGCGGGCTCGACCCGTAGCTGACGACGAGCGGGCGGGGCCCTCCGCCCGACCAGGAGAACCGCTCGTAGTACGCCTGCGTCCAGCCGTCGACCACCTCGACCCCGTTGCCGGCCAGCGCCCGCCAGTAGTCCTGCCAACCGTCGGGGCCGTACTCGTCGATCGTCGCCAGCAGGAACGCCAACCCCGGCGACGACGTCGCCGGGTTCTCGACGACGAGCAGATCCGCGTACGCCGGGTCGACCAGGTCGTCGAGCGTCGACGGCGGCGCGAGCCCCCGCTCGGCGAACCACCCGATGTCGTAGTTGACGCAGACGTCACCGAAGTCGACCGGCGTCGCCTCGCCGCCGGGGACCAGCGCCTTGAGCTCGTCGGGGATGTCCTCCAGCCCGGCGGCGGCGTAGGGGTCGAAGACCTCGGCCTCGATCGCCCGCGACAGGAACGTGTTGTCGACGCCCCACATCACATCGCCCTCCGGGTTGCCGGCGGTCAGCGCCGCCTTGGACAACATCGTCCCGGTGTCGCCGGCGATCAGCAGCTCGACCTCGATGCCCGTCTCGGCCGTGAAAGAGACGAGCGCGTCGTTGATCGGCGTGCCCTCGACGGGGAACGAGTCGTAGGCGACGAGCGTGACGGTCGCGCCCGCGCCGCTCGGGCCGTCGTTCCCGCAGGCCGCGCCGACGGTCCCCAGCACGGACGCGATCAGGGCGGCCCCGAGCCTCACGGGCGGTCCTCCTCGGGAGCGGGGTGGTCGAAGACGGTCAGCACGCCCGACGACAGCGAGATGTTGACCTCGGCGAAGGGCGTGTCGCCGATCGCGACCTCGTTGCTGATCCCGCGGCCGCTGACCGGGCCGAGGTCGTCCTCGTGCAGTGGCCATCGGACGCCGTCGATCGAGACCTTGCCGCATGGCCCGCCGAGCGCCAGCAGCGAGAGCGTCGAGCCGGCGACGAGGTGCAGGGTGGCCCGTCCCGGTCCGTGGACGACGTCGACGTGTTGCCCGTCCCACCACGCGTCGATCCGCGGCACGCTGGTCAGCACGGCCCCGCCGAGCGCGCCGATCGCCCCGATGGTGTGATCGAGCCGGCCGCCACCGCCGACCAACGTCAACCGCGCCGGGTTCATGTCGGCGGCGAAGGCGAGGGCGAGCTCGGTGTCGGTCTGGTCCTTGTCGGTCGGGTGGCGGGCGATCGTCACATGCTGCTGCGCCCAGGCGAGGCCGTCGGCGGTGACCGAGTCGAGATCGCCGATCAACCCCGACGGCTCGAGCCCCGCCGCCAGGGCGTGGTCGATCCCGCCGTCGACGGCGAGGACGATCGCGTGTCCGGGGATTCCAGCCACGACGTGCGGCGCGATCGGCCGGGATCCGGTGACGATGACGATGCGTTCGTTCACGACTTCCTCCGCCGGCATTACCCGGATCAGGTTCGCGGGTCAGTGACGGCGAGTCACCCTCTCAGCCCGGCGGTCCACCGAGCTCCCCAGTTGGTCGCCTCGAAGCGTACCCACGACGGCGCAAGGAGACACCGCAACGTCGCAGCCCGCCGCCGAACGAGCTGGTGGAGTGTGATCCGCCGTGACCGTACGGTCCCCGGTCTGGCGTACGTTCATGTCCTATGCGCCTCGGCATGTCGCTCTCGTCCACCTCGCGTCTCCCGGCCCGCGACGCCGCCCGCCACCTGCTGGCCCGGGTGCGCGCCGCCCGCGACGCCGGCCTGGACACGATGACGTTCGGCGACAGCCATGGCCGGGCGACCGCCCGCTATTTCCAGAACGTCCCGACGCTCGGCCGGGCGCTGGCCGAGTGGGACCCGGCGCGGCCCGCCGGTTGCCTGTTCCTCGCGCCGATGTGGCCGCCGGTCTTGATGGCCGAGCAGATCGGCACGCTCGCCGCGTTCCACGACGGGCCGTTCGTCGTGCAGACCGGGCTCGGCGGGTCGCCCGAGCAGTTCGCCGCGATGGGCGCGCCGTACCGCCCCCGCGGCGCGGCCCTCGAGGAGGCGGTCGAGATCGTCAACGCGCTGTTCGCCGGCGAGACCGTGTCGAGTGTCCGCTACGGGATCGAGCGCGCGGCGATCGACCTCGTCCCGCCCGACGGCGTCACCTGGTGGATGGGCTCGATGGCCCCGACCGGCATCGAGCGAGCTGCCCGGTTCGGCGCGACCTGGTACGCGTCGCACGGCGCGACCGTCACCCTGCTCCCCGAGCTGCTCGACATCTACCGCTCGGCGTGTGCCGCGGCGGGCACGGCCCCGTCGGTCGCCCTGCGGCGCGACGCGGTCGTGTTACACGACGGCGACCGCGCCCGGGCGGCGGCGGCGGAGACGTTGGCCCGCGGATACCGCGGGATGACCGCGGAGATGATCGTCGCCGGAACGCCTGACGACGTGATCGCGCAGCTCGCGCCGATTCGCGACCTCGGAGTCGGCGAGGTGATGATCCGCACGATGGCGATCGACCAGGACACCGATCTCGAGACGATCGAGCTGCTCGGAACGGTGCGCGCCGAGCTGCGCTGAGCGCGGCGCGCGCCGGCGCTACGCGGCGCGGGCGATCGAACGCTCGAACACCCGAGCGCCGCTGCGCCCGACGACGGCGCCGACACCGAATCGGGCGCACACCGCCCCGATCGACTCGAGGTGCTCGTCGACGAGTTCGTCGGCCTCGTCGGCCGGGATGAGGTCGAGCCAGCCGTCGCGTTCGAGCGACGCGAACAGCGCGTCGCGCACGTCCGCCTCGGTCACGTGGGCCAGATCGGCCACCATCGCCGTGGTCGTCGCCTTGGAGCTCGCCAAGCCGGGAAAGCCGCGGGCGCAGCCACACCGGTCGCCCGACGCGCACTCGGCGACGACCGGGGTGACCAACTCGCCCTCGACCGTCCACGAGTAGTCGCCAGCGACATCTCCCTGCCCTTGTTTCGTCGCCACCATCACCAGCATCTCGTGCCTCCGTCTCGTTCCGGGTGTTCCTCACCGTCGATGATGACGAGGGGGTGTCACAGACCCCGCGAAGCGCGGTCAACGGTCGCCGACGAACCGGGTGATCGCCCGCGCCACCGCGTCGTTCGAGAGCGGCCGGTCCAGCGTCGAGCGGGCGGCCTCGACCGCCTCGGACCCGACCATCCCGGCGCGCGCCGAGTACAGCGTGGCGGCGATCTCGGCGGTGAACTCCGGATGGCCCTGCACGGTCCAGACATGGTCGCCGATCGTCATCCCGGCGATCGGGCAGTAGTCCGCCGACGCCCAGACCTCGGCGTCCGGCGGGAGTGCGGTCACCTGGTCGCGGTGGGAGGCGATCAGCGTGAGTTGGTCGCCGTCGAACCACGGTACGGGCTCGGCGACGACGTACTCCAGGGCGCCGAGCCCCCACCCGACGGCGGCCCGCTCGACCGTTCCGCCGAGCGCGGACGCGACCATCTGGTGGCCGAAGCAGATCCCGGCGACCGGCCGCTCCTCAGCGACGGCCGCACGGACGAACTCCTCGCCGTCCCTGATCCACTCGATGTCCTCGTACACCGACCGGCGGCTGCCGCCGAGCAACCATCCGTCGCACTCGGCGACCGATCCGGGCAGCTCGCCGCGGTGGACCGCGAAGTCGGAGATCTCGACCGGTTGGCCGCGCAGCAGATGGGCGTAGAGCGCCGGGTAGTCGCCGAGGATCGGCCGCGCCCGCTCGGGCAGGTCGTCCATGCTCAGGACGCCCAACCTGACCGACGCCATGCCACTCACCGGAACGAGAAGACGGGCGCGTCGCTGCGCTCGAGCTCGGGGACGTGACCGCCGCGCCGCAGGACCGGCATGACGCCTTCGCCGAACCAGTAGGCCTCCTCGAGGTGCGGATACCCGCTCAGGATGAACGCGTCGAACCCCAGCCCGTGATACTCGACGATGCGCTCGGCGACCTCCTCGTGCGATCCGACGAGCGCCGTCCCGACGCCACCTCGAACGAGGCCGATCCCTGCCCACACGTTCGGGTGGATCTCCATCCGGTCGGTCGCCCCGGCCGCCAGCTCGGCCTGGCGGCGCTGGCCGACCGATTGCGTCGCCGCGAAGTCGGCCGCGGCGGCGGCTTTGGCCTCGTCGGAGATCCCGGCGACCAGCGCGTCGGCCGCGGCCCACGCCTCCTCGGCGGTCGGGCGCGTGATCACGTGGAAGCGGATGCCGAAGCGGAGCTCACGGCCGGCGTCGGCCGCCAGCGCGCGCATCCGCGCGACGCGCTCGGCGACCATCGCCGGCGGCTCGCCCCACGCGAGGTACACGTCGACCCCGTCCGCCGCCACCCGCTCCGCCTCGGCCGACGCGCCGCCGAAGTAGATCGGCGGCACCGGGTCGGGGACCTCCCGCGTCGTGGCGCCCTCGACCCGGTAGTGAACGCCGTCGAAGTCGGTCGGATCGCCGGACCAGGCGGCGCGCATGATCTCGATGAACTCGCCGGTGCGGGCGTAGCGCGTGGCCTTGTCCTCCCACACGCCGAAGCGGGCCAGCTCGGCGGGCTCCGCGCCGGTGACGATGTTGATCAGCAGGCGCCCGCCCGACATCCGCTGGTAGCTCGACGCCATCTGGGCGGCGAGCGTCGGCGTCAGCAAGGTCGGCCGGAAGGCGACGAGGAACTTCAGCCGCTTGGTGACCGGCAGCAGGGCCGCCGTGGCGATCCACGCGTCCTCGCACCCGGTGCCGCACGGGGTGAGCACGGCGTCGAAGCCGAGCCGGTCGCAGGCCTGCGCCACCTGGGCGAGGTAGTCGTGGTCGGGCGGCCGGCGGTGCGCGCCGTCGCCGGCCGGCAGCACGTCGCGCGAGTCGCCGCCTGTCGGCAGGAACCAGTCGAGTTCGATCACGTGCCGCCTTTCGGAGCCGATGCTGCGCCGCGATCTTGCCAGTTGGCGACCCAAGTGGGAAGAATCAGCCCGGCTCGGGGCCGACCGCGACCGGGCGGTCCGGGTCGCTCGACCATCCCGACCACGAGCCGACGTACACGCGTGGGCGGGGGCGCCCGGTGTGCTCGATCGCGACGGCGTTGTGGCACGCGGTCACGCCGGATCCGCAGTAGACGATCGGATCGGGGTCGCGGCCGAGCTCGGCGAACCGTCGTGTGAGCTCGTCCGCGGAGCGGAACCGCCCGTTCTCGAGGTTGTCGGCGAACGGCAGGTTGACCGCGCCGGGCACGTGCCCGGCCACTGCGTCGATCGGCTCGGTCTCGCCGCGGTAGCGCGGCGCCTCGCGGCTGTCGACGACCACGCCCCCGCGGGCGAGGTGGGTGGCGACCGCGTCCGCGTCGGCGAGCGCATCGTCGGGCCACGGCGCCGGGCTTCGGTCGACGGGCGCCTCGTGGCTGGTGCCGCCCTGGCCGACCGGCCCGGCCCAAGCCGACAGGCCGCCGTCGAGCAGCGCCGCGTCCTGGCCGATGATCCGCAGCATCCAGACCAGGCGGCCGGCGAATGCTCCGCCGCGGTCGTCGTAGGCGATCACCGTCGCGTCGTTGCCGATCCCGAGTGCACCGAGCGCGGCCGCGAAGCGCTCCGGCGACGGGAGCGGATGCCGACCCGCGTCACCGGCGGGCGGGTCGGCGAGCGCGTCGTCGAGCAGGACGAAGCGGGCGCCGGCGATGTGCCGCGCGCGATGGGCCGCCGCCGGGTCGCCGCCGGTCATCGTCGACCCGACGTCGCAGACGACGACCGCGTCGAGATTCGACGCCAGCCACTGCGGTGAGACGATCGGCTCGATCATCGGTGCGGCCTCTCGGGTTGGTTGATCATGGGGCCAGCCTCGCACCGACGAGGCCGATTTGCGATCGCGGCGCACGATCTGCGTCGCGACGTCGGCGACGACCGACGTGATCGTCGATGTGTTCGGGTACGTCCCGACCGGCTCGCCGATCGACGTGCTCGATCCGGCGGCGCGCGGCGTCGACACGCGGTGGGCGGCCGGCGAGACGCGCCCGCTCGACATCGACGAGCCGGGCGTCCCCGCATCGGCGATGACCGGATTCGTCAACCTCACGGCGACGCGCGCCATGGCGGCCGGGTTCGTCTCGATCCACCGATGCGGCGCCGCGCCACGGGGGTCGAGCCTCAACTTCACGGTCGGCAACGACGTCGCCAACGCGGCGTACGTCCGCCTCGACCCCGGCACGTTCTTCTGCGCCACAACCTCCGCTCCCGTCGACCTGATCGTCGATGTGGTCGGCGCGGCGTCCAAGAAGGAAACGCTGGTGGCGTTCGACCCCGTCCGCGTCTACGACAGCCGCGCCGAGGCCCGCAAGAGCTGTGGGCTGGGGTTGGCGCTGCCGGCGCCCGACACGTTGTGGGTCGTCGATCTGAAGACCGGCGCTGGCGGCGGCGATCACCGACGGCGAGCTCCGGTCGTGGACGTTCCTCAAGCGTCGATCGCTGCCCGCGCTGATCACGCCGACGTGCGACGAGCTCATCGTGACGGCGGCCAAGGACGCGGCGCAACAGCGGGCGAGGGTGCTGCGCGTCGGCTTCGACCGCGGCATCGCCGAGCTGGCGGAGATCGACGCCGACAACTTCCGGCCGCCGCTCATCCAGTTGCTCGCCGACGGAGCCCCGGTCCGGGTCGACAACCACGAACTGTCCGTGAGCATGCCACCCGAGATCCTCCCGCTCGCCGGCGGCGGCCCGCTCTTCAGCGGCGAGGTCGGCGACCGAATCGTCAGTGTGCTCCACGACGACCACGTGGCGCTGCTCCGACCCGGCGGCGCCGGGCAGATCTGGGCGCTCATTCCCATCGGTGGTTCGGCGCCGTCCGCCACCGGCCCGGTTGCGGGGCAGTCGTTGTCGCCCGGTGGCGCGTACCAACTCCTGCAGCCGCACGTGGGGAACATCTTCTCCACGCCCATCGAGATCCCCGTCGCGACGTGCGTCTTCGACGGCCGCTAGCGCGCGCTCCGCACTCCCGGCCGTAAGGTCACCTCGACAAGGAGATCGCCCATGCCGTCACATCCCGTCCAGCCGCCCGAGTGGATCGAGTCGGCGCCGATCCGCGTCGAGGAGTCGATCGAGGTCGCCGCGCCGCCCGAGGCCGTCTGGGCGCACATCGCCGACCACGAGCGTTGGCCGGAGTGGTTCACCGATCTGGACACGGTCGAGGTCACCGGCGCCCGGACCGGTGTGGGCGGCAACCGGCGGGTGACCGCCAAACGGCTGCCGATCGACGAGGAGTTCACGGTGTGGAACGAGAACGAGGAGTTCGCGTTCGCCGTCATCGGGTCGAAGGTGCCGATCCTGTCGACGATGGCCGAGTCGGTGCGCATCGAGCCGGCCGGCGAGGGCTGCCGCGTCGTCTACCGCCAGGGGCTCCAGGCGCGCCGTGGCTTCGGCCGGCCGCTCGACTTCGTGTGGCGGCGCCAGGCCCCCGGTCAGCTCCGCCGGGCGCTGGCCAACCTCAAGACGCGCGCCGAGGCGTGACCGTCACAGGGCGAGGGCGGGGCGCGGGCAGCCACCGCTGAGCTCGCTGACCAGCTGCGCGAGGCGCAACGTCGTGCGGTCGTGGAGGTACGGCCCGACGATCTGCACGCCGATCGGGAGGCCGTCGGCGCCGAGGCCGATCGGGACGACGGTCGCCGGAAGGTACGCGGCGCCGGCGGGCGCGATCCACGCGAACAGGTCGAGGTACGGGCGGTCGACGCCGCCGATGTCGACGCGCCGGTCCCACTGCGGCTCGCTGTGGTCGTGGGGGATCGCCGCCCGCGGCTGGACCGGGAGCAGGATCGCGTCGAACCGCGTGAAGAACTTGGCCCAGCGCTCGCGGAGCTGCAGCCGCCGCTCGTGGTTGGACAGCCAATCGCGGTGGCGGGCGGCGGTGCTCCGCTTGACCCAGCCCATCGGCGTGTCGGTGGTGTCGGCGGCGAGATGCTCGATCTTGTCCTTCGGATGGCCGCCGGAGAGCGCGGCGAACAGCAGGTCGCCGAACACCGAGAACGCCTTGTCGAGTGTGATCGCCGGGCGGGCCTCGGTGTCGACCCGGCCGCCGGCCGCCTCGATCGCCGCCACCGCGGCGCCCAGCGCGCGGTGCGTGTCGCCGTCGACCGGGCAGGCCTCGTCGTCGAGCCACGCCGCGATCCGGAAGTCGCCGAGCCCGGACGCCCGGCTCGGCGGGAGGTCGAGCCGCCAGGCGGGGGAGTCCCACCGATCGGGGCCGGCGAGCACGTCGAGGCACAGTTCGAGGTCGCCGACTGTGCGGGCCATCGGCCCGGCGACGGCGAGGTCGGCCTGCGACAGCGTCCCGGGCGGTCCGGGGATCTGGCCGTGGGCGGGCACGATCCCGAAGCTCGGCTTGTGGCCGGCGACGCCGCTGTAGTGCGCGGGGACGCGGATCGAGCCGCCGATGTCGCTGCCGAGCTCGATCGGGGTGAAGCCCATCGCCAGCGCCGCCGCCGACCCGCCGGAGGAGCCACCGGGCGTGCGCTCGACGTCGTGCGGGTTGTTGGTCGTGCCGTAGACGTCGTTGTAGCTCTGGATGTCGCCGGCCCAGATCGGCAGGTTGGTCTTGGCGAACGGGATCGCGCCGGCGGCGCGCAGCCGAGCGACCGGCCAGGCGTCCTCGGTCGGGACGAAATCGGCCAGCTCGGGCGCGCCGGACGTGGTGACGCAGCCCTCGGTCTGGAACGAGTCCTTGATCGTCATCGGCACACCGTGCAGCGGGCCCAGCTCGTCGCCGTTCGCCACCGCGGCGTCGGCCGCCGTGGCCGCCGCCCGCGCCCGGTCGAGATCCCACCGCACGACCGAGTTGATCGGGCCGTCGAGGCGCTCGATTCGTTCGACGAGATGGTCGAGCAGCTCGGTGCTCGACACGTCCTTGGCCCGGATCGCCCCGGCCAACCCGGTCGCCGACCGCCAGTGCAGCTCGTCGGTCATCGCCGACCCCGCCTCACGGCTCGACCAGTCCGAAGCTGCTCATGAAGGTCTCCAGGTTGTCGAAGATCAGGGCCGCCGCGGCGATGTCGCCGTCGGCGGTCACCTCCCCCGACTCGACCGCCTCGGCGACGGTCGTCTCGAGGGCCGAGAGCGAGATGAGGTGCTGCTTGTTCAGCGTCAGGGTCACGTCGGCGTCGGCGTCGTGGCGTCCGCCGACGTGGTGCAGCGTGCGGTTGGAGAGGCCGAGCACCCAGCGCTCCCCGAGGTCGGGGAACGTGAGGTTGACCGTCGCCGACAGCCCGCCGACGTCCTCCGACTTGAGCTTGACCGCCGTGGAGTCGAGCAGCTGGCCGACCGTCATCGCGTCGAGGTAGCCGATGCGGTTGTTCGGCCGGGCCGGCGGGAGGCCGTTGCGCAGCTCCTGGGCGCCGCTCAGGTAGGCGTTGCGGAACGTCGCCGACTCGCACTGGTAGCCGAGCTGCTCGAACGTGTCGGCCTGCAGCTCGCGGGCCGCGGTGTTGTCCGGGTCGGCGAACACCAGGTGGTTGAGCACCTCGGCCACCCACCGGTAGTCGCCGTCGGCGAACCTCGCCCTGGCGTGGTCGAGCAACGCGTCGGCGCCTCCGGCCAGCTCGACGTACCGCGCGCCCGCGTCGGACGGTGGCAGCTTCCACAGGTTGGCCGGGTTGCCGTCGTACCAGCTCAGGTAGCGCTGGTAGACCGCCTTTACGTTGTGCGCGAGGTGGCCGTAGTAGCCGACCGTGTGGCTCTCCTCGTTGAACTCGTCCGGCAGTTCGAGCAGCTCGGCGATCTCCGTCGGGACGAGCCCGAGGTTGGCGTGGCGCATCGTCTGGTCGTGGATCCAGCGGTACAGGTCGCGCTGGAGGCGGAGGAACCCGAGCACGTCGTCGTTGCCCCAGCGCGGCCAGTGGTGGGAGGCGAACATCAGCGTGGTGTCGGCGCCGAACATCTCGATCGCGTCCTCGATGTAGGCCGACCACTTGCGGGCGTCGCGCACCTGGGCCCCCCGGATCGGGACGAGATTGTGCAGGTTGTGCGTGCAGTTCTCCGCCATGCACAGCCAGCCGTGCTCGGGAAAGAAGAAGTTCATCTCCGCCGGCGCCTCGGCCTCGGGCGTGAGCTGGAAGACGACCCGCACGCCGTCGATGTCGAGCTCCTGGCCGGTCTCGGTGATCTCCTCGGTCGGCGCCAGCAGGCCCGGCATGTGGAACGGGATCGCCTTGCCGAGCCCACAGTCGACGTGGCCCTTCGGCCCCGGCGGCAAGAACGGGCCGAACTGGTACCCCGCGCGGCGGGCCATCGCGTGGCCGGCGATGACGTTCTCGCCGACCGTCTCGCGCATGAAGTGCTCCGGCGCGATGATCCGGCACCGCCCCGCGGCGACGTCGTCCTCGCTCGTCACGCCGAGCACCCCGCCGAAGTGGTCGGTGTGGGAGTGGGTGTAGATGACGGCGACGACCGGCCGCGCGCCGAGCCGCGCGTTGGCGAGGTCGAGGCACGCCCGCGCGGTCGGCTCGACGGTCAGCGGGTCGATCACGATCCAGCCGGTCGCCCCCTCGATGAACGTGATGTTGGAGATGTCGTACCCGCGGGCCTGCCACATCCCAGGCGCTACCTCGAACAGCCCGTGGATGTTGTTCAGCTGGGCCTGGCGCCACAGGCTCGGGTTGACCGTGTCGGGGTTGGGCGAGTCACGCTCGATGAAGTCGTAGCGATGGACGTCCCACACGACGCCGAAGTCCGATTCGATCACCCCGGTCGGGTGCTCGGCGACGAGGCCGTGGGCCGCCCGGTCGAAGTCCGCGTCGTCGAACGGCAGCTCGACGGGCGCGTTCGCCGCACGCGTGTGTTCGGTCGCGTCCTTCGGTGAAGTTCCCATGGCCGGCATTCTGACGTACCGGGGTCCGGCGGCTCGAACGGGCGCGCCCGCGTCAGCGCGCCGCGACCGGGACGTCGGCGACGAGCAGGTAGCCGTCCTCGAGGCCCGGCGGCACGATCTCCGCGCCGGGCGGCGGGTCGCCGAGGCAGCGATGCCGTCCGTCGGCGCGGCGCCACGAGGCGCGGGCGCCGGGCGGCGGCAACCCGTCCTGCACCCACGTCCGCCCCGCCGCCCGCTCGGCGAGCTGGGACGGGGCCCCGGTGAAGCGGATGCGATGGCCGGCGAGGACCATCACCGTGTCGCCGATCGCCGCCTCCTCGGTCAGGTGGGTCGACACGACGATCGTCGCCGCGCGGCGCCGCGCGGCGACGATCGTCGTGTCGACCCACCTGACCGAGGAGGCGGCGATCGGCGACACGGTGATGGTC
>JBFGCT010000037.1:0-26605 GCA_041581055.1 Ilumatobacteraceae bacterium | reverse complement strand
TGGCATAGGTCTGCATCTTCTCGATCATCTCGGTCGAGGTGTCGTCGTTCCAGGCGATGCTGCCGGTCCACAGGCCCTCGGTCAGTGCGGCCTGGTCGGGGTAGGTGGCGCCCAGCAGGCCGTAGGAACCGACAAAGATGGGCCACGTGTCGGCGCCACCGGCGGTCATGCACTCGAAGCCTGCGGCCTTGACCGCATCACAGGCGGCGACGAGTTCGGTCCACGTGGTGGGGAGATCGACGCCGACCTCGGTCAGGAGATCCTCGTTCACGAACATGCCGCTGTAGGTGACCCGGCCGAGCGGGACACCGTACACCCGTCCGTCAAACGAGCTGCCTGCTTCGAGCGCCGCCGGGTCGTAGTTCTGCACGAACGCCTCGTCGGTCAGGTCCATGATGAGTCCGGCCTCGATGAGCGTCTGCCACGCCGGCGGCTCCACGCCCTCCATGTAGGGCTGCGCCGGAGCGGAGAAGCCGCTGTCGGAAATGGTGGTGATGTCGAGATCCTGGGCGGTCAGCCGGGTCTGGTTGGAAACGCCGAGATCGCTGGCGTTCACCACCGTCATGTCGATTTTGATGTTGGGGTTGTCGGCTTCGAACTGCTCGTTGAAGCTCTCGAAGAACTCGACCATCGGCGGGTTCTGGTGGACGAGGAGCTTGAGGGTGACCTCCTCGCCCGAATCAGCCGGCTCATCTTCGCCTGAATCGGCCGCCTCTTCGTCGCCCGAATCGGCGGGCGCACTCGTTTCCTCGGTGGTTTCGTCGGCGTCGGTGCTGGTCTCGTCGGCGCTGTCGTCGCCACCACAGGCGGCGGCGATCAGTGCCAGGGTCAGGAAGACGGCCAGGAGCCGTCCAAGTTTCAGTTTGGTCATGACATTACTCTCCTCGGTTAGTGGGTAGTGCTGGTTTGTGCTTGACATGGTTGCTGTGAGTATCTGGGAGCGCTCCCAACTGGGACGACGACCGATCGTCGTGCCCCATCGCTCAGGATCCGCCCGCTGGGTTCGAGCCGCCGCAGGACTCGCGGATGACCAGCCGGGTGGGGAAGACGATGTGTTCGGGGGTGGTGACGGACCCGTCGACGACCGTACGCAGGAGGCGGGCCGCCCGCTCGCCGACCTCGGCCACCGGTTGGGCGACCGACGTCAGCCGGGGCACCGTCTGATCCGGCGGCAGGATGCCGTCGAACGAGACGAGTGCGATGTCGGCGGGGCAGGACAGGCCCGCGTCCCGGATGGCCCGCAGCGCTCCGGCGGCCATGCGGTCGGAGCCGACGAACACGGCGTCGAGCCGGGGGGTCGGAGCACTCAAGAGGGTTTCCATGGCGGCTCGACCCGACTCCTCGGTCCAGTTGCCCTCGGCGATGCGCTCGCCGATGTCGATGTCGGATTCGGCCAGGCCCTCGAGGAAGCCGTTGCGACGATCGAGACCGGCCGTGGTGTTCGACGGCGGGCTGATAAGGCCGATTCTCCTTCGGCCGAGGCCGGCCAGGTGGTGGGCTGCCAAACGGGCCCCACCGCGGTTGTCGGCATCGACCGAGAACATGGCACGACCGTCGTCGGGACGCCCGACGACCACGAACGGCATCTCGACCCGCTGGAGATGTCTGATAACGGGATCTCCCATCTGGGTTGCGGTCACGATGACGCCGTCAACCAAGCCCGAGTTGACGACGCGAGGGATGATCGAGTGCTCGTCGGACTCCTGGTCGAACAGGAAGAGGGCCAGCGTCGCTCCCATGGCATTGGTCGCCGACGTGACCCCGAGGATCAGGCGACCGAAGTAGGGGTCGTCGAAGAGTGCCTCGGCCGCACTGGGAATCACGAGGCCGAACACGCCGGTTCGGTTGGAGGCCAGTGACCGGGCGGCGGCGTGGGGCTGATAGCCGGTTTCGGTGATCACCGCCTCGACCCTCGCCTTGACCTCGGGACTGACGTTGGGGCTGCCGTTGACGACGCGTGAGACCGTCGACCGTGAAACTCCGGCCATTCGCCCGATCTCCTCCAGATTCACCCGTCCCATAGGTGCTCGCTTTGCCTTGTCATGATCGAAGTCATGATCGATGCCATGATGTTTGAGATGCCATATGTCTGAATGTGGGAGCGCTCCCACAGCCTGGTCGTCACCGTAGTTCAGTCCACTCCGGTCGTCAATCGTCGGGCGACCGGAGCGGACCGACTGGAACTCAATTGTCACTCGCGCTCGTAGGAGCCGATGTCGCAAGCACCGGTCCGAGCAACACCACGCTGATCGGTGGCCGGGCAGGCGGCACCATCGGCGGCATCGATGGCGGGGGAGCCGGCACCAAGGGCGTGGGTTTGCGTCGGGCCACCGTTGTCGGCCAGCGGACCGAGCAGAGCGTCTGTGCTGGGCAGGTCACCGGCGCCGGTCAGGTTGCAGGTGCCGTCCGACGCCAGATTGCCGCCGTTGGAGTTGAGCGTGACCGCACCGGCCCCGAAGAAGCCCTGGAAACAGGCGGCTCCGCTACCGGGCCCACTCTGGATGATGGTGTTGGTCAGGTTCACGGTGGCACTTGCGCCGGTGAAGGTCCCGACGAAGACATCGCCGGTACCGCCGGTCGACGTGTTGCCGGCAACCGTCGTGTTGACCATGTTCATCACACCGTCGGTCACGAACACCGCACCGCCGTGGAAGCTGGCCGACGCGGTGTTGCCGCTGATCGTCGAGTTGATCACATCGACGTTACCCAGGGAGCGCATGCCGCCACCGACGTCGGCGGCGGTGTTGCCGCTGATCGTGCTGCGCTCGATGGTGGTCGTCGTGCCGAAGAACGAGAACACCCCACCCCCGGCGTGGCCGCTGATGTTGCCGCTCACCGAGCTGTCGATCAGGGTGAAGGTGGCTCCCTCACCGTTGTAAACACCGGCGCCGCCCTGCCAGAAGTCACCGGAGTCGGTGGTCATCACGCAACCGGTCACCGTCGAGAGCTCGAGGGTCAAGATGCCGTTGTTCAGCACGCAACCGGCCAGCTGGAAACCGATCCCGTTGGTCAGCGTGAGGCTCTTGATTGTCGCCTCGACCCCGCCCTCCACGATGAGCACCCGATCGAAGCCGTCTCCGTCAAGCGAGATCCCGGGGGCGCCGGTGCCGTCGATCGTCATGTTCCGAACCGGGACGATCGGCCCGAACAGGTTTACCGTGCCGCCGGCCAGGGACGGATCGAAGGTGATCGTGCCTCCGGCGGCGATGTCGGACACCGCCTTGCGCAACGAGCCGGATCCGCTGTCGTTGAGGTTGGTGACCGTGATGGCGGTGGGCGGCGGAGCCGGATCGACCCGGACCTCATCGATGGTGAGCGACCCGGTGGCCGTCCCGCCGTCGACATCGAATCCGTAGCCCCACACATCGGTGAGCGTGAGTCCGTCGTCGGGTGCTCCCGCCGGCTGGTCGTCGCTGCGGGTCAGGTCGGTGAAGGGCACGGTGACCCGCTGCCACCCGACGAAGTCGTCCATGAACGACGCCTCCCACCGCTCGGCGGTGTCGGGCCCCTGGTACACGCGTATGTAGTCGACCAGGTACTCCTGCGGGTACACGTTGTCGGGGTCGATCGCTCCACCGAAGTTGCCGCCGATGGCGAAGTTGAGCAACAGGAAAAACGGCTTCTCGAACACCCAGGGGTTCGGCGCCACGTCGGCCGGGGTGGCCTGGTGGTACTGGATGCCGTCGACGTACCAGGTGATCAGGTCCGGCTCCCACTCGACGGTGAACGTGTGGTACTGCTCGTCGACCCGGGCCGGCGAGAAGTCGTAGATCCCGTTGAAGCTGCCGCCGCCGTTGTACCCGGGGCCGTGGATCGTGCCGAAGATCTCGTTCGGGATCCGGCTGACGTACTCCATGATGTCGATCTCGCCCGCGCCGGGCCACGGGTTGTACGTGATGTCGGTGCCCAGGCTCCAGAACGCCGGCCAGAGGCCGGGGCCGCCGTCCGGGACGAGCAGCCGCGACTCGATCCGCCCGTAGGCGAACTCGGCCTTGTTCTGGGTGAGCAGGCGGGCCGACTCGAACTCGCAGGGGCCGTAGTAGCACTCCTGCGACCCGTCGGCCTCGTCCAGCGTGATCACGAGGTTGCCGGCGCCGTCGGTCGCCGCGTTGGCGGGATCGTCGGTGTAGTACTGCAGCTCCTCGTTGCCCCAGCCGTTCTTGCCGTCGGGGGTCGTGTCGCCGATCTCGTAGGCCCAGTTGGCCGGGTTCGGCGGGCTGCCCGCCGGCTCGTCGAACTCGTCGCTCCACGCCAGCTCCCAGCCGGACGGGCCGGGGTCGGGGGCGCGGTTGTCCTTCAGCGTGACGGTGATCTCCTCGCCGCCGCCGGCGCCGTAGTACCAGAAATCGAGGCGCTCGGTGCCGGTCCAGTCCTGACCGATCGGGAAGTCGCGGATCAGCGCCGCGTCGGTCTCGAGGTTCGTGACCAGCTGGCCGCCGAAGGTCAGACCCGCGAACGGCAGCACCTGCGGGTCGCAGGGCAGACCGGTCTCGTCGTAGCGGAAGTGGAACACGAGGTCGTCGAGCCCGTCGCCGTTGACGTCGTCGACGTGGCGCAGGGCGACGCCGGTCTTCTTGTCGACGTGGGTCTCGGACGCGCCGCCGAGGGTGACCGTCGTGTGGTCGACGGTCGTGGCGTCGAAGGTCGGCGTGCTGAGCAGCTCGATCGGGACCACCCCGTTGCCCGAGTTGCAGACCGGCCCGTCGACGTCGATGTCGACGTTCACCGGAACGGTCGCCACGCCGACGTTCTCGACCGCGTCCTGCCCGGGCCGGGCGTCGGGGTCGGTGCTCTCGGTGCGGACCGCGTCGAGCTCGACCGGCCCCTCGGTGTCCCACAGGAACGCGCCCTGCTCGAAGTCGTCGAGCAGCTTGGGGTCGAACGGGTCGTTGTCGGCGATCAGCGCCGAACCCTGGAAGAGCGCGCCGCGGTCGACGTCGACCGGGTTGGTCAGGCGAATCACGATCTGCTCGTCGCCCTCGAACTTGGTGTCGTCGAAGGTCTCGACGGGGAAGAACAGCTCGCTCGGCCCGCCGTTGACGAACGTCAGCGTGCCGCTGGTCGGCGTGAACTCTTCGCCGGGCACGGCGTTGGCGCGCTCGGTGGCGAAGTCGATCGTCACCTCGGCCGGGTCGTCGGGGCCCATCGGGCGGTTGAGCTTGACCCCCACGTCACCCGTCGTGCCCTCCTCGATGAACGTGTTCTGCTTCGAGAAGTTGACCGCCAGCTCGGGCGGCTCGGCGATGCCGTAGAGCTTCACCTCGTCGAAGTAGACCGTCAGCGGTCCGCCGGTGCCGAGCGTGCCGAGCGCGTAACCGTGCATCTGGAACAGCCCGAGGCCGTCGTTCGGCGCGCTGTTGCCGATCTCCTTGCGGACGAAGGACGAGAACGGGAACTCGAGCCGCTGCCAACCGGTGAAGTCGTCGACGAACGGAACCGTCCACCGCTCGGCGTCGTCGGACGTCGAACCCGGGTTCCGGTTGTCGAGGATGTCGATGAACATCTGGGTTCCCGAGCCGGTGCCGAACATCCACAACGAGATGCCGACGCTGGTCGACCAGTCCTGGGTGACCCACGCGTCGACGGCCGGGTTCTCGAAGGCGTGGATGTACCCGGCGAACGACGACACGTCGACGTCCATCTGCATCACGTTGTTGGGCGATCCCGCCGCGGTCAGCGGCGGCGCGGGCGGAGTCGACGCGGTCGAGATGGCCACCGTGCCGTCGCCCTGGAACGTGTAGAAGCCGATCAGTTCGCCGTTCGGGCTCGCCGAGCCGAACGGGAGCCCGGACTCGAAGTCGTCGACCAACCGGTGGCCCAGGGGCCCGTTGGTGAAGGCCCAGTAGTCGGTGCGGAAGGTGACGTCGGCGCCGGTGTTGGAGACCACGGCCACCACGACGTTGATCAGCTCGCCGTTGCCGCCGGCGGCGGGCGGGACGGCGTCGAGCACCCCGTTGCCCCCGAAGAGGAACGAGTTGTCGTCGAAGAAGTCGCCGAGCGGGATCGACACGAGCTGCCACCCGCCGCCGGCCACCGCGCAGGGTCCGGACGGACCGACCACACAGTTGTATTGGAACTCGTCGTCGTCGGGTTGGTTGATCGTCCTGTCGCCGTTGTCGTCCTCCTGGAGGTTGACCTCCAGCGTGTAGTCCTGGCCGGCGTCGGGGTTGATCCAGAAGTTGAAGTGGTCGGTGCCCGACAGGTCGGTCGGGTTGGCCCGCCCGAACCCGCCGAAGAAGCCCGCCGCGCCACCCGAACCCCAGCCGGTCTGCAGCGAGAACGCCCCACCGTTGGCGGGAGGAAGGTCGGCCCCGTTCGGGCCGATGCCGCCGCCGCCGACGTTGCCGTTGAACGAGAACCAGCCGTTGCCGAACGGGTCGCCGTGCTCCATGTCGTCGAACGCCAGCGGGCCGTCGGGGGTGAGGACGAACTGGTCGAAGTCGATCTCGATCACCGATCCGGCGGCGCCCTGGACACCGCCGAACACGATGACGACCTCGTCGAGGTTGCCGTCGAAGACGCCGTTGCCACCCGTCCCGCGGTCGGCGAAGCTGCTCAACGGCGCGCTGAGCAGCTTCCAGCGGTCGTCGAAGTCGGAGGTCGTGAACGTCGTGTCGAGCCCGATCGAATCCTCGGCGCCGGACGTCCAGCCGTCGCCGTCGGTGTCCTCGCGCAGCGTGAGTTCGAGCGTGTACTGGTCGACGGTCGTGTCGCTCTGCTGGTAGATCCAGACGTTGAACCAGGGGTCGGCGGGAACCGCGACCTGACCGGCGTTGTCGAAGTTCTTGAACGCGCCGCCGTAGAAGCCGCTCGCCGTGCCGTTGCCGCCCCAGCCGGTGCTGAAGTAGTACGCGCCCTCTCGCGGGCGGTCGTCGGCGGTTCCCCCGCCGCCGCCGGCGGCGTTGCCGCCGAAGAAGATCCAGTCGCCGGCGTTGTTGTCCTCGAAGTCGTCGATCCCGCTGACCTCGGACGCGGGCGGCACCGCGCTCGACGTCGACTGGGCGGCGACGAGGGTGCCGCCGGCGAGCGCCGCGGCGAGCGCCAGGCGCAATGGCGTACGAGTACGTGAACGCATCTTGATTCCCCTTGTTCGATCGAGTTCCGCCGAGGCCCCTCCCACCGTGACCGACCGGCTGCACGCAGTGCGATGTAATCGCTTGCAGTGGTAGTAATGTAACCGCTTACATCACTGAGCGCAAGCCGAATCTTCGATCCGTGGCGCGGAAGACGGCTCAGCGGCGGGTGGCGTGGGCGTCGAGCAGGTGGGCGACGGCCATCGTCAGGCGCCGGGCGGTCGGCAGGTGGAGGTACTCGTTGGGCCCGTGGGCGTTGGCGTCGGGGCCGAGCACCCCGCTGATCACGAACTGGGCGGAGGGGAAACGCTCGCCGAGCATGCCCATGAACGGGATCGACCCGCCCTCGCCGAACGTGCGGGCCGGCTCGCCGAACGTCGCCGTCGACGCCGCGTCGAGCGCGGCGGTCAGCCAGGGCGCCATCGGCGGGGCGTTCCAGCCCGGCCCGACCTCGACCCGGTCGAACGTGACCGTCGCGCCGTAGGGCGGATGGGACTCGAGGGCCTCGGTGATCGCCGCCGTGGCCAGCGCCGGATCGCAGGTCGGCGGCAGCCGGAACGACAGCTTGAGCGCGGTGCGCGGCCGCAGCACGTTGCCCGCCCGCGACGTCGGCGGCAACCCGTCGGCGCCGGTCACGCACAACGTGGCGTGCCACGTGCGGGCGAGGAGCTGACCGGCCGGGTCGTGGGTGGTCGGCTCGGCGTCGTCGACGAACGGGTAGCGGTCGGCGATCGACCCGATCTCCGCCGCGGTCGCCTGCGCCTCGCGCACACGGTCGGCGGGAATCTCGACGCGCAGCTCGTCGAGGCGCGGCGCGCCGGTGACCGGATCCTCGACGCGGTCGAGGAGTTGGCGCACGATGCGGAACGTCGAGGGCACCATGCCCGACGCGTCGCCGGAGTGCAGACCAGCGGTGACGATGTCGACGGTCAGCACGCCCGACACCAGCCCGCGCAGCGACGTGGTCACCCACAGGCGGTCGTAGTCGATGCAGCCCGAGTCGAGGCAGACGACGAGCGTCGGGTCGCCGATCCGGTCGGCGAGCGCCTCGACGTAGGCCGGGAGGTCGGGGGAGCCCGACTCCTCGCCCGCCTCGATCAGCACGACCAGCCGCGTGTGGGAGCCCCCCGCGGCGTGGACGGCCTCGATCGCGCTCAGGCTGGCGAACGCGGCGTAGCCGTCGTCGGCCCCGCCCCGCCCGTACAGCCGGTCGCCCTCCAGCACCGGCGTCCACGGGCCGAGCCCGTCGCGCCATCCCTCCATCTCGGGCTGCTTGTCGAGATGGCCGTAGAGCAGGACGGTGTCGGCGGCCGATCCGGATCCGGTCGGCGGAACCTCCATCACGATCATCGGCGTGCGCCCCGCCAACTCGTGGACCTCCACGGACAGGCCGGGGATCCGGCGGGCCCGACTCCACTCGGCGATCAGTTGGACGGCGTCGGCCATGTGGCCGTGCTCGCGCCACTGCGGATCGAAGTCCGGCGAGACGTTGGGGATCGCGATGTAGTCCTCGAGGACCGGGATGATGCCGTCCCAGTTGTCGTTGCAGCGCTCGGCGACGAGCTCGGTGTCCATTTGCCGAACGTTACGGACCGTCGGTGTCAGACACCAACGGTCACACCGTCAGGTCTGCTTCGAAGTCGCCGAGGTGGAGCAGCCGCGAGTCGTTGGAGAAGACCTCGATCGGCTTCTCGTTCGGCAGCCGCATCCCGCGCTGCAGGATCCGAACCTGGGTGTGCTGGTTGTACTCGACGAGCGTGACCGCCCAGCCGTCGCGCCCGGCGCGCGCCGTGCGCCCGGACCGGTGGAGGTAGTCCTTCACGTCCTTGGCCGGCTGGTAGTGGATCACCGCGCCGATGTCGTCGATGTCGATGCCGCGGGCGGCGACGTCGGTGGCGACGAGGATCGAGAGGTCGCCCTCGGCGAAGCGGCGCATCGCCCGCTCGCGCCCGCTCTGCTGCATGTCGCCGTGAATCGCCGACGCGTTGATGCCCAGGTCTTGCAGGTTCCGGGAGACCCGGTCGCAGGCCCGCTTCGTCTGGCAGAACACGAGGATCTTGGGGATGCTGGTGCCGATCGCGCCGATCACCCTGTCCTTGTCCATGTGGTGCGCGGCGAGGAACAGGTGGTGCATCGTGCCGACGGTGTCGGTCGAGTCGTCGATGGCGACGGTCTCCGGATCGGTCTGGTAGTGGCGGATCAGGTGGCCGACGTCGCCGTCGAGCGTGGCCGAGAAGAGCATCGTCTGGTTGCGGCCGGTGCAGTGGCGCAGGATCCACTCGACCTGGGGGGTGAACCCGTCGTCGGCCATCCGGTCGGCCTCGTCGAGCGTCACGATCTGGCAGTCGCCGACGTCGCACTCGCCGGACTTGAGGAGGTCGATCAGCCGCAGCGGGGTGGCGATCACGATCTCCACGCCCTTGGCCAGCTCCTCGATCTGGTGATGCCGGGAGGCGCCGCCGTACACGGGCAGCACCGTCATCCCGGCGTGCTTGGCGACCGGCTGGAGCACCTCGGCGACCTGCACGGCCAGCTCGCGCGTCGGGACGAGCACGAGGCCCAGCGGCCGCCGCGGCTCGGCGACGTCGGTGATCCGGGCGAGCATCGGCACGCCGAACGCCAGCGTCTTGCCCGAGCCGGTCTGCGCCCGGCCGCACACGTCCTTGCCCAACATGGCGACGGGGATCGCCTCGGTCTGGATGGCGAACGGCTGGGCGAACCCGCACGCGGCGAGGCCCTCGTCGATCCGTTCGGGGACACCGAGCTCGAAGAACCCGGTCGGCGCCTGTACCGGGGGAAGGATGTTGGTCGTGGTGAGATTCGACGTGTTGACGTGTCCGCCATCGTGGGATTGACCCGATGGGCGACGCGGACTCCGCCGACGGCGAGGCGCTCCTCGCCGAGCTGCTTGATCTGTCATGTTGTGCGCCAGCGTACCGGGCCGGTGGCGCGGTAACTGGCCCTGCGGGTCCCCCGAGCCGGGCGGGCACGCTGCGTGGTGAGACGAGGGGACGGGATGAGAATGATCGGCTTGTTGCTGGCTGCCGCGATGGCGGCTGCGCCAACGGTGTCTGTGTCGACGCCGACCGCGGCCGAGGTTGTCGGCCGCAGCGGTCGACGCCGAGCCAGGCGCGTCGCTGATCGCCGTCCCGCGAGGCGTCTGCCTCAAGTGGCATTGGCGGCGGACCGATGAGGTGTTAGGTTGATGACGATGTTGAACGCGGGACTGCTCCTTCTTACGTAGGGCGAGCGCTCCCATACCCGCGTTCGCCCGCCCCCCGCCCTCCCGGCCGGGGGGTTCTTGCTTTTTCGACCCCGTTCCGTTCGACCAACTCGCCGCCCTCCCCGACAGGAGAAACCCATGCCTCCCCAACCCGCCACCCCGAACAAGATGCCCTACGAGCATTACGCGCCGTTCGTCCCGATCGTTCTCGAGGACCGGACCTGGCCCGGCCGGGTGATCGACAAGGCGCCGATCTGGTGCTCGGTCGACCTGCGCGACGGCAACCAGGCGCTGATCGACCCGATGGACCCCGTGCGCAAGCTGCGGATGTTCGAGGAGCTCGTGGCGATGGGCTTCAAGGAGATCGAGGTCGGCTTCCCGTCGGCGAGCCAGCCGGACTTCGACTTCCTGCGCAAGCTGATCGAGGAGGACCTGATCCCCGACGACGTCTGGATCCAGGTGCTGACCCAGTGCCGGCCCGAGCTGATCGAGCGCACCTACGAGGGGTTGGCCGGCGTGCCGCGGGCGATCGTCCACTTCTACAACTCGACCAACCCGCTCCAGCGCGAGGTGGTGTTCGGACTCGACAAGGACGGAATCCGCGACGTGGCCGTGGACGGCGCCCGGAAGTGCAAGGAGCTGGAGGCGGGGCTCGACGGGTCGGCGATCCGCTACGAGTACAGCCCGGAGAGCTTCACCCTGACCGAGCCGGACTACACGATCGAGGTCTGCGAGGCCGTCATGGACGTCATCGCTCCGACGCCCGACCAGCCGATCATCCTCAACCTGCCGGCGACGGTCGAGTGCTACTCGCCCAACGTCTATGGCGACGTGATCGAGTGGTTCGGCCGCACGATCCGCGACCGCGAGTCCGTCATCGTGTCGCTGCACCCGCACAACGACCGCGGCTGCGCGGTGGCCGCCGCCGAGTTCGGCGTGATGGGCGGCGCCGACCGGGTCGAGGGCACGCTGTTCGGCAACGGCGAGCGGACCGGCAACGTCGACGTCGTCAACCTGGCGATGAACCTGTTCATGAACGGGGTCGACCCCGAGCTCGACATCACCGACATCGACAAGCTGCGGCGAACCGCCGAGTACTGCAACCGGCTCCCGGTCGGCCCCCGCCACCCGTATGTCGGCGACCTGGTCTACACCGCGTTCTCCGGCAGCCACCAGGACGCGATCAAGAAGGGCTTCGACGCGCTCGACGCCCGGCGCGACCCGCGGACGGGCGACTACGCCGAGTGGGGTGTGCCCTACCTGCCGATCGACCCGAAGCACGTCGGCCGGTCGTACGAGGCGGTCATCCGCGTCAACAGCCAGTCCGGCAAGGGGGGCGTGGCCTACGTGATGAAGACCGAGCACGGCTTCGACCTGCCGCGCCGGCTGCAGATCGAGTTCTCCCGCACGATCCAGCACATCACCGAGGACTCGGGCACCGAGATCAGCCCCGTGGTGATGTGGGACCAGTTCCAGACCGAGTACCTGCCGGTGGAGCCCGTGTACGCGCTGGCGAGCCACGAGCTGCACACGAGGACCGTCGACGGCAAGGGCCACACGACGATCCAGGCGCACGTCGAGGTCAAGGGCCAGCCGACCTGGATCCACGGCGAGGGCGAGGGGCCGGTCGAGGCGTTCGTGCACGCGCTGGTCGAGGGGTTCGGCGACGACGTCGGCGGCGACTTCGACGTCATCGACTACGCGGAGCACGCGATCGGGCAGGGCGCCGACACGACGGCCGTCGCCTACATCGAGTCGGTGCGCGGCGACCAGCAGGTGCGGTGGGGCGTCGGCACCGACGCCAACATCACGACCGCCTCGCTGAAGGCGGTCTTGGCGGCCTTCGAGCGACAGCACGATTGACCGGCGCGGCCGGCGGCGCCGGCCAGTTCACGACCGACGTGTCCGGACTCGTTAGTCTCGGCTCATGTCATCGTTGACCACGCTCCTGCGGAGAACGCTCTGGCTCGTCGTGCTCGCCGGGCTCGGTGGCGCCCTCTACTCGTGGCTCCGCGCCCGGAGTCAGCCGGCGCCGGCCTCGGCGCCGGTGTGGCCGCCGCTCGACACGGCGGCGTCCACGAGGGTTTCGTCGACGTCCGGCGCGGCCACCGCCGGCGGCGCGTCGGAATCGGGCGCCCCGGCGCCGGGCGGCCAGGTCAACCCGGTCGTCGACACCGCCGACAGCCGGCCGAGCGGCAACGGCGACGCGACGTGGGTGGCGCCCAACGACGACGGGACGTGCCCGGTCACCCACCCGATCAAGGCCAACGAGAACTCGGGCATCTTCCACGTGCCGGGCGGCCAGTTCTACGACCGCACAGGTCCCGAGCGCTGCTACTCGTCGGCCGAGGCGGCCGCCGCCGACGGCTACCGCCAAGCGAAGGCGTGACCGCCGACCACGAAGGGACAGCGAGATGAAGGTCAGTGTCGATTTCGACCTGTGCGCGTCGACCGGTGCCTGCATGCAGGTGTGCCCCGAGGTCTTCGAGGTGCGCAGCGACGGGTACCTGTACGTTCTGCAGGAGCACCCCGGCCCGGAGGTGGCCGGCCGGGTGCTTGAAGCGGCGGACATCTGCCCCACCGGTGCGATCACCGTCGAGGAGTGACGTTGGCCGCGGGGGTCGCCCCCGGAACGACGAGCTTTCACGACCAACTCGCCCGATCGTGGGACGCCGCCGGCTCGATGCTGTGCGTCGGCCTCGACCCCGACCTGGCGCGGATGCCGGCGCCGCTCGACGGTCTCGCCGACGCGACCGAGCGCTTCTGCCGCGCCATCGTCGACGCGACCGCCGATCTCGTGTGCGCGTTCAAACCGCAGATCGCCTACTTCGCCGGCCAGCGTGAGGAAGCCGCGCTCGAGCGGGTCTGCAACCACATCCGCGAGCACCACCCGAACGTCACCCTCATCCTCGACGCCAAGCGTGGCGACATCGGCCCGACCGCCGAGCACTACGCCCGCGAGGCGTTCGGCCGATATGGCGCCCACGCCGTCACGGTCAACCCGTACTTGGGCGCCGACTCGGTCGAGCCGTACTTCGCCCACGGCGGCGGCGTCATCGCGCTCTGCCGAACGAGCAACCCGGGGGGCGACGACGTCCAGTCGCTCGTCGCCGACGGCCGGCCGGTGTACGCCCACGTCGCCGAGATGGTCGCCACGCGGTGGTCGCAGCTCGGCGAGTGTGGGCTGGTCGTCGGCGCGACGTACCCGACCGAGCTCGCCGAGGTCCGGGCGATCGCACCGAACCTCCCCATCCTCGTCCCCGGTGTCGGCGCCCAGGGCGGCGACGCGGCGACCGTCGTCGAACACGGCGCCGACGCCCGGCGCCGCGGGCTGATCGTCAACTCCAGCCGGGCGATCCTCTACGCCAGCTCCGGGGCCGACTTCGCCGAGGCCGCCCGCGATGCCGCGGCGTCCACGGCGGCGCGGCTGCAGATCCACCCGTAGGGCCCACGCCCCGTTCGGCGCGTCGGGCTCGCGCGTTTGGGTGAGACTGGTGCGGTGATCATCGACTGTGCGGCATACATCGACGGCCATCGGGTCGACGTCGACCCGAGCCCGGCCGCGCTGAGCCGGTGGGCGCCGTGCGCCCGTCCGGCCGACGCCGCCGACGAGCCCGCCGACGAACCCGGGTTCCTCTGGTTGGGTCTGCGCGTGCCCGACGAGCGCGAGCTGAGCACGGCGTGCGACGCGCTCCAGCTCGACGAGGTCTCTCCGGCGGAGGTGCTCGCGCCGCACGCCCGGCCGGTGCTGAGCCTCGACGGGCCGACCGTGCAGCTCGTCGTGCGCACGGCGCGCTACGACGACAAGAACGAGACGGTGGTGCTCGGAGAGATGACGTTGTTGGTCGGGCCGCGCTCGATCGTGTCGATCCGCCACGGCCAGGCGAGCCAGCTCGCCGAGACGCGCAAGGGCCTCGAACGCGACCCGGACCATCTCCGGCTCGGGCCGATGGCCGTCCTCGCCGCCGTCGTCGGCCACGTGATCGACGACTACGGTCCCGCGCTCGACGGCTTCGAGAACGACGCGATCCAGGTCGAGACCGACGTGTTCACCGAGACCCACCGACAGCCGGTCGAGCGGCTCTACCGGCTCAAGCGCGAGGTGCGCCGGCTGCTCGTGGCGATCGACGCGCTGCAGGACCCGCTGAACCGGCTGATCCGCGTGGGCGGGCGGACGATGCCCCCCGAGGTCGTCGCCGACCTGAACGAGGCGGCGGACCAACTCGACCGGGCGGTCACCAGGGCGAACTCGCTGTCGGGCCTGCTCGACGCGGCGCTGACCGCGAGCCTGACCCAGATCACCGTCCGCCAGAACGACGACATGCGCAAGATCAGCGCATGGGTGGCGATGGCCGCCGTCCCGACGATGATCGCGGGCGTCTACGGGATGAACTTCGACACGATGCCCGAGCTGCGGTGGGGTCTCGGCTACCCGCTGGCGCTCGTGTTGATGAGCGTCGTCGTCGCCGTGCTGTACCGCTTCTTCAAGCGCAGCGGCTGGCTCTGACGGCGACGTGCGATGCGATTCGACCTTGGAGGGCCTTCCCGGCTGGTGCCCGCATCCCGAGCGGATTCGGGCTACCTCGCCTCCCTCCTCCCCGTGACCTGGCTGTGGTGGGCCCGCGATCGCCGGGTGATCGGGGCGCGGGTGATCCGATGACCGCCACCGTGACGAACCACGGAAAACAACACACCCCGAGGAGGGAACCAGATGAGCAGGAACACCGACACCGTGATGGGGATCTATGCCGCCTTCGGGCGCGGCGACATCCCGCACATCCTCGACCAGTTGGCCGATGACGTCCGCTGGGACCATGGGATCCGCCAGACCGACCTGCCATACCTGCAGCCGCGGACGGGCAAGGAGGAGGTCGCCGGGTTCTTCACCGCGCTGGCGGAGAACTTCGAGCTGACCACCTTCGAGCCGGGTCAGCCCTGCGAGGGCGGCGACACGGTGATCGTCGCCGTTCGGGAGATCGGCCGCAACGTCAAGACCGGTCGGCCGATCCCCGAGGAGACCTCGGTCCACATCTGGACCTTCGGGCCGGACGGCAAGGCCGAGAGGTTCCGGCACGTCCTCGACATTGCGGTCCACGAGGCGGCGGCCCGCCCGGTGACCGCGTCGGCGAGCGCCGGCTGAGGCCCGGCCCGTGCGGACCGCCACCGGCGTCGCCGGCCGAGCCGCGGACGCCGGCGGCGACCCTGTGGCGGCCGTCGTCACCGCTCGCCGAGCGGCTCCCCGGGGGCGTCGGTGAGCGAATGCCGACGCTGACCCTTGCACGCCCGCTCGCCGCTCACTCGCCACCGACGCAGGCGGTAGCGTCGGTGGCGGTGAACGAGCCGCGCGCTTGGGACCGGTCGATGGTCGACCGGATCCGGGCGGGGGACGACTGTGCCCTCGCCGCCGTGTACGACCGCTACAGCGCGGTCGTGCACCGGATCGCCGCCCAGTGCCTCGGCGCCGACCGCGCGAACGACGTCACCCAAGACGTGTTCGTCCACCTCTGGCGGCACCCCGACGCGTACCACCCCGACCAGGGCGGGCTGCGCGCCTATCTGGCGGTGATCGCCCGGCGCCGGGCGATCGACACGGTGCGCAGCCTGCAGCGCCGCGAGGCGCGCGAGCGACGGGCGAGCCGCGCCGAATGCCGACGGGACGACAGCGTGGAGGACGACGCGCTCGCCGCGGTGTCCGCCGAGCGCGTCCACGCCGCGGTCCTCCGGCTGCCGGCCGCCCAGCGGACGGCGATCGAGCTGGCCTACTTTGGCGGGATGTCGTTCCGCGACGTCGCCAAGGCGACACACACCGCCGAGGGGACGACCAAGTCACGGCTCCGGCTGGGACTCGGGCGGCTGGCCCGCGAGCTGGCGGGTCAGCTCGACGGCGAAGGCGGCGAGCCATGGAACTGACGCCGCGCGAGATCGACCAGCTGTTGGGAGCGTGGGCGCTCGGCGCGGTCGATGCCGACGTGGCCGAGCGGGTCGAGCAGGCGCTCGCCGCCGACCCTGCGCTCGCCCGCACCGCGGCCGAGCTGCGACGGGCGGCAACCGCGCTGGGCGAGGCCGTCGAGCCGGCGCCCCCGGACGAGCTTCGCTCGAGCGTGCTCGCGCAGGCGCGGCAACACCCGCCGACGTCGGTCGCCGCGACCGACCCGATCGCGCTGTTCGCCACCCAGGTCTCCGCCCTTCGCCAGCTCCTCGACGAGCTCACCGAGGCGGAGTACCGGGCCCCGGCCGCGCCGTACCGGTGGACGGTGCACGGTCTGATCGCCCACCTCCTCGTCATCGAGCGGTACGCCGCCGGGCAGCTGGGGCTCGCCGAACCGCACCCCGACGGGTCGGCCGGCCACCTCGAGATCGGCGCCGCCGAGATCGCCGAGCAGTTGCGCCACCCCGGATCGCGCACCGCCGCCGATTGGCACGCGGCGGCGACGTCCGCGATCGAGAAGATCGGCGCCGACGGCGGGCCGGCCCTCGACGACCAAGTCCAGTTCCACAACTGGCCGCTGTCGGTCGCCAGCCTGCTCATCGCCCGCTCGTTCGAGGTGTGGACCCACGCCGACGACGTCCGTCGCGCCACGGGCCGCCCGATGGTCGCGCCGGGCGCGGCCGACCTGCGGGCGATGTCGCAGTTCTCCGTGGCAACCCTCCCCCTGGTCTTCCCGCTCGTCGCCCCTGACGCGACGTTCGGCGGGGCGCGCGTCGTGCTGACCGGACAGGGCGGCGGCACCGCCGACCTCGGCGATCCGGACCGCCGAGACGTCCTCATCGCCGCCGACGTCGTCGACTACTGCCGCCTCGCCGCCCGACGCATCGACATCGACGACCTGGACGCGACGATCGAGGGCGACCGGGCGACGGCGGAGCGCCTGCTCGCCGCCGCCCGCGTCTTCGCGCTCTGACCGCACGGGTCGCGGGCGAACGGCGGCTCAGCGCCCGTCGTCGTTGCCCAGGTGTCGTTCGGCGATGAGTTCGACGATCTCCTGACCGTCGCTCCAGACGGGGTCGTCGCGTCGCGGGTGATGGAACACGAGGTCGGTGAACCCCAGCTCGGCGTACCGGCCGAGGAAGTCGTCGAACGCGTCGATGCTCGCCAGCGGCCGCTCCTGGGTGTTTCCGATCAGGTAGACCCGATCGATCGCCGTTGGGTCGCGGCCCAGCTCGTCGCATCGTTCGTCGAGCCACGACGCTTGTTCGCGGACGATGCGCTCGGTGCCCGCCGCCGACACGTCGCCGTACGTGGTGTCGCCGTAGGTGATCCACGCGTCACCCACCTCGGCGACGACGCGCAGGGCGCGCCGCCCACCGGCGGCGATCGCCAGCGGAACCCGAGGCGTCTGCACGCATCCGGGCAGCATGCGTGCCCCCCGCACCTCGAAGTAGTGGCCACTGTGGTCCTCGATGTCGCCCCGCAACAGCCCGTCGACGAGGCGCGCTCCCTCCTCGAGCCGGTCGACGCGCTGGCGCCGGCTCAGGCGCTCCTGCCCGAGGACCGTCGCGTCGAACCCCCGGCCACCGGCGCCGAGACCGATCGTCAACCTCCCGCCCGAGACGTGGTCGATCGTCACCGCGTCCTTCGCCAGCGTGAGGGGATGGCGGATGTTGAGATTCGAGACCATCGTTCCCAACCGGATCCGGGTCGTCGCCGCCGCCAGCCCGGTCAGCCAGGGGTACGTCGCGTGCCACGGCCGATCGCGATAGCGCTGCCACAACAGATGGTCGTAGACCCAGACATGGTGGTAGCCGAGCGCCTCGACACGCGCGACCACCGTCAGCGTCTCGTCCCAGGGGTCGGTTGGCATCAGGAGCGTGCCGATCCGCACCCGCCGACCCTAGTGCCTTGACCGGCGGCCGACCGGCCGCCGGGTCGCCGGCGCGCCCGGCCGGTCGGTGGGATTCAGGCACGTCGCCGATGGGTGCCCGCCGCTCGGTCGGCGCCGCCGGAACGGGCCTCGAGCTCGTGCGCCTCGAGCAGGTCGGCGACCGCTCGAAGCACCGTCAGCGCGTGGGATTCGACGTCGGACGTGCTGCCCTTCCGAAGCGCGCGCCCGAAGAGGCCGACCGTCTCCTGCAGGCGGGCGACGCCCTCGCTCAGCGCGGGGTTCGAAGAGCGGTCGCTGGCGTCGTCCAAGGGGCTTCCGATGCGTCGAGACGGATTCCGGCTCACGTTAGCCGCCGCAGCGACAGCGCCACCGAGCCTGGCGGACCGCAACCCGCCGCTCGAGCGTCAGCCCGTCAGGGTGATGACGCTGAGGATGCCGGGCGACTCGCGGAGCTTCTGGAGCACGTCGGCGGGCACCTCGGCGGTCGGGGCGATCAGCATGACGGCGGTCCTCGACCCCTCGACGCGGCTGACGTCCATGTCGCCGATGTTGACGCCGGCGTCGCCCAGCGCGGTCCCGACCGTGCCGATCACGCCGGGCCGGTCGTCGTTGGTGACGACGACCATGTGGTCGGCGGGCGGCACGTCGAACGGCGTGCCGTCGATGTTGACGATGCGCTGCTCGCTGCGCGGGCCGTACAGCGTGCCGCTGATCTCGTGGCCGCCGCCGATCAGCTTCAACAGGTTGACGAAGTCGGGCGAGTGGTCGCACTGCACGTCGCGCACCTCGACCCCGTGGTCCCGGGCCAGCTGCGGCGCGTTGACGTACGTCACGGGCTCGGCGGAGATCGCCCCGAAGAACCCCTTGAGCACCGCCAGCTCGATGATCCGCGTGTCGTACCCGGCGATCTCGCCCTCGGTGCAGATCTCCAGCGTCGTCGGCAGCTCGCCGACGAGCGACACGAACAGCCCGCCGAGGCGCTCGGCGAGCGGCAGGTAGGGGCGGATCGTCTCGTTCGCCTCGGCGGCGTTGACGTTGACCGCGAACGGCACGAAGTCGCCGGCCAGCGCCAGCTCGACCATCGACGCGATCGTCTCGCCGGCCTTGTCCTGGGCCTCGCGGGTGCTCGCCCCGAGGTGCGGCGTGACGATCACCGAGTCGATCTCGAACAGCGGCGACTCGGTCGTCGGCTCGGTCGAGAACACGTCGAGCGCGGCGCCGGCGATCACGCCGTCGCGCAGGCACTCGGCGAGGTCGCGCTCGTCGACGATGCCGCCGCGGGCGACATTGATCAGCCGCAGCGTCGGCTTCGCCTTGAGCAGCAGGTCGCGGTTGATCAGGCCGATCGTGTCGGGCGTCTTCGGGAGGTGGATCGCCAGGAAGTCCGATTGGGCGACGATCTGATCGAGTGCCATCAGCTCGACGCCGAGCCGCTTCGCCCGCTCGTCGGAGACGTAGGGGTCGTACGCCGCGAGGCGCATCCCAAACGCCTTGGCCCGCTCGGCGACCAGCTTGCCGATCCGTCCGAGCCCGACGATTCCGAGCGTCTTGTCGGCGAGTTCGACGCCCTCCCACCGGCTGCGCTCCCAGCGGCCGTCGACCAGCGCGGCGTGGGCCTGCGGCACGTTGCGGGCCAGCGCCAGCAGCAGGGCCATCGTGTGCTCGGCGGCCGACACGATGTTGCTCTGCGGGGCGTTGACGACCATCACGCCGCGCGTCGTCGCCGCCGGCACGTCGACGTTGTCGAGCCCGATGCCGGCGCGCCCGACGACCATCAGGTCGGCCCCGGCGGCGAGCACGGCGGCGTCGACCTGCGTCGCCGAGCGGATGACGAGGGCGGCGGCGCCGGGAACCGCGTCGAGCAGCTCGTCGGGCGACAGCCCGAGCCGCACGTCGACGTCATGGCCCGCCGCGCGGAGGCGGTCGAGGCCTCTCTCGGCGATCTCTTCGGTGACGAGGATTCGAGCCATAGGCACCCATGCCTATCGTCAATCACCTCCGGGTTCCACGACCCCCGGCAAGCTTTGACGAACCGTTCATCCGGGGCGGGGCGCACTACCGTCGGCGGCATGACCACGCCGGGCGATGGGAGCGCCGGCGGGTCGTCGGCTGCGACGATCCGCGACATCGAGCGATGGTTCGTCGACCATGGGGTGCCGAACTTCATCGAGTCCGACGTCGAGGGCTCGCCGCTCGACACCTGGACCCGCGCCCTGCGCCTCCTGATCGCCGCCTACCTGTTGCTCTGCCTGAACGCGATCAACCTCCGGGACTGGTCGCTCGCCCAGAACGTCCTCGGGGCGATCATCGGCGTGGGGATCGGGGTCGCCGCCTGGGCGATCTCGAACCGTCTGCGCCACCGGCCGCTGTTCGCCAGACCGCGCGACATCGACGCCCCGGAGCTGGCGGTGTTCCTGATCGGCCCGGCCCTGGCCGCACTCGCCTTCGGCCAAGCCCGCGACGCGTTGGAGTCGCTCCTGCTGGCGATCGCCCTGCTGGCGGTGATCTACGTCTGGTCGGCGTACGGGGTCGGGCCGTTGCTCCGCTGGGGGGTCCGTGCCGGATTCAGCCAGCTCTCCGAGCTGACGACGTTGCTCGCCAAGGCGCTGCCGCTGCTGCTGATCTTCAACACGTTCCTGTTCATCAACGCCGAGGTCTGGGAGCTCGCCGGCGGGCTCGAGGGGCTCGCGTACTTCCTGGTGATCGGCGCGTTCTTCGTGCTCGCCGGGGCGTTCGCCGTCAGCCGCATCCCGCAGTTCATCGCCAGCATGAGCTCGTTCGACTCGTGGGACGACGTCGAGCAGCACGTGCGCGACACGCCGGCGGCAGACATCGCCTTGCCGGCCGACGGCGCCCCCGGCGCCTCGCTGACGCTCGGCGCCCGGCTGAACATCGGGCTGATGGTGCTGTTCGGACAGGCGCTGCAGATCGCGCTCGTCGTCATCGGGCTCACCTCGTTGTTCGTGCTGTTCGGCTTCTTCACGATGGAGGCGGCCACGATCGAGGGCTGGCTGCGAACCGACGAGATCAACGTGTTGGCGACCGGTTCGCTCGGCGACCGGGAGCTGCTGCTGACCGAGCCGCTGCTGCGGGTGTCGATCTTCCTCGGCGCGTTCAGCGGGATGTACTTCACGGTGCTGCTGACGACCGACGCGACGTACCGCGAGGAGATCTCCGATCGGGTCGAGCCGCAGATCCGCCAGGCTCTGGCGGTCAGGACGGCGTACCGTGTCGAGCGGGCCCGACTCGCGCCCGCTGCGAACATCGGCGAAACCATCGACGACGGGGTTGCATGAGCACGATCGAACCACCGGTCCCCGAGGGATCCCGGCCCGACACCTCGGTGGTCCTGCGCGGCGTGACCCTGCATTCGAGCATCGAGATCCGCGCGCTCTCGACCGCCGACGAGATGGTCGGGGCCGTCGAGCTGTTCAAGCAGGTCTGGGGGTCGCCGACCGAGCTCGTCCGTCTGGAGATGATGATGGCGATCAGCCACTCGGGCGGCTACGTCACCGCGGCATTCGACACCGGCGGCGACGACGGCGACCTGATCCTCGGCGCGTCGGTCGGCATCCTCGCCCGGCATCGCGATCAGCCGGCGCTGCACAGCCACGTGACCGGCATCCTGCCGGGCGTCAGGCACGCGGGCCTCGGCCGGTCGATGAAGCTGCACCAGCGGGCGTGGGCCGCCGAGCGCGGGATCGACTGGATCGTCTGGACGTTCGACCCGCTCGTCCGCCGCAACGCGTGGTTCAACATCGCCGTGCTCGGTGTCGAGACGCACGGCTACCTCGAGTCGTTCTACGGCGTGATGACCGACGCGATCAACGCCGGCGACGAGTCCGACCGGCTGCTCGTCGCGTGGCATGTGCCGTCGGCGACGGGCGGTGACGTGCGCGACGGAACCGGCGTCGTCGGCGCCGAGCTGATCCCGACCCCGGATGACATCGTGACCCTCCGCCGCACCGACCCGGCCGCGGTCGCCCGCTGGCGGGCCGCCACCCGCGCCGCGCTGTCCGCAGCCATCGCCGCGGGCCGGCCCGTCGTCGGCTTCACCCGCGACGGCGAGTACGTGATCGGTCCCGCGTGAACTACGCGCTGAACGCCGTCGAGCTGCGGCGCATCGCCATGCCGTTGGTCGCGCCGTTCCGCACGAGCTTCGGCTCGCAGACGGCGCGCGACATCCTCCTCGTCCGGTTCGAGCTGCGCGCCGACGACGGGACCGAGGCCGAGGGCTGGGGGGAGTGCGTGGCGCTCGGCGAGCCGAGCTACTCCCCCGAGTACGTCGACGGCGCGCAGCACGTCATCGTCCATCACCTGCTTCCCCGGCTGTTCGCCGCCGGCCCGATCGACGTGGCCGACGTCGCCCCGCGCCTCGCCAAGATGCACGGCCACCCGATGGCCAAGGGCGCGCTCGAGATGGCGTTCCTCGACGCGCAGCTGCGGGCCGAGGGCCGCTCGTTCGCCGACTTCCTCGGCGCCACCGCCAGCCGCATCCCGAGCGGCGTCAGCGTCGGCATCCACGACACCGTCGATGAGCTGCTGGCCACCGTGCAGGGCTACGTCGACGACGGCTACGTCCGGATCAAGCTCAAGATCGAGCCGGGGGCCGACATCGACCACGTCGCCGCGGTGCGCGAGCTGATCGGCCCCGACACCGCGCTGCAGGTCGACGCGAACACCGCGTACCGCCGGACCGACGGCGCCCACCTGCGGCGGCTCGACCAGTTCGACATGCTGCTGATCGAGCAGCCGCTGGCCGAGGAGGACATCCTCGGCCACGCGCAGCTCGCCGCCGAGGTCGACACGCCGATCTGCCTGGACGAGTCGCTGGTCTCGGCGGCGACCACGGCCGACGCGATCGAGCTCGGCGCCTGTGAGATCGCGAACATCAAACCCGGGCGGGTCGGCGGCTATCTCGAGGCGGTCCGCATCCACGACCTCTGCGTCGCCAAGGGCGTCCCGGTGTGGTGCGGGGGCATGCTGGAGACGGGCATCGGTCGGGCGGCCAACGCCGCGCTGGCCGCGCTGCCCGGATTCACGCTGCCCGGCGACATCAGCGCGTCGACCCGCTTCTACGCGCAGGACATCGTGACCGAGCCGATCACGATCGACGACGGGCACGTCACGGTGCCGACCACCCCCGGGCTCGGGTTCGGGCTCGACCAGCGCTTCGTCGACACGCTGACCACCGCCGCCGAGCTCATCACGCCCCCCGGCTGAACGACGGCGCGGGGCGGTCGGCTCGATTCTCGGCGCCGTTGCTACAGTCACGGCCCATATGACGCACCCCTTCCTGTCCGACGACTGGATGTCCGCCGCCCGAGAGATCCGTGAGAAGTACGCCGACGAGGTTCCGGAGGTCACCGCCCCGATCAGCATCAACCTGGCGATCACCGACGTGCCGTTCGGTGACGGCGAGGTGCGCTGCCACATCGACACGTCGTCCGGCTCGTTCGTGCTGGAGCTCGGCGCGCTCGACGACGCGCCGACGACGATCACGACCGACTACGACACGGCCAAGGCGCTGTTCGTCTTCCAGGACCAGGCGGTTGCGATGCAGGCGTTCATGGCCGGCAAGATCAAGGTCCAGGGAGACATGATGCAGATGCTCGCGATGCAGACCGCGATGCCCAGCAACGAGTTCAGCGAGAAGCTGGCCGCGGAGGTCCAGGCGATCACCGCCGAGTGACCGCGCCGACCGCCCGGACCGCGCCGACCGCCCGGACCGCCAGAACGTCAGAACCGCCCGGACCGCCAGAACGCCAGAACGCCAGAACGTCGGGCGGGGGGCGCGACACCGGTCAGCCGGGCGTCGTGCCAGCGGGCGGCTGCGCCAGCGCCTCGGCCAGCGCCTCGACCGACCAGGCGCCGTGCTGCTCGAACGTCTGGCCCATCCGCCACGACTCCACGCGCTTGACGACGCCGCCCTGCACGAAGAACGTCCCCCCGGTCACCCGGCATGTCGCCGTCGAGAGATACGCCACGAGCGGGGCGACGTTGGCCGGATCCCACTCGTCGAAGCGCTCCTCGCGGGGCGCCATGATCTGCTCGAGGCCCGGCGACGCCATGGTGAGCCGCGTGCGGGCGCCGGGGGCGATGCAGTTCGACACGACGTCGTAGCGCGCCAACTCCTTCGCCGCGATCTGGCTGAACGTCGCGATCGCCGATTTCGCGGCGCCGTAGTTCGACTGGCCAGGGTTGGCGAACAGGCCCGACGTGCTCGACGTGTGGACGAGATTGCGTCGTTTGCCCCGCCCCGCCTTGAACTCGTCGCGCCAGTACGCGGCGGCCCACCGCGTCGGGGCGAAATGACCCTTCAGATGGACGGCGACCACCGTGTCCCACTCCTGCTCGGTCATGTTGACGATCGCCCGGTCACGCAGGATGCCGGCATTGTTGACCAGGACGTCGAGGTCGCCGAACACCTCGATCGTCTCGCTCATGAGCCGCTGCGCGCCCTGCCAGTCGGCGACGTCGTCGGAGTTGGCGATCGCCTCGCCGCCGCCGGCCCGGATCTCGGCGGCGACCTCCTCGGCGGGCGCGACATCGCTCCCGGCCCCGTCGTTGGCCGCCCCGAGGTCGTTGACCACGACCCGCGCCCCCTCGGCGGCGAAGAACAGCGCGTGTTCGCGCCCGATCCCGCGGCCGGCGCCGGTGATGATGGCGACGCGTCCGTCGAGCGAGCCCATGGAGGTTCCTTTCGTTCGGCCGCCGGACGCCGCTGCCCGGGCCGCCCCCAGCACCGTAGCGATCGTCCAGGTCGGTCACGCAAACCCCGCGCCCCTTCGTTTGTGTGACCGAAAACGTCCGGGGTCGACATATTCGGTCACACAAACCCCGCGCCCCTTCGTTTGTGTGACCGAAAACGTCCGGGGTCGACATATTCGGTCACACAAACCCGGTGGTGGGGCGTGGAGCGGCGGGCGGATTACAGGAAGATCAGGTCGACCACCGTGCCGCGGCGGAAGAGTTGGCCGACATCGACGGACTGGCCCTCGATCGTCATCGACACGAACGTGCCCTCGGTCGTGCCCAGCAGGTTTCCGATCGCGAAGCCCGTCTCGCGCAGCAGCACCTCCGCGTCGGAGTAGCTCAACCCGTTCAGATCCGGGATCGGGACGACGTCGGGGCCCTTGGAGACCTGGATGGTGACGGTCCCCCCGCGCGGCACGAGCGTGCCCGACGCCGGCTCCTGACTCACGACGACTCCAACCGGCACCGCGTCGCTGAAGACGTCGTCGCCGCGGGCGATGACCAGCTGCAGCGATTCGACCTCGGTCGTCGCCTGGTCGACCAGCAGGCCCGCCAGCGCGGGGGCCGGGCGCGGGGCCGGACCGTCGGAGACGGTCAGCAAGATCGTCGTGTCGGGCAACACCTGGGAACCGGCGGCCGCCGAATCGTCCCCCTGGACGTGCCACGACACGACGGCGTCGACGGGAACGGTCTCGGAGAACACCCGCCCCTCGACGACCGGGTTGAGCCGCAATTCGCGCAGGGCCGCCTCGGCGTCGGCGAGCGGCTGACCGGCGATCTCGGGCAGCGTCCGCAACTCCGGGCCGTCGCTGACGACGATCAGGAACTCGGCCCCCTCGTCGAGCTTGACGCCGGGGCCCGGAACGGTCCGGATCACGTTGTCGATCGTCGGCTCGTCGTCGTTGCGCTCCCGCTCGATGGAGATCAGCCAACCGTTGCCGGCGACCTCGTTCAGCGCGACCTCCTGGTTGGCGCCAGCGAGTACCGGCACCTCGAACGACTTCGTCCGCAACAGCAGCCAGCCGGCATACGACAAGGCGGCGAGGCCGGCCAGCACGATCAGTGTGAGCAGGATGATCTTGCCGATCGGACGCCTCGCCCGCTCGTCGTCGTAGACCGCCGGCGTGTCGGGCGTGTCGGCCGGGGTGGCCGGGGTGGCCGGCATCCGCGCCGTGGGCTCGTACACCGGTGGGCCCGCCGGGACGGGATCGGCCGTCGACGGTGGCGAGGCCGCGGCGCCGGTCCCCACCTGCACCGCCCCGGTCGGTGGATCGGCGACGTCGGCCAGCACGATCAGCGCCCCGATTTCGGCCGCGCCGGCGGCGTCGACCTGGTCGTCCGGCGATGGCGCGCCGGCAGACTCAACGGCCTCCTCGGCCGGCCGGAGGGGCGTTGGCGCGGCCGACCCTCGTTGGGCGGGGCCGGCGGCCTCGTCGGCGTACGGCCCGCCAGGAGCCCCGACGGCGGCGGCGGCCTCGACCGGCGGTTCCGACCCGGACTCCACCGCGTCGCCGGCCTCGACCGTGTCGGCCGACCCAGACTCCACCGCGTCGCCGGCCCCGACCGGCGGTTCCGACCCGGACTCCACCGCGTCGCCGGCCTCGACCGTGTCGGCGGACCCGGACTCCACCGCGTCGCCGGCCTCGACCGTTTCTGCCGACCCGGACTCCACCGCGTCGCCGGCCTCGACCGTTTCTGCCGACCCGGACTCCACCGCGTCGCCGGCCTCG
>JBFGCT010000036.1:0-26989 GCA_041581055.1 Ilumatobacteraceae bacterium | reverse complement strand
GCTCGAGGCGTTTCGCCTCGCCGACTCCCGCTCGGTGGTCGGGATCGGGATCAGCGGGTACCGCGGCGGCGCGTTCGTCCACGAGGCCGGCGTCGACCACTGCCTGACGATCGATTCGGCGTCGGTCCACCGCATCCAGGAGGGCCAGGCGGCGTTGACGACCGCGATCGGTGAGTCCGTCGAGCGACGTGTCGCGGCGCCGTGAGGTTCATCGACGAGTACCGGGACCCCAAGGCAGCCAAGCTCCTGCTGGCCGAGATCGCGCAGCTCGCAGGCCATCAGCCCGCGCGCAAGTTCATGGAGGTCTGCGGCGGGCACACCCACGCCATCTACCGCCACGGCATCGAAGCGCTGCTCCCCGAGTCCATCGAGCTCGTCCACGGCCCCGGTTGCCCGGTGTGCGTGATCCCGATGGGCCGGGTCGACGACGCGATCTCGATCGCCAGCGCCGACGGCGTCACGATGTGCTGCTTCGGCGACATGCTGCGCGTGCCCGGGGGCACGTCCACGCTGCTCGGCGCGAAGGCCCACGGCGCCGACGTCCGCGTCGTCTACTCCCCGCTCGACGCGTTGGCGCTGGCCGCCCGCGAGCCGGACCGCGACGTCGTCTTCCTCGCCGTCGGGTTCGAGACCACCGCCCCGTCGACCGCCGCCACCCTGCTCGAGGCGCGCGAACGCGGCGTCGAGAACTTCAGCGTCTTCTCCAACCACGTCACGATCGTCCCGCCGCTGAAGGCGATCCTCGATTCGCCCGGCCTCGACCTCGACGGGTTCATCGGCCCAGGGCACGTCTCGACCGTGATCGGAACGCACCCCTATCGGTTCGTGCCGTCGCAGTACGGCAAGCCGATCGTGACCGCCGGGTTCGAGCCGGTCGACATCCTCCAGGCGGTGGCGATGCTGCTCCGGCAGCTCGACGACGGGCGGTGCGAGGTCGAGAACCAGTACCGGCGGGCGGTGCCCGACGCCGGCAACCGCAAGGCGCTCGAGCTGCTGCAGGCGGTGTTCGTCGTCCGCCCGCACTTCGAGTGGCGCGGCCTCGGCTTCATCGCGCAGAGCGCGTTGGCGCTCGGCCCGGACTTCGCGGCGTGGGACGCCGAGCTGCGGTTCCCGGTGCCGGGTGTCCGCGTCGCCGACCCGAAGGCCTGCCAGTGCGGGGAGGTGCTGAAAGGCGCCCTCCGGCCCTGGGAGTGCAAGGTGTTCGGCACCGCGTGCACGCCCGAGACCCCGATCGGCACCTGCATGGTGTCGTCCGAGGGCGCCTGCGCCGCCTACTACAACTACGGGCGATACTCGGCGCGGGCGCGCATCCCGGTTCGTCCCACCTGATGGCCTCCGACGACGACCTGGCGGCTCGCGACGCCGTCCTCGAGCGGGTCGAGGCGTGGCGCAAGCGGGCGCCGCGGTTGACCGACGACGTGATCACGATGGCGCACGGCGCCGGCGGCAAGGCGAGCCAGGCCCTGCTCGAGGCGGTGATCAGGCCGGCGTTCTCGAATCCGGTGCTCGACCGGCTCGACGACGGCGCGACCCTCGACGTGCCCGCCGGTCAGCGCGTCGTCGTGAGCACCGACGCGTTCGTCGTGACCCCCCGACGCTTCCCCGGCGGGTCGATCGGCGACCTCGCGGTGAACGGCACGGTCAACGACATCGCCGCCATGGGGGCGCGCCCGCACGGCCTGGCAGTCTCGTTCGTGCTGGAGGAGGGGCTGCCCGTCGCCGAGTTCCGTGCGATCGTCGGCGATGTCGCCGCGGCCGCCCGGCGAGCGGGCGTCGACATCGTCACCGGCGACACCAAGGTCGTCGAGCGCGGGGCGGCCGACGGCTGCTACATCACGACGACCGGCGTCGGGTTCCTGCCCGCCGACCGGGCGGTCGACGCCGGCCGGGTGGAGGTCGGCGACGCGCTGGTCGTCTCGGGCACGATCGGCGACCACGGGATCGCGGTGACGGTCGCCCGCGGCAACCTGGCGCTGTCGTCCGACGTGCCGTCCGATTCGGCGCCGCTGCACGAGCTGGTCGAGGCCGTGCTCACCGCCGTGCCGGAGGCGCGCTGGTTCCGGGACCCGACGCGCGGCGGCGTGGCCACGTCGTGCAACGAGCTGGCGGTCGCGACCGGGCTGGGCGTCCTGCTTTACGAGGAGCGTCTGCCGGTCAAGCGCCCGGTGGCGGGCGCCTGCGAGCTGTTGGGACTCGATCCGCTCTACATCGCGAACGAGGGCAAGATGCTGGCCGTCGTCCCGGCGGCGGGCGCCGACGCCGCGGTGGCGGCGATGCGGTCGAGCGAGTTCGGTGGCGACGCCTGCGTCATCGGAACGATCACCGAGGACCACCCCGGCATGGTCGTGATCGAGACCGCGTTCGGCGGCACGCGGATCGTCGACATGCTGGTCGGCGACCCGCTGCCCCGCATCTGTTGAGCCTTCAGACGGGCGCGGCCACCCCGAGCAGCCGGTCGACCAGGCCGTCGACGACCGACCAGACGTCGTTGGCCTCGTCGCGCGCGAGCAGTGCGCCGAGCCGATCGGCATGGGTGACGGCGTCGCTCGTCGGCAGCACGATGTCGAGCGGGACGCCGTGCTCGGCACAGAGCGATTCGAGAATCGACCGCTGCTCGTCGTCGCCGGCCTTGTTGCCGACCCCGACCCACGCGCCGACGCCGAGCTCGGTCGCCAGACCGATCGTCCGCTCGGCCGTGATGACCGCCTTGCGGCTCGGCTCCATGACCAGCACGAGCACGTCGGCGTGAGCGAGCGTGCCCCCCGATCGGCTCAGGTGCTCGATCCCGGCCTCCATGTCGATGATCGTGTCGTCGGTTTCGGCGTCGAGCGCCTCGCCGAGCAGGCTGCGCACCGTCGCGTGGCCGCCGCACGTGCAGCCGGCGCCGGCCTCGGTCACGCGCAGCGCCGACATCAGCGCCACGCCGGCCGGGGTGCCGACGGCGAAGTCCGCCATCAGCTCCTCGATGGTCAGGTCGCCGCGCGTGCCGACGATGATCGAGCGCGGCACGGTCGGGATGGCCTCGGTCTCGTGCGCGCTCAGGCCGAGCGACAGCCCGAGGTTCGGATTCGAGTCGGTGTCGACCGCCAACACCCGCCGTCCGCGTTCCACGAGCACGCGGGCCACGAGTGCGCTGACGGTGGTCTTCCCCACGCCGCCCTTGCCAACCACGCCGATCTTCATCTCGGACTGCTCCCTGTGTGCCGTTGTGCGACGACGCTACCCCCGCCGGAGTTGGGCGCGCCCGACGGCGATCTGCCCAAGCGAGATCCCCCCGTCGTTCGGCGGCACCTGCGCATGGGTGAGCACCGCGAACCCCCGCGGTTCGAGCAGCGTGATCACCGCCTCGGCGAGCCGCCGGTTCTGGAACACGCCGCCGGTCAACGCCACCGTCCCGACGCCGGACCGGGCCCTGAGCTCGACGCACACGTCGACGATCATCTCGGCGACACCGCGATGGAACGCGCCGGCGATCACGCCGATGTCGACGCCGTCGTCCCGGTCCTCGACCACCGCCCGCACGACGGGCCCGGCGTGGGCGACGATCACGTCACCGTCGTCGACGCGCCAGCCGTAGGCGCGGTCGGTGTCGGTCGCCCGCTGTTCGAGGCGGATCGCCGCCTGGCCCTCGTAGCTGACCGTGTCGGCAAGGTCGCAGAGCGCGGCGACGGCGTCGAACAGCCGGCCGATCGACGACGTGCGGATCGCCGACGCGCAGAGGCCGGCGACGTCCGGCACGTCGGCGGCGTGCCGTTCCAACACCGGCGCCGAGGGGAGCGGGTCGACCCCCGCGGCGACGAGGTGGGCGACCGCCATCCGCCAGGGCTCGCGGATCGCGCGGGCGAGGCCGGGCAGCGCGACGGGGGCGAGGTGCGCGGCGCGGCGGTACACGGTCGCGTCGCCGACGAGGAACTCACCTCCCCACACGGTGTCGTCCGCTCCCCAGCCAAGGCCGTCGAACGTGACGCCGATCGCCGGGCCCTCGAACCGATGCTCGGTCAGGCACGACGCCAGGTGGGCATGGTGATGCTGGACCGCGAGCGTCGGGCCGAAGCCTTGGGCGGCGGCGAACTTGGTCGAGACGTACTCGGGATGGAGGTCGTGCACGACGAGTGCCGGCTCGACACGGGCCAGATCGAGCAGGTCGGCGACGGCGTGCTCGAACGCGGCGATCGTGCGCGGGTGCTCCAGATCGCCGAGGTGCACCGAGACGTGCGCGTCGTCGGCGACGGCGAGGCACACGGTGCTCTTCAGCTCGGCGCCCACGCCGAGGACCGGCGGGCCACCGCGCGCGAGGCGAACCGGCCGCGGCGCGAACCCGCGGGCGCGTCGCAGCAGTTGGAACCGACCGTGGACGGACTGACCGACCGAGTCGTCCGCCCGGCGCTCGATCCGCCGATCGTGCGTGAGGGTCGCGTCGGCGATGCCGTCGAGGCGGCTCGCCGCGTCGTCGTCGTCGGTCGCGATCGGCTCGTCGGAGCGGTTGCCGCTCGTGCATACCAGGCCGAACGGGACCGCCCGGGCCAACAGGGCGTGGAGCGGCGTGGCGGGCAGCATGACACCGAGCAGCCGGTTGCCGGGGGCCACCGACGCCGCGACATCAGCGCCGGCCGAACGGGGCGCCAGCACGATCGGGGCCTCCGGGCCCTCCAGCGCCCGCCGCGACGTCGTGTCGAGCTCGACGAGCGAGCGGGCGCGGCCGATCGACCCCACCAGCAGCGCGAAAGGCTTCTCGTCGCGATGCTTGCGGGTCCGCAGCCGCCCGACCACGGCCTCGTCGTCGGCGCGGCAGACGAGCTGGAACCCGCCGACACCCTTGACGGCGAGGATCGATCCGGCTTCGAGCAGGGCGGAGGCGGCCTCGATCGGATCGCCGTCGACGGTCGCGCCGTCGGTCGAGCGGAGCGTGAGCTGTGGGCCGCACGCGGAGCAGCATGTCGCTTGCGCGTGATGCCGCCGATCGCCCGGGGCGGTGTACTCCGCGGCACAGGCGGCGCACAGCGGGAAGTCGGCGAGCGACGTGCGCTCCCGGTCGTACGGGAGCTCGCGGACGACGGTGAACCGGGGCCCGCAGTCGGCGCAACACGTGAACGCGTACCGGTGGCGCCGGTCGCGTACGTCGTCGATCTCGGCGAGGCACCGATCGCACGAGGCGACATCGGGCGGGATCGAGATCACGGCCGCCCCCGTAGATCGCTCGGTGACCCGGATCTGGAAGGCGGCGTCGCCGTCCTCGACGTCGACCCGCTCCGACTCGATCCAGTCGACCCGGGCGAGCGGCGGCGCGTCGGTGGCCAGCGCGTGCACGAAGCGATCGAGAACGGCGGTGGCGCCCTGCACCTCGCACCACACGCCGGCGTCGTCGTTGCCGATCGCCCCGGTGACCCCGAGGTCGTGCGCCAGCCGGTGGACGAACGGCCGGAATCCGACGCCTTGCACCGTGCCGCTCACGCGTAGCCGGCGCCGTTCGAGACCGAGTTCCATGGCCGCCCGATGTTGCCACGAACTCGATCGGCCCGGCCACCGTCGACCCGGGCGGCGTGAACGGCCGATCCCTTGGCGAGTACCGTCTGGCGGACACGAGGGAACCCGACGACGAAGGGTGAGGCATGATCGATCCGCTGCGCGTCGCGTTCGTCGGGAAGGGGGGCTCGGGGAAGTCGACCATCTCCGGATCGTTCGCCCGGCTGCTCGCCCGACGCGGCGAGCCGGTCCTGGCGCTCGACTCCGATCCCCTCCCCGGGATGGCGTACGCGCTCGGCGTCCCCGTCGACGACACCCCACTGCCCGACGACGTGGTCGTCGAGGGCCCCGAGGACGGGCCGCGCTGGGTCCTCCACCCCGATCTCGACGCCGCGGCCGTGATCGAACGCCACGCCACGGTGTGTCCCGACGGCGTGCGATACCTGCAGTTCGGGAACCTCTGGGGCCACATCTCGACCCTGCAGCGCGCCCAGCACGCGTGGAGCCAGGTGGTCCGCGACGTCGATCCCGACCGATGGCACCTCGTCGGCGACCTCCCCGGTGGCACGCGGCAGGCGATGTTCGGCTGGGCCAAGTACGCGGACGTGGTGTGCGTGGTGGTCGAACCGACGGCGAAGTCGCTGCACTCCGCCGAGCGGTTGCTCAACCTGTCGACGGCGACATGGGCGCCACGGCACCTCCTGCTCGTGGCCAACAAGGTTGCCGACGGTGACGAGGCGCGCCGCCTCGGGGAGCGGCTCGCGCGGCCCGTCGCGGCCAGCGTTCCGCTCGACGCCGACGTGGCCCGTGGTGACCGGCTGGCACGTGCGCCGCTCGACGCCGCACCCGACGGACCGTTCAGCGACGCGGTCGGCGGCCTGATCGACCATCTGCGGGCGCTCGACTACGATCGCGCCGCGAGAGGGGTCACATGAAGATCGCCGTCGTCGGCAAAGGCGGGTCCGGCAAGACCACCACGAGCGCCGTGCTGGCGCGGGCCCTGTCCCGCGGCGGGCGGCGCGTCGTCGCCCTCGACTGCGACACGAATCCCAACCTCGGAATCTCGCTCGGAGTCGGTGACCTGGAGACCCAGCGTCTGCTGACCGTCCGCGAGCAGGTCGACGAGGGCGAGGCCGAGCACGCCGTGACCTGGGCCGACATCCTCGAGCGCTACGGCGCCGACGCACCCGACGGCGTGCGGCTGTCGGTGATCACCCGGATCGAGAACCCCGAGCCGGGTTGACCTTGATGCGGTCTGTCCGCCGAGCAGTTGCTCGGCTCCGTACCTGACGACCAACTGGTCATCGTCGCCGACATGGAGGCGGGCATCGGCTCGCTGAACCGGCTCGACGAATCGGCGATCGACGTCGTCCTCGTCGTGGTCGAACCGACGCCGCGCTCGATCGATGTCGCCATGCGGGCGGTGCGCATCGCCGAGGAACGGCGGCAAGGCCGCGTCGTCGTCGTGGCGAACAAGGTGGCCGACGACGACGACCGGCAGCGGATTCTCGACGCGTTCGGTGACCGCCAGATCGTGTTCGTCCGCGACGACCCGGCGATCGATGCCGCCGACCGGCGAGGAACGTCCCCGGTCGACGACGCGCCCGACTCACCGGCGGTGACCGAGATCGAACGGATCGTCGACCTGCTCGGGCTCGACGCCCTGTCGCACCTCTAGATGCGGTCCGCACTGAGCTGTGGTACCGTCCGTCGTTGTCGATGAACGTGGCTCGACCGAAAGGGTTCGCACCGTGTGGCTGTGGTGGATCGGAAATGTGATCCTGCTGCTGGGCGTGACGCCGGTCGTCCTGCTGCTGGCCAATCGTGTGATCCGCCCGGCGGTCGAGGTCCAGCGGTACGCCGACGACATCCTCGAGCACGGCGTCCTGCTCTCGAAGAACCTCGAACCGGTGCCGGCCATCGCCGACACCCGCGACCTGGTCTCGGCGGCCAAGGACCTGTCCGTCGCCTACGTCGGCGCCGTGGGGCCGCTGCTGTGAGGCGGGAGCGGCGCTGATGCCGGTGGCCGGGGTCGTCTCCGCGGTCCTCGCGATCGTCATCGCCCTCGCGGTCGCGTCCTACCTCGTCCGGGTCGTGCTCGTGCTCAACGCGGTCAACGACTCGCTGGGCAAGATCACGTTCGGCGTCCGGGCGATCGCCCATCAAACCGCCCCGCTCGGCGAGTTGCTGACGCCGATCAAGACCGATCTCGAAGCGGTCGCCGACACGCTCGAAGCGGTGGCGGCCGGCCTCGACGACGAGTCGGCGGCCTGACCGAGGAGTTGTCATGACACTCGAATTCGCCTGCGCCCGGGTTGGCGTCACGGACTGCAAGGCGGTGACGACCGCCGAGACGAAGGAAGAACTGCTGGCGTTGGTGGCCGAGCACGCACAGCACGAGCACGGCGTCGAGCTCAACGGCACCCTGATCGGGTACGCGCTGACCACCGTCCGCGAGGTGTAGTCCGCGCGCCCGCCGGACCGCACCGGTGAGAGTTCGGGCGACCCCTCCGCCGCAACTCTCACCGCACGAGCCAGCCGGACCCCACCGGTGAGAGTTCGGGCGACCCCTCCGCCGCAACTCTCACCGCACGATCACGGCGCGAGCGCGTGCCAGTCGCCGTCGACGCCGAGGTACTCGCCCGCGCGGTAGAACGTCGGGCTTCCCGAGTCGGCGAGCACCTGCAACATCGCCGGGAGCTCGCCGCCCTCGGCCCGGATCTTGGCGATCACCCGGTCGGGGCCGATCGTGTCGAGCAGTTCGAACGGGCCCTGCGCCCAGTTGAAGCCCCAGCGGATCGCGTTGTCGATGTTGACGATGTCGTCGGCGATCTCGGGGACGAGCCCCGCGGCGTACCGCAGCGTGCCGCCGAAGACCTGCCAGGCGAGGTCGCCGTGCGGCGAGTCGTCGAACAGCACGGCGCCGAGGTCGCCCGGGACGCCGGCGAGGTCCGGAGCGACGGCGTCGCGCCATTCCTCGGCGACGAGGTCGAACGTCTCCTTCTTCTTGGCGCCGTCGTCGAGCTTCTGCACCCGGCCGAATCCGCCGAGCTCTCGCGACTTCCGGCCGAGCTGGCCGCGCGCGAGCATCCGCTGCTCGGCCGGCGGGAACGACGTGTAGGCGCGCCCCGCGTCGCCGTCGGGCAGGTTGACGGCGAGGTTCTTGCCGACGAGGTCCATCACGTCGAGGCCGATCAGGTCGATCAACCCGTACAGCCCGGTCGGCGGCAGCCCGACCGGCTTGGCGAGCACGGCGTCGACGGTCTCCTGCGTCATACCGTCGGCCAGGAACGGCTTGGCGCGGTGCAGGCCGCTGAGCATGAAGAAGCAGCCGATCCGGTTGCCGATGAAGTTGACCGTGTCCTTGGCGTGGACCACTCCCTTGCCGAGCTTGGCCGCCCCGAAGTCGGCGAACGCCTCGATCACGTCGGGCGTGGTCCGCGCGCCGGGCACCAGCTCGAACAGCTTCATCACCCGGACCGGGTTGAAGAAGTGGGTGATCGCGACGTCGGCCTGGAAGCGGTCGGGCAGTCCGGCGGCGATGTCGCGCAGCGGGATGCCCGAGGTGTTCGAGCTGATGACCGAGCCGTCCTTGCGCAGCGGCTCGACCGTGGCGAACAGCGCCCGCTTCACGCCTACGTCCTCGACGATCGCCTCGCAGATCCAGTCGTAGTCGGCGATTCGGGCCAGGTCGTCGTCGAGCGTGCCCGTCTCGACCAGATGCCGGTCGCCCTCGTCGACCGTCTCGAGTCCGCGCTCGACGGCGTCGGTCGAGACGTCGAGCATCAACACCCGGCAGCCGGCGGCGGCGCTGGCCGCGGCGATCCCGGACCCCATCGTCCCGCAGCCGAGCACCGCGACGGATTCGATCTGACGACTCATGTTCACCGCTCCTCCGACCGCCGGCCTTCGGCGCGTCGACCGCCGAGTCTGCCGGACGGGCCAGCCGTTGCACGACCCGGCGCGCCGCAGCCGCCCGGCAAACCGGGCGGTCGGCGCCATCGCGTGGGTCGACTCACGGGCCCTCGTCTGGAACGATCTCAAACGAGGCGTCGGCTGCGGACTCCTCGGCGTTGCATCTGGTGGTACGCCGGTCGACGTCGTCGACCAACATGCGACGATCGCAATGGCGCAGGTAGTGGCTCGGGAGATCGACCGACTCGAAACTCGCGCCGGCGCCGGCGAGTCCGGGCCGCGCGGTGAAGGACGCTTGGTCGTCGAAGCGATCCGACCCGTCGGGCTCCTGAAACGTGACCCGCGAGCCCTCGTGACGGAGAAAGGTTCCTGGGACGCTGACCGATTCGAACGAGATCGAGTCCCCCACCGCCAGGCCGGGCCGAATCAAGTACGTCGCCTCGGACCGATCGAGATCCGCCCCCACGGCCCCGAGGGCCCCCAACGTCACGCATCCGACGTCGGCGGCGGCGCAGCGTGTGTGCCGCACATAGAGATCGGGGAGGTTCACCGAACGCAGCAGGATCGGCGTGTCGAAGACGAGTCCCGGGACGTCGGCCTCCGGCGGGTCGGTGGTCGTGCTCAACGGGGTCGTGCCCGACGGGGTCGTGCTCAGCGGGGTCGTGCCCGGCGGGGTCGCGCCCAGCGAGGTCTCCGTCACATCGTCGCCGGCCTCGTCGTCGGATCCGAACGCCAGTAGTCCGACGATGACCGCCGCGCCGACGACCGCCAACACCCCGAGCGAGGCGAAGAACCGCTTCAGCCAGTGGCGCGGCCGGATGCCGCCGCGTGGCACCGCCGGCTCGCCAGCCGGGATCACGGCGTCGAGGCGGCGCGCCAGCGGTCCCACCCAGGCCGGCGCGGTCATGCCGCGCGCCGCCCAGGCGGCCTGAATCATCTTGGTGTTGTACCGAGTCGAGTCGGCCTGCCACGGCTCCTCCACGTGTTCCACCGCGCTGGCCAGCGCGGCGCCAGCGGCCCGCTCGTCGCCCTGGAGCAGCGCCAGCTCCCATTCGGTGGCATAGTCCCAGAAGCGGGTTTCGCCGGCCAGACGGCGCCGTCGCGCCGCGGTGCTCACCTCGGCGAGTAGCGAGTCGCGCCGGGCCGGCGGCGGGTCGGCGAACTCCATCAGCGACAGGGCGTTCAGGCCCGGGTACGGGTCGGTGGGGTCGGCGTCATGGCCCTCGAGGTAGGTGTCGATCGATCGCCGCATCCAGCCCGCGGCCGCGTCGGCGTCACCGGCCGCGTGGGCGGCCATGAACCGATCCTTGTAGACCCGCCCGAGGATGCCGTTCGTCTCGGGAGTTGGCCCATGCTCCTTCCGCAGCGCCAACAGGATCCGCTCGGCCTCCTCGCTCTGGCCCGCGCGGTTGAGGGCAAAGGCGCGCTGCTGGCGAATGTACGGGTGGTTCGCCAGCTCGGGCCGCATCCGCTCGACGACGGCGAAGAAGCGGTCCCATGCCCCTTCGGCCCGATACGACAGCAGCAGCGCCACCACCACGACGTCCGGCGCCGAGGTCAGGTCGCCGAGGCCGGCCTCGAACTCGCCGATGCCTCGAACCGATCGGGCGCGCGCCGCCGCGAGGGCCTCGAGCGGGGTCCGGTGATGGTCTCGGTCGGCCGCGAAGAAATCGGGCAATAAGGGAATATCACCTTGTCCTGCGTCCGATTCCAGAGATCCAACGCTAGTCCACCACCTCGAACGACCGCAACGATCGACACACGGGCAAGAGACGGATGGCGGGCCCGTCGAAGCAACTCCCGGCACGGTCCGCGCGCGATTCGAGGCAATCGACCACCTGCCGGTCCGACCGATCGCTGCTCTCCGATCGGCCGGTCGGCGGCAGGGGTAACGTCGACTCGTGATCGGCGAGCGGTTCGACGTTGCGGTGATCGGCGGGGGCATCGCGGGCGTCACGGCAGCGTGCGGCGCCGCCGCCACCGGTCGGTCGGTCGTGCTCCTCGAACAGGAGTCCGAGCTGGCGTTTCACACCACATCGCGTTCGGCGGCGATGTTCCTGGAGAACGAGGGACGGCCGATGTTCCATCGGCTGAGCACGGCGTCCCGGGCGTTCTTCGAGACGGAGCACCCCGAGCTCGACGCGCCGCTGCTCGACCCGCTGCCGGTGCTGCAGGTCGGCACCGCGGAGAACCACGACGCGTTCGTCGCCACCGAGGCGGCGGCGACGACCCGGGCGCTCCGCCTGATCGAGGGCGACGAGCTGTTCGAGCGCTGCCCGGTGTTGCGGCCCGGGGTCGTCACGATCGGGCTGTTCGAGGCGACCGCCGCCTCGGTCGACGTGATGGCATTGCATCAGCTGTTCCTCCGGCGGGCCAGAGGGTCCGGCGCCGAGGTCTGGCGGTCGGCGCGGGTCGCCGAGATCGAGCGGCGACCCGGTCGTTGGCGGCTGTCGACCGCGGCCGGCGCCGTCGAGGCCGACGTCGTCGTCAACGCCGCCGGCGCCTGGGGTGACGACGTCGCGATCATGGCCGGCGTCCAGCCGGTCGGCCTCGTCCCGCTGCGGCGCACCGCGTTCACCGCGCGCACCGACGTCGACACCTCCGGGTGGCCGTTCGTCTACGCGCCGATCTCGCATCTGCACTGCTACTTCAAGCCCGAGGCGGGTGGTCAGCTCTTGTGCTCGCTGTCCGACGAGACGCCGTCCCCGCCCTGCGACGCCCGGCCCGAGGAGGTCGACGTGGCACTGGCGCTTGACCACATCAACGCCTTGACCACGCTCGAGCTCCGATCGGTCGCCCGCGCGTGGGCCGGCCTGCGGACGTTCGCCCCCGACCGCGAACCGGTGTTCGGCTGGGACGACCGGGTCGAGGGCTTCCTCTGGCTCGTCGGCCAGGGCGGGTGCGGCATCGTCACCAGCCCGGCCGCCGGGGAGATCGTCGGCGCGCTCGTCGCCGGCGAGCCGCCGCCGGAGTCGATCGCCGAGGTGGGCCTGACCTACGGGCGGCTCGCACCTCGCCGCTGACGGCGCGACCGGGAATGCGGCCTGGCCGTTGACGACGCCGAGAGCTCCACACGCTGCCGATACCGCAACACGGTCGGCCCCGCACGTCGGCGATCCCGGACGCAGACGCACGCTGGCGCCGGTCACGCCATGTCGAGCATCCAGTAGCCGTCGACCTGGACCAGTCGCTCGGAGGCAGGCGTCGGGCTCGGCGCGTCGACCATCGTCGAGCGCACCTCGTCGATCCACCGCGCGTGCTGGTACTCGTGGTCGATGACCGCGACGAGCAGGCGGCGGGCGATGAGCGCGAGCTGCGCCGGCGCGCCGACGTCGCCCCGGGCGATGCGCTCGACGACCGACCGAGTGCTGTTGGCGATCGCCTCGCGGTAGCCGATGATCTCGTCGAGCGGGGGAAGGTCGCCGCGGGCCGGCTCGGGGGTGGCCGAGTCGAAGACCCGGTCGAACGCGGCCTTGAACGTGACCTCGGCGGCGGTGAGGTTGCGCACCATGTAGTGGTTCACCGCGCCCTGGTGCCCGAGGTGCCAGGCGATCGAGCTGCTGTGCTCGTGCGGGCGCCAGGCGACCTGGTCGTGATCGAGATCGTCGAGCAGCGCGAGGCTGTGGGACTGCGCGGCGGCGTGCTCGACGAGCAACTCGTGGAGGACGGCGTTGCCCACGGCGGAACCGGTTGACGCTGACGTGGACATGGTCTCCTCTCGGCCGTCGCGTGATGCCTCGAACGTAGCCGGGTCCCGCCGACACGCACGACGCGCGCGCGCCTGGTCGACCCCGGTCAGGTCTCGCCCAGCCCGGCGAGCCGCCTGACGATCGCCAGCCCCTCCGGAGTGCCCTGCCAGTGACGTTCCACGGCCGCCGGGCCGGCCCGGCGCACGACATGGCGGAGGACGAGGCCGATCAGGATGACGTCGTCGACTTGCCCGAGCACCGGGACGAAGTCGGGCACGATGTCGATCGGCGAAGCGAGATACGCGAGCAAGATGACGAGCCGAACCCGCACACCCCGGGCGGATTCGGGATCCCGGGCCAGGGCGCGCAGCAGGTGGGCCAGATCGGGCGCCAGCCGCGCCGCGGCACGGAGGTCGAGGCCCCTCGCCAGGGCGAACCCGACCGCGACGAGGGCCGCCAACGCGGCGGCGAGCAGGAGCAGACCGGCGAGCGCCAGCCAGACGAGCGGGCGCCAGGCGAGGGCGAACGGGGCGGCGGCCAGTGGGGCGACTGCGGCGACGAGCGTCTCCACGCCGACCATCGTCGCAGGGTGCGCCGCACAACCGCGCCCGCCCGCCGGTCGAATCGCCCGTGGACCGCGGTCCGGCCCGGGCTTGACCGCCCGGCGCGGCCCACGGTCAACCGTCGCGGCGGCCGCCTCCGTCGGCGGCGGCCGCGTCCGGGCGGTTCTGCCCGTAGACGACAGCACCGAGGACGAGGAGCATCCCGGCCAGCTGACCGATGCTGAGCGTCTGGTCCAGCACGGCCCATCCGAGCAGGGCGGCGACCACCGGGCTGAGCAACCCGAGCAGCGCGACCCGGGCGACCGGCATCCGCTGGACGCCCCGGAACCACAGCGCGTACGCGCCGGCCGTGCCGACCGAGCCGAGCCACGCGAACCCGATCAGGTTCCCCGCCGTGAACGTCTCGGGCCCGCCCTCGATGAGCGCGGTCAGCGGCAGCAGGAACAGCCCTCCCGCCACCAGCTGCCAGGACGTGAACGCGAGCAGCGGCACCGGCCGGCCCCAATGCTTCGTCAGCACGACCCCGGTCGCCATCGCCGCGGCCCCGCCGAGACCGGCGAGGACGCCGACGACGTCGAGCGTGGCGTCGGCCCGCAGGACGAGGAGTCCGACGCCCACGATGCCGAGCAGCCCGGCGACGACGATGTTGCGCCGCAAGCGCTCGCCGAGCAGCGCGGCGGCCAGCCCGGCGGCGATCAGCGGTTGGATCGCGCCCATCGTCGCGGCGACGCCGCCCGGCAGGCGGTATGCGGCGAGGAACAGCAGCGCGAAGAAGCCGCCGATGTTCAGCACCCCGAGCGTCGCCGCCTTGGCCCACCAGGATCCCGTCGGCCGGCGGCGGGTGAGCGCGGCGAGGACGAGGCCGGCGGGGAGCGCCCGCAGCAGACCGGCGAGGAGTGGCCGATCCGGCGGAAGCGCCTCGGTCGTCACGACGTAGGTCGTGCCCCAGGCCATCGGGGCCAACGCCGTGGTGAGCACGAGTGACCACCGCACCTTGGCGGTCCGGCTCGTGACCGGCCGATCGAGGCTGAGCGTGACCGACCGCGGGGGGAGTTGGAGCGTGGGCCCCATCGGCGGCGGGAAACTGGTCATCGTGACTCCTCGTGGTCGCTCTCTGTCCGTCGAGCTCACGGTCGTCCACCGGGCATTACCTCGACGTCGAGATAATTGTACCGGCTATTCTCTCGATGTCAAGATACTTGATGTCGGGCTATTCGATGTCGCTATGTACGACGTCGACAAGGTCGTCGTCTACGCTTCGTCGGATGGAGCAGGACGCCGTCGACCGGATCGTCGAGCAGTGGAACCGAGAGCGCCCCGACGTCGACGTGTCGGGCATGGAGGTGATCGGCCGGATCAGCCGGTTGGCGAGGGTGATCGGGCCCCGCCTCGACGAGGTCTTCGCCCGCTTCGGCCTCGGAGGCTGGGAGTTCGACGTGCTGGCCACACTCCGGCGATCCGGGGCGCCGTACCAGCTCACCGCCGGCGCGCTGCTGTCGTCGATGATGGTCACATCGGCGACGATGACGAACCGGATCGACCGGCTCGAGGAGCGGGATCTGATCAGGCGGGATCGGGATCGGTCCGACCGGCGGGTCGTACTCGTCTCGCTCACCGAGGCCGGGCGCGCCGTCGTCGACGACGTCCTCCCGGAGCACGCCGCCAACGAGGAGCGCCTGCTCGCGTCGCTGTCCACCCGCGAGCGGGAGTCGTTGGCTCGCCTCCTGCGCAAGCTGCACCTCGGGCTGGCCGGGCCCGCCCCGCCGCGACCGGCGGGCTGATCCACTCCGCGGCCGGCGCGCGTCGCGCTCCGTCTGTGGGTCCGGCCGGCCGCTCGTGTAGAACCGGGGCGATGCAGGATCTCGACGGGAGGACCGCCGTCATCACCGGCGCGGCGAGCGGCATCGGACTGGCGCTGGCGCATCGGTTCGGGGCGGCGGGCATGAACCTGGTGCTCGGCGACATCGAGCGGGCCCCGCTCGACGACGCGGCGGCGACGCTGCGCGGCGCCGGATACGACGTCGCCGACCAGGAACTCGACGTGCGCGACCTCGACCAGGTCAAGGCGTTCGAGGCGCTCGCCCGGGAACGGTTCGGCGCCGTCCACCTTCTCTGCAACAACGCCGGCGTCGGCGGCGGCGGGCCGGTCGCCGACCCAGACGACATCGAGACGTGGCGCTGGACGATCGACGTCAACCTGTGGGGCGTCATCTACGGCTGCAAGGTCTTTCTCCCGGCGATGCTCGAACACGGCCAGGCGGCTCACGTCGTCAACACCGCGTCGATGGCCGGTCTCGGGTCGCCGCCGATGATGGGCCCGTACAACATCTCCAAGTACGGGGTCGTCGCGCTGTCGGAGACGCTCGCCAAGGAGATGCTGGCCGCCGGGTCGGCGGTCGGCGTGTCGGTGTTGTGCCCCGCCTTCGTCCAGACGGCGATCGCCACCAGCCGCCGCAACATGCCCGCCGACCTTCAGGCCACCGAGCCCGACGGCGGCGACGACCCGGCTGGCGCGCGCGCCGCGCTCCAATCGGTGCTCGACTCGCTGATCGCCGGCGGAATGCCCGCCGACGTCGTCGCCGGGGCGGTCCACGACGCCGTCGTCGACAACAAGTTCTGGATCCTGACCCACGAGGAGACCAGGTCCGCCGTCATCGAACGCGCCCGGCAGATCGTCGACGGGGTCAACCCGACCTTGTCCGGATTCGCCTGAGGCCCCGCCGCCGGGCTCGTTCGCCCCGGGCGCCGGGGTCAGGCGGGTGCCGGGCGCGCCGCCGACGCGGTGACGACGATCGCCACCCCGACGACGACGAGCGCGCCGCCGAGAATCTCGACCGCGCCGAGTCGCTCGCCGCGGATCAGCCATCCGAAGAACACGCCGAACAGCGGGATCATGTACGCCGTCGACGAGGCCTGGGTCGGGGTGGCCCGCCGCACGACCGTGGCGATGAGCGCGAACGTGACCGCGTTGGCCGGGATCGCCGCGTACAGCAGAGGGACGAGCAGGCCGAGCGACCAGTCGGTCGTGTCGACCCCGTCGACGACCAGCGCGAACGGCACGAGCATCGCCGCCGACATCAGCAGTTGCACTCCGACGAGCATGATCGGCGTCACCTGGCTGAAGTCCTTCCACTTCATGAACACCGTGCCGAAGGCCCACGCCAGCGCCGACAAGAGCAGGGCGACGAGACCGACCATCTCGATCTCGCCGTCGAGGGCGGGCGACGCCAGCACCGCCGTGCCGGCGAACCCGACGACGAGTCCGATGGCGCCGAGGCGACGGATGAACGCGCCGAGCAGCACGACCGACAGCACGGCGGTGTGCAGCGGCATCGTGCTCGAGATCAGCGACGCGAAGCCGGCGGGGACGCGGCTGACGCCGAACACGAGCAGCACGCTCGAGACGGTCGTGATGCTGAGCCCGACGGCGAAGATGCGCGCCAGGATTTTTCCTTCGGTCGGGAACCGCTCTCCCCTGGCCAGCGCCAGCGTCACGAGGAACGTGCCGCCGATCACCGTGCGCATCGCGGCCAGCGAGACCGGCCCGGTGTGGTCGAGGGCGAACTTCAGGGCCGTGAAGTTGCCGCCGATCAGCATCGCCACGAGCACGACCGCGGCGAGCACCCACGCCGGCGTCGCGGCGCTCGATGACGTCCCCCGGTGGCCCGGCGCGGCGGAGGCGGGGCGGGCGGGCACGGGCGTAGTCTGGCCGCTCGACCGCGTCGCCGCCCGCCCCGCCGGCCTCATGCGAAGCCCGGTCGGGCACCATCGACCAGCGGCGAGGCCTTCGGGTGATCCGGATCGAGCCGCGGTGACGAACCCATCGGAAGGCGGAACGGGTCCGCCGAGACCGGAGGGAGTTGCAATGTCCATCGTCATGAACATGTTCTGGAGCGGCCTGACCGCGTCGGAGTACGACAGGGTCGACAGGGGGGTCGGCTGGCGGGAAGACGTGCCGCCCGGCGGCCGGTATCACATCGCGTGGTTCACCGGAGACGGAGGCAGGATCGTCGACGTGTGGGATTCCCAGGAGCACTTCGAGACGTTCGTCCAGGCACGGTTGACGCCGGGCGTGCAGAAGGTCGGCGTGGCCGGCGAGCCCGAGGTGGCCATCTGGCCGCTGTACGACCTGCAGATCGAGGGCGATCCGCCCCCGGGCTGCGTCGTGTCCGACGGGACGTCGGGCGGGATGCCGGAGGATCTGTACCAACGGCTCGAGCGGTCGATCGACTGGAAGGGCAACCCGCCGCCGGGAGCGGTGCTGCACATCGCCGCCCTCGACGGGGACACGATCCGCGACGTCGGGGTCTGGCGGTCGTCCGAGGCGATCGATGCCTTCATGACCGGGCCGCTGACCGACGCCGCCGTCGAACTCGGCGTCGACGAGGAGTTCGAGGACGAGCCGACCTACGACCTGCACGCTTGGTTCGACCCAACGAAGACCGCGACGCAGGCCGCGGCGAAGGTCAAGGCCAGCACCTGAAACGGGCGGTGAGCGCGCGTCGGTCACGCGGCGCGGGTCGACCGTCCTCTCGCGGGCGGTCCCATCGCGGCGGGAGCGGCCGCCGCGACGGGATCACCACGGGATGGTCACCAATAATGGGCGCGGGGGCCGACCGTCCGGCCGATTCCACCGAGCACCGCGAGCGCGAGGCCGATCAGCGCGAGGACGATACCGATCGTGTAGAGGACCGGAACCGACAGCAACGCGCCGAGGATGATCAGAATGACACCGAGAACGATCATGTCGTTTTCTCCTTGTTCGTGTCCGCCGTGCGGACGGTTGGTCGGGTTCGGACAAGCCGAACCCGGGGGGTTCTTCCCGGCCGAGCCGGAGCCGATGGGTCTCGCCATCGTGCTGAGGAGAGCCTTCACCGTCGGCGACCGAGTCAAACCTGCCGGGCGGGTCGGCGGTCCGGACCGGCGACGGGCCGGCTCGGCGCGACGGGCGCGGTCAGCCTGATGACGTCGGAGAACGATTGATCGCGAGGATTGCGAGGTCGTCCTTGCTCGCGCTCTCGTCGAACTCGGTGACCGTTTCGAGGACGGCCGTGACGAGCGCCTCGGCGCCGGCGCCGGCGTACTGCGAGACGACCTCGGTCAACCGCTCGAGACCGAACATCGCCCCGTTCCGGCGGGCCTCGACGACCCCGTCGGTGTACACGACGATCGTGTCCCCCGGCCGCATGCGAGTCTCGGTCTGGGTGAACGTGGCGTCGGGGAGCACGCCGAGCAGCGGCCCGCGCGCGTCGACCTCCTCGATGGCCCCTTCGGCGCGCGCCATCAGTGGCGCCGGATGACCGGCGGCGCCGACCTCGACCAGGGCGCAGCCGTCTTCGAGCTCGGAGATCACACCGCACACCGCGGTGCAGAATCGACCGTCGTTGTCGCTCTTCAGCAGCGCTTGGTTGAGCGCGGCGAGCGCCTCGGCGGGGTTGTGGCCGAGCATCATCGCCAGTCGGAGGCTGTGCCGGGCGAGGGCGGTGAGCCGCGCCGCCTCCGGTCCCCGTCCGCAGATGTCGCCGATCAGGAACGCCCAGCGGTTGCCGCCGACGAGCAACACGTCGTAGAAGTCGCCGCCGACCTCCTCGACACCGGCGCGGTACCGGGCGTGGACGCCGAATCCCGGGACTTCGGGCAGCGACCGCGGCACGAGGCTCGACTGCAGCACCTCGGCGACGTGCGCTCGGTCGCGCAGCGCGTGCTCGAGGGTGGCGGCGTGGCGGTGCGACTCGCCGTACAGCGCCATCACCTCCTCGGCGGCGCGGGATTGCTCGATGCCGATCGCCACGGTGTCGGCCACGGTCGCCAGCGCCCGCAGCGTGCTCGGCGGCAGCTCGTGCCGCGCGAACATCGCCAGCACCCCGACACACCGGCCGCCGACGACGAGGGGATAGCCGGCGAACGACCTCATCCCCTCACGGCGGGCCCATTCCGGGTCCGAGACGTGTGGGTCGTTCACCACGTCGTTCGTCAGGTGCGGTTCGAGCGAGGCCGCGATCCGGCCGATCTTGAACTCACCGACGGGGATCCGCGAGTGCGGGCCGTCGAGGTGGGTGTAGAGCCCGGAGCTCGCGCGCAACACCAGGGTGTTCGCAGAGTCGAGCGTCCACACGCGGGCGAATGCCACGTCGAGTTGCTCGACGATCGCGTACGTCGTCCGATGCAACTTGTCGGCGAGCGGCTCGTCGCGCACGAACGCCTGACCGACGTCGGCCGAGAGCGCGGCAAATCGGGCCTGCTCCTCGAGCTCGCGGCGCGCCTCCATCTCGGCGGTGACGTCGTAGCAGACACCGGTGATCTCGCGGACCTGACCATCCGGCCCCGGGAGCGGGACGCCCGCCCCCTCCAGCCAGACGATGGCGCCGTCCGGTCGGCGGACGCGGTAGCGGAACTCGAACCGCTCACCACGCTCGATCGCCGCCGTCGCCGTCTCCCGTGTGCGCTGCCGGTCCTCGGGGACGATCAACGACGCGTACCGCTCGTAGTGGGCGGCCGCTCGGACGGGCTCGAGCCCGTACAGCTCGGCCAGCCGGTCGTCGCCGGTCATCTCGCCGCTGGGAAACCGGTAGCTCCATGTGGCGACACCCCGCGACTGGAGCGCCAGCTCGACGCGCCGTCGATCGGCCGCCTCGAGGTCGGCCCGGATGCGGCCGGCGACCAGCCGGCCGAGCTCGCTGCCGAGGAACGACAGCGCCTCGTGCCCCTCGATGGTGAGGTCGTGACCCGGGGGATGGATCAGCTCGACGACGCCGACCGACTCCGCGCCGGACACCAGCGCGATGCACGAGGCGGCGGGGCTGTCGCCGCCGGTCCACGCCGCGACGGCCGGCTCTTCCTGGAGGAGGTCGTCGATCCACCTGGATTGCCCGCAGGAGAAGACCGTCGTCAGCTGCGGCGGCACGTCGACCGTCCCGTGGGCGTTGCGGTGGGCGATGTACCCCGGGTTGAGGCCGGGCCGGGCCTCCCATGTCGCGATCGGGCGCAGGCCGTCGCGCCACGGGTCGTGGACCCACAAGGCGCCGAGCTGCGCCCCGAGTTGTGGGCCGAGAAGCTCGAGGCAACTGGCCAGGATCGCATCGAGCGGGGCGTCGGCCGCCATCTCCTGACGCAGCTCGTTGCCCAGGCGGAAATGGGCCGACCCCGACTGCTCGACGCGGCGGATCACGCCGATCACACTCGCCGCATCGGCGCGCGACGGCATCGACAGCACCAGTTCGATGTTCTCCTCGCCGCGATCGCCGCGCCGCGCCGGCATCCGCAGCGGCCGGCCGACGAGCGACAGGTTCCCGGTCGACACGAATCGCCGGAACCCGTCCTCGTGGCGGCGGCGGAAGCGGCGGGGGATCACGGTGACCAGCGGCTGGCCGACGAGGCGCTCGGGCGTCCAGCCCAGCACGGCCTCGACGCTGTCGCTGGCGTGGACGATCGTGCCGTCATCGCCGACCCCGACGACGACGACCTCCGATTCCGGCGCCCCGGGTGGCCGGCTCACGTCGCTCGGTCGGCCGGGGGGCGATACCGGTGCACGAACGGCTCGATCTCGGGCGGCGAGCTGTCGAGCCACACCACCACACGGCACTCCGGGTCGCCGACCGCGATGCGCTCCTCGAGCTGGACCGCGACCTCGCGTCCCGTGCTCCGCGCTCCGATCCCGCCGAACACGCTGCTCGTCATCCGGCACAGGCTCGGCGCGTGCTGCACCGCGTCGCCGAACGGGCAGCGGCGGTTGCCGAGCACGATCTTGTCGGCGTCGACGCTCACGACGTAGAAATCGCCGCCGATCGCCGACTTCAAGCCGACGTAGAGCGCGGCGATCTGCTCGGGCGAGAGCGAGCCGGTGAGGTCCTTCGCCCGGCGGTGGGCGTCCTCCATCTGCTGCCCGACCTTCGCTCCGACCTGCGCGATCGCCGCTTCGGCGACGGCCGGGCCGTGCTCGCGGTCGATCGTCTCGGCGAGCTCGACGGCCAACGCCCGCAGGAACGGCTCGCGCGGGAAGAAGCCGGCGACCGACTCGGACTGCACCGGCAGCCGGCTCGGCGCGACGGGCTCGTCGTGGTCGCGGGTGGCGGGGCGCTCCACGTCGAGCACCGCCGAGACCCGGTTGCCGCCGGCCCGCTTCGCCGCGACGCCGAGCTCCAGCGTCAGGTGGGAGGCGATGATCAGCCCGCGGCCGCGCGGCGAGTCGGCGGGCACGTCGCGCTCGGTGAGCTCGAAGCTCGGCCCGAGGTCGTGGATCGTGACAACCGGGTGCACCGACATCCAGTCGAGCGAGACCCAGATCGCGTTCTGCCCCGAGTGCTCGACGGCGTTGGTGAGGAGCTCGGAGAACGCCAGCTCGGCGCCATCGACGTCAGAGTCCGCCGTCGAGTGCCGGCGGAGGTAGGAGCGGACCTCGCGTCGGAGCTCGCTCGCCGCGCCCGCGTCGGCCGCCAGGTACCAATCCATCGTCGTCAGACTCCCGATTCGAACGTCGTGATCGCTCAAGATAGCCCGGCGCCGCCCCAACCGATCCGTCGAGGTGGAATCGAGCCGGTGAGTGCGGCGACGCGCTCACGTCCCTGGCGCCGCGCGCTGCTCGGCCGGGTGCGTCTCGTACATGCGGAGCATGACCACGACGCCGGACGCGGCGGTGAGCGCGGCGACGGCGTAGATCGCCGCCTCGATCGACACGAGGTCGGCGAGGACGCCGGCCAGCAGGGCGCCGACGGCGAACCCGGCGTCGCGCCAGAGCCGGTAGACCCCGACGGAGCGGGCCCGCCACTCGGGGTGGGCCACGTCGCCGACCGCGGCGAGCAGCGTCGGGTACACCATCGCCGTTCCCGCCCCGAGCGCGGCGGCGCCGATCGCCCACGGCCAGAACCCGGACGTCGCGGCCATCCAGGCGATCGCCGCGGCCTGTGTGAGCATGCCGGCGGCGATGAGGGGCTTGCGGCCGAGACGGTCCGAGAGCCCGCCGGTGTAGAGCTGGCCGAGCCCCCAGACCGCAGGGTAGATCGCGGCGAGGACGCCGATGCGGCCGACCGAGAGCCCGGCGGCGGCGAAGAAGATCGGGAACAACCCCCACGCCAACCCGTCGTTGAGGTTGTTGACGAGGCCGGCCTGTGACGCCGCGGACAGCGCTCGCTCGCGGAAGCTCGTGAGGATGAAGATCCGGGCCGTGCTGAGATCCTGGTGTGGGGCGCCGTCGGACGGGACGTGGTCGACCGCCTCCAGGCGGGCGTGGCCGCGGGTCTCGCGGACGAACAACACCGACAGGCTCAGCCCGAGGCCGGCGTAGGCGAGGCCGAGGAAGAACGGCTCAGGCCGCAGGCCCCACCGCTCGGCGATGTACCCGGTGGCGAGCGCGGTGACGGCCACCGCGCCGTAGCCGGCGGCCTCGTTGAGCCCCATCGCGAACCCGCGGCGATGCGGGCCGACGAGGTCGATCTTCATGATCACGGTCGTCGACCAGGTGAGGCCCTGGTTGACGCCCAGCAGCACGTTGGCGGCGATCACCCAGCCCCACGTCGGCGCCCAGATCAGCAGCAGCGGCACCGGGAGGCCGATCACCCAACCGGCGACCAACACCGGCTTGCGACCGTACCGGTCGGCGAGCGTTCCGGCGAAGAAGTTGGTCGCCGCCTTGACGACGCCGAACGCGGCGATGAACGTGAGCGTGGCCGTGAACGCGGTCAGACCGAACTCGTCGCTCGCCAGCAGCGGGAGGACGGTGCGCTCTTGACCGATCATCCCGCCGACGAGCGCGTTGACGCCGACCAGCAACGAGAACTGGGCGAGGTTCTCCCGCAGGCCGAGCCGCACCACCGCGTCCCGGCCGGTCATGCCGGGTCTCGGGTCAGGACCGGCTCGGTCATCGAGTGATCGCCTGACGTCAGCTCCAGCGGTCGTGGCGCACGAGCTCGTCGAGCGCCACCCGTTGTCGCTTGAGCGGGCTGTCCGGGTGGTCGTCGACCGGGTAGCCGAGGGTGATCACCATCGGCATCACCCAGTCGTCCGGAAGACCGACGGCGGCGCGGGCGCGGTCGGCGTGCTGCAGGGTGACAGGACAACTGCCGACCCCCTCGGCGTGGGCGGCGATCATCATGTTCTGCGCCTGGCGGCCGACGTCGAACAAGCGCAGTTCGCTCGCCGGAGACGCGAATCCGATCACCGCGGCCGACGAGCCGATCCACGACGCGTAGTCGCCCGACTCGGCGAGCGCGTCCTGCACCGCCTGATCGGTGACGACGATCAACCGATTGGCCTCGATGTTCTTCGCGCTGCCGGCCATCCGACCGGCCTGCAGGATGCGGTTCAACACGTCGTCGGGGATCGGACGATCGGTGTAGACCCGCAGGTCGCGCTTGCCAACGATCGCTTCGTAGGGAGTCATGCCGCCAGTGTCTCACGCCCGCATCGATACCGGGTCACAGCGGCGGCGCGCCGCCTGGAAAATGGGGCCGCGCGTCACGCTCACGCCGCGGCGAGCGCCTCGAGCCGGATCCGGTTGGCCCGGATCCTCGCACGCAGGTACATCGCCAGCACCGAGCCGACCAGCAGCGTCGCCGCGCCGCCCGACCACAGCGCTCGATACCCCCAGTGGTCGATGATCAGGCCGCCGACCGCCGGCCCGAGGGCCGCCCCGACGAAGACGCCGACCTGGCTGATCCCCGTCGCGGCCGCCGGCGCCGAGGGGTTGTTGCGCACCACCGACAGGTTGAACAGCCCGGGCCAGGCCCACCCGAACGCGAAGGCCGGAATCGGAGCGAGGACGTAGGTGATCGGCATGTCGATCGCCAATACGAGCACACCGAGGCCGCCCAGGGCGTACAACCACACGAGACGCTGGATCGGCAGGATCCCGAGGCGGTCGACCTGCCAGCCCTGCACCAACCGGCTGGTCACCCCGACGAGCGAACCCAGGCTCAACACGAGGCCGGCGGCGGCGGGGCTCAGTCCGGAGGCCTCCGCGCCGCTGGTGATGAAGCCGACCATCGCGCCCGCGTTCGTCGACCCGAGGAGGCCGACGAACGCGTACAGCACGAGCAGCCCGAGCCCGAGGTCCGGTCGCGCTGATCGACGCGCGCCGCGGGACGTCTCGGCGCGGGGCGCCCGAGGCCGCGTGGTCGCGTCGGCCGGCAGGAACAGCGACGCCCCCGCCGCCAGCGCGGCGCCGAAGACATAGGCCCACTGCCAACCGAGCGTCAAGGCGATCGCCGGCACCGCGGCGCCGCCGAGCAACGCCGCGGCCGGCATTCCGGATTGCTTGACCGCCAGCGCGAACCCGAGCCGTTTCGCGCCGACGTGGGTGGCGAGCATCAGGTTGGCCGACGGCTGACTGAGGGCGTTGGCCATCCCCGCCACGGCGAGGAACAGGCAGAACTGCCAGACGGCGCGCGCCGACGTCGCCACCGCCACCATCGCGATCGCCGACGTCGTGAGGCCGCTCCGGAACGCACGGCGCGGGCCGAGCCGTTCGGCGACGCGTCCCATCGGCGCGGACAGCAACGCGGCGACGGCGAACGACGTGCCCATCGCCAGACCGATGTCGGTCGCCGACAACCCGACGTCGTCGCGGAGCTGCACGCCGAGCGCCCCGGTCAGGAAGACAGGGAACGCGCTGCACATCGTGCCGAGCGCGACGATCATCACCGCCCGCCGCTCCTCCGCCTGATCGACGGACGTCCCGGTCACGCACGCCGTCGAGTCCGCTCCGTCGTTGGTCTCGTCCGTCATCGGACTCCGACCGTATCGAGGGCTGGGCCCGTCGACCGGCGCCGCACGGGGGCGGTCAGCCCGACTCGGCGAACGGGTGACGGGACCGCCAGTCGGCGCGGAGCTGGCGCATGCCGATCAGCTCGGCGTCCTGCGCGGCGAGCCACTCCCGCCAGCCGTCGGTGCGGAACAGCTCGTACTCGTCGACCCGGACGTGGTGCGCCTCGGGCTCGATCACCTCGATCTCGCCCGGCCCGGGCTGGCACGGATGGAACGCGCAGAAGACCAGCGCGTCGGCCATGTCGAGCTTGGCCTTGTAGTCGACGGGCGCGCCGCGGGCGCGGCCGAAGTCGGTCTCCAGCACCCGCCCGAAGACCGGCATCCCGGCCTCGGCCGCCGCAGCAACGCACGGGGCGAACATCTCCTCGGTCGTGGCGCCCAGGTGGCCGTTCGGGTCGTACGCGGCGAACGTCGACGTGATCAGCGCCGGCACCCCGTACTCGACGCCGAGCGCGATGTACCGCTCGCACCACTCGGGGGCCAGCGCCGAGCCCATGTGGGTGTCGAGGTGGGTCACATCGACGCCGGCGGCCAGCGTCCGGTCGATCTGGCACCGCCACTCCGCCTCCACCGCGTCGGGGTGGGCGTGGCGCCGCACGTCGGCGACGGTCGCCCACAGATAGCCGTCGTCGTCGGTGAGGCCGGCCGCGGGCGAGGGCCGGCTGAGCGGGGCCCACCGGTAGGCCCGCTGCTCGGCGTTGAGCGTGAGGTGGACGCCGACGTCGAGCGCCGGGTCGCCGGCGGCGATCTCGGCGATCTCGGGGAACCACGGGCACGGCGCCATCACCGAGCCGGCGGTGATCGTCCCGCGGCGCGACAACTCGACGAACGCCGCGTTCGCGCCGTGGCACATGCCGACGTCGTCGGCGTGGATCACGATCTGTCGACCCGGCGCGGTCATCGCCGCACCGTACCGCGGCGACGAATCGGCCGTCGCGAGACGAGCCGCTCGGCCGGCGCGTGCGCCCCGCGCGCACGCGCCGGGGCGGTCTCAGGCGAGGTCGAAGCGGTCGAGGTTCATCACCTTGTCCCAGGCGGCGACGAAGTCACGCACGAACTTCTCCTGCGAGTCGTCGGACCCGTAGACCTCGGCGATCGCCCGCAGCTGGGAGTTCGCCCCGAAGACGAGATCGCAGCGGGTGCCGGTCCACTGCACGTCGCCGGTCGCCCGTGCGCGGCCCTCGAACACGTCCTCGGATTGGGACGTCGCTTGCCACTCGGTGTTCAGGTCGAGCAGGTTGACGAAGAAGTCGTTGGAGAGCGTTTCCGGGCGGTCGGTGAAGATGCCGTGCTTCTCCTGGCCGGTGTTGGCGCCGAGGACGCGCAAGCCGCCGACGAGGACGGTCATCTCCGGGGCGGAGAGGGTCAGCAGCTGCGCCCGGTCGACCAGCATCTGCTCGGCCGGTACCGAGTACTCCTGCTTGAGGTAGTTGCGAAAGTCGTCTGCTTCCGGTTCGAGGGGCGCGACCGCCAGACGGGCGAAGTCCGGTGGACCGGGACACGGGTCGACCTCGTGTTCGGTTCGAACTCCCAGCTTCGCGCCCTCGCGGAGGTCTACGGGAGCGCGGACGCGCAGGCGAAGTTCGTCCGCGACTTCGTCGC
>JBFGCT010000035.1:0-27304 GCA_041581055.1 Ilumatobacteraceae bacterium | reverse complement strand
CCTACGGCCCGTACAAGCGGATCCTGCGGCGGATCGTCGCCGAGGAGGGGTTCCACATGCGCCACGGCGAGGAGATGCTGATGCGGCTCGCCGAGGGGACGCCGATCCAGCACGACATGTTCCAGGCGGCGCTCGACCGGTGGTGGTGGCCGGCGGTGCAGTTGTTCGGGCCGGACTCCGATCCGGCCGACCCGCTGTTGCGGTGGAAGATCAAGTCGCAGCGCAACGAGGATCTGCGCGACGCGTACATCCAGAAGTACGTGCCGCTCCTGCACGGCTACGGCTTCACGATCCCCGACGACGGGTTGCGCTTCGACGAGGGCGACGGCAAGTGGGTGACGAGCCCGATCGATTGGGCGCCGCTGAAGGCGACGATGCGCCAGGGCGGCCCCGACTCGTGCCGGCGGATCGAGACCGCGGCGCGCAACTGGGCCGACACCGCCTGGGTGCGCGAGGCGCTCGACGCGGCGCCGCGGGAGGCGGCGTGAGCGCAGCCGTGCTGGCCGATGCTCCGCCGGCGGTCGCCGACGCGGTCGCGTCCGTGCCCGATCCGGAGTATCCCGGCGTGTCGATCGTCGAGCTGGGCCTGGTCGAGCGCGTCGCGGCCGACGAGACGGCCGACGGCTGCCTCTCGGTGCGGGTCGACCTGATCCCCACGTTCGCCGGGTGCCCCGCGTTGGCGATGATCGCCGCCGACGTGCGGGCGGCGGTCGGCGCCGTCCCCGGCGTCGTGTCGTGCGAGGTGCGCTGGCTGAGCGCGCCGGTCTGGTCGACCGACCGCATCTCGCCGTCGGCCCGTCGGCGGCTGCGCGACGAGTTCACCGTCGTCCTGCGACGCAAGGACGGCCGCTTGCGCTGTCCCGTGTGCGGGTCCGACGCCGTCGAGGACCGGGCGCTCGCCGGGCCGACCCGCTGCCGGTCGGTCGCCTGGTGCGGATCGTGCCGCAACGTCGTCGAGGTGATGCGGTGAGCGCGACGACCGGTGTGTCGAGGTGATGCCGTGAACGTGTACGAGGTCTTCCTCAAGAAGCCGGGCAAGGACGAGTTCCGGCACGCGGGGTCGCTCGAGGCGCCCGACGACGAGATGGCCGAGCTGTACGGCCGCGAGACCTACGCCCGGCGCCACGAGGGCGAGGAGATGTGGTTGGTCGATCGCCGGCACGTGATCGTCGCCGACCCGGCCGACCTCGACGTCAACGAGAACAAGCCGCACCGCCACAACGACGGCTCGGTGATCGCCGAGCGGCGCAAGCGGGTGCGCGGGGAAGCGGCCGGATGACCGAGCTGTCGTCGGCCGCGCGGGAGTACGTGCTGGCGTTCGCCGACGACGAGCACATGGTCGGCGCGCGGCACACCGCCTGGATCGGCCTCGGCCCGTTCCTCGAGGAGGATCTCGCCTTCTGCTCGATCGCCCAGGACGAGCTGGGGCACGCGATCGGCCTGTACCGGCTGGTGGTCTCCGGCGACGAGCGGGCGGTCGACGAGCTGGCGCTGCGGCGTGCCCCGCACGAGTACCGCGGCTCGTGGCTCGCCGAGTGGCCGTGCGACGACTGGGCCTCGGCGCTCGTTCGGCACTGGCTGTACGACCGGGCCGAGCAGCTGCGCTGGGAGGCGCTCGAGCCGTCGTCACTTCCGGGGTTGGCGGCGCTCGTCGCCGGCGCCCGACGCGAGGAGGCGTTCCACGTGCGCCACGCCGACCAGTTGCTGTCGCGTGTGTTCGATTCCGGCGACGGCGGCGCGGCGGCGACGCTCGTGGTCGCGGCGATGCGCGAGCTGCGGCCATTGGCCGCATCGCTGTGGGTCGCCCCCTTCCACGAGGCGCGGGCGCTCGACGAGGGCGTGGCGTCGCGGTCGTTCGCCGATCTCGCCGTCGAGTGCGACCGCCGGCTCGACGGCGACCTCGCCCGGTGGGGCGTCGACCCGGCGACCACCCGCGGCGCCGGTGTCGACCCGCCCGCCGACCGGGGCGTGCGCAGCCCACACTTCGCTAGGTTTCACGCCGAGTTGAACGAGGTGCTCTCGATCGACCCGACCGCCGTGTGGTGACAAGGAGCCCGAGATGACCGTGCGCATCGAACGAGCAGGCGCCGTGGCGACGATCGTCCTCGATCGCCCCGACGTGATGAACGCCCTCGACGAGGAGACGGTCGGCGCGCTGCACCGCGCCTTCGACGAGGTCGCCGACGCCAGGGCGGTCGTCGTCGCCGGGGAGGGGAGGGCGTTCTCGGCGGGCCGCGACCTGTCGTCGGCGTCGCCGCTGGAGGAGGACGCGCGGGCGATCCTCGCCGAGCTGTTCAACCCGGTGATCGCCAAGCTGCGGTCGCTGCCGATGCCGACGATCGCCGCCGTCCAGGGCGCCGCGCTCGGCGTCGGGTTCGGGATCGCGATGGCCTGCGACGTGATCATCGCCGGCGAGCGGGCCCGGCTCGGCTCACCGTTCGCCAACATCGGCTGTGTCCTCGACTCCGGCGGGCACGCCGCCCTCGTCACCCGCGTCGGGCCGCACCGGGCGTTGGAGCTGATCTACACCAGCCGCCTGCTCGACGGCGCCGAGGCCGCCGAGATGGGCCTCGTCAACCGCGTCGTCCCCGACGACGAGCTCGCCGGCGTCGTGCGGGAGATGGCGGCCAAGATCGCCGCCGGCCCGACCGCGGCGTTCGCCGAGTCGAAGGCGATCGTCCACCAGTTCGTCGACCACCACCTCGACACGGCCGCGTCGATGGACGCCGAGGCCGCCGCCCAGGGCCGCCTCGCCGGCCACCCCGACTACGTCGAGGGCATCACCGCCTTCATCGAGAAGCGCAAGCCGACGTTCACCGGCCACTGACCCGGGACGACATGGTTGGAGGCGCCCCGAGGGTGTCGGTGGACCGACGCCAGCGATCTCAACTGTCGACCGTCTCGGTCGATGGGATGTGGCCTATCCGTTGGCGGTCGTCGGGTCGATGACCTTGCCGACCTCGGTGACGAGCGTCGCGGGAAAGCCACTCCGTTCGGCGTGCTCGCCGATGAGCGCCGGATCATCAGCAACGTAGATGCAGAACGTTCTGTCCGCGGTGACGTAACTGTGCTCCCACTGAATGTGCTTGCCCTCTGCCTGCATGGCGTTGAGAACCGAGTTGGACTGTTCAGCCGCGCCCCTCAGTTGCTCGCGCTCGAAAGTGCCGATGTCTGGAATCGCTCGCTCGATCACATAGCGTTGCATGAGATTCGAATCTCCTCCGGTTGGGGGTGCAGACCGTACACCACTCCTTGACCGGCCTCTGACGCGGTGCTCCGACGCAAGAGCGCTCGTGGCGTCTGCGCTCGACCCGGTCCACCCGGAGCGTCAGACGCAGAGGGGGCTGTCGGGGCCGCCGCCGCGCCAGCAGAGCTGGTTGACGTAGGTGGTCTCGATGCGGTAGCCGGTGATCGTCTCCTGGTCGAAGACGGGCTCGAACCAGACGTAGACGACCTCGCCGCGGACCGAGTCGTCACCGCCGACGTCGGCCTCGGCGACGATCAGCGGGAGACCGCCGGGCTCTACGGCGACCAGCCGCGCGTTGGCCGGGAACTCCGGGTCGGGGGCGAGCCCGTCGATGTGCTCGACGATCGCCGCCGCCAGGGCGTCGACGCTGGGCGCGGGGTTGGTCAGGGTGGCGCCGATGTCGAGCGTGGGGATGCTCGGGTCGGCCGGAGCGATGTACGGCGGCTCGTATGGCGCCGTCTCGCCCGGCCACGCCGACCACGTCGCGTACGAGGGGTTGCGATGCGGCGGGAACTCGTCGATGCCGGTGCCGCTGTCTCGCAGGACCCAGGCGCCGTCGGCCAATTCGTGGACGGTGGTCAGGCCGTCGGGCGGGCCGGGCTGGAAGAGCACGCTTCCGGCGGTCGTCGCCGCCCGGTCGGCGCCACAGCGCAGCGCGCCGAAGATCAGCGTGGGCGAGACGTCGACGAGCGACGTCGTCATCAGCTCCTTCGCCGTGGCGTGCGAGCAGCCGGACGACGGCGGGACCCACCGGTCGAGGACGTCGAGTGTGACCTCTCCGTCAGCGTGGACGTCGACCTGCACGACGACGTCGTCGAACATGGTGATCAGCCCGGTCGGCGGCGCTTCGGTGGCGGCCCGGCACGTCTCCCGCCAGCGGCCGGCGTCGGTGGAGGTGATGTCGACCACGTCGAGGCACACGATGTTGGGCGAGGTGTCCGACCCCGTGCCGCGGAGGACCACCAGCCCGAGCTCCTCGTTCGTGAGGGCTGGCGCCCCGAACTCGACGCCGTCCGCCGCGAACTCGTAGGGCGTCGTGAAGTAGGTCGCCGGCGCGTCCGGTTCGAGCGGCAGCCGGGCCGCGAGGGCAACCGGCACGACCCCGCCGCGGTTGCAGCTCACCGTGTAGACGACGCGACCGACGAGCTGGCTCGGCGGCAGGCCGCACAGCAGGGCGTCGTCCGCGGCGATGACGTCGGCGGTGACGACCCGCTGACCGTCGGCCTCCCGGGCCGCCTCGGTGAGGACGTACACCTGGCCACCCGAGGCGGTGAAGTACGGCCGTGCGGGGTCGAGGCCGTCGGTGCAGCCCGCCGTGACGGCGGACACCGCGGCGAACCGCAGTTCGAGGCACCGGCCGTCGGCGGTCGTGACGACGGTCGCGTCGCCGGTCACGGCCCCGTCGACCGTGGGGACGGACACCTCCGGGCCGAGTGTCGTCATCGGGACCAGCGTCTGCTCCGGAACCTCCGGTTCGACGACGGACGGTTCGATCGTCGTGACCGGCACGGTCGGCGCCGGCGCCGTCGACGGGCCGGCGGGCACGATCTCGATCGTGTCGTCGGGGTCGCCGGCGTTGTACGCGAGCACGCCGATCGCGGCCGCGCCGGCCAGCCCGATCCCGATCGCCGTCGGCCACCAGTTGCGCCTCGGGGTCGAGGGAGCCGGGGGGCGCTCCCTCGCCGCCAGCAGCGCCTGCCGGGTGGCGATCGGGTCGGGGGCGCCGGCCCGCAGCCGGGCGCCGGCGTCGTTCAGGGTGCGGTCGATCTCGTGCTCGTTCATCGCTCGGTCTCCCGGTAGGGGTTGGCGTGGCCGCCGTCGGCCAGTCGCTTCGAGAGGGTGTGACGGGCTCGTTGGAGGTGCTTCTTCACCGTTCCCTCGCTGCACCCGATGACCTCGCCGATATCGGCCAGCGGCAGGTCGTCGACATACCGGAGGAGCGTCGCGTCGCGCTGCGCGCGAGGGAGCGCGCGGACGATCGACCACAGCTCGGCGTCGGGGAGCTGGGCGTCGGGGAGCTGGGTGCTGTCGGCGGTCGGCGCCGCGAGCCGTCGACCGAGCCGCTCGCCGGCCCGCCGCTCCCGACCGCGACGTCGAAACTCGTTGGAAGCGCGGTTGAGCGCGGCTCGCCGCACCCACGCTCCGGGCTTGTCGAGGGCGCCGACCTCGTCCCAGTGCCGCTCGGCTTGCACCAGCGCGTCCTGCGCCAGGTCTTCCGCCGCCGCCCGGTCGCCTGAGCGGGCGGAGAGCATCGACACGAGACGCGGGTACTCGGCGAGGAAGAACGCCTCGAACGTCATCAGATCGGCCGGCGTCGTCACCATCACAACCATCACACACCGCAGCCGCCCGTTCGGTGTACCGCGTCTTCCGGTGAGAGGTGAGACCACCCCTACGTCTCACCTCTCACCGGAGGGTCGGGAGCTACCGTTGGTCGGGATGGAACTCGGCGCATTCTCGGTCAGCCTGGCCGTCGAGGACATGGGCGCCTCACGGGCCTTCTACGAGAAGCTCGGCCAGCTTCATGCTCACCGATCCGGATGGCAACGTGATCCTGATCGACCAGCACCTCTGATCAGATCGCCGGCTGGTCAGCTCGCGGTCGTCGCCGTGTAGATCGTGCTCGTCGCGTCGCAGCCTTGGTAGAAGTTCGGGAACGAGACCACCTCGGCCTCCGCGAGGGCGAACTCGCCGGCGAGTGCGGCGACGAACCGGTCGTCGGGCGGGTCGTTGGACCACAGCGCGAAGACGCCGCCGGGGTGGAGTCGCTCGGCGAGCCGGCGCAGCCCGGCCGGCTCGTAGAAGGTGGCGTGACTCGGGTCGAGCAGGTGGCGAGGCGAGTGGTCGATGTCGACGAGGATCGCGTCGAAGTGGGCTGGCGCCCCGGCGGCGAACGGTGATCCGCCCTCGACCAATGCGAAGAAGTCGCCGTGCACGAGCGTGCACCGTGGATCGCCGGTGAGTTCGGCACCGAGCGGAACCAGATGGCGGTGGTGCCAGTCGATCACGGCGGCGAGGGCGTCGACGATGTACAGCGATCGCACCCGATCGTCGGCCAGGGCGGCCTGCGCGGTGTACCCGAGGCCGAGGCCGCCGACGACGACGTCGAGTTGCCCGCCGGTGGCCGCGGCCGCCAGGCCGAGCTCGGCCAACGCGCGCTCGCCGGTGGTGAACAGGCTCGACATCAGGAAGTCGTCGCCGAGCTTGACCTCCCAGACGTCGACCTGCAGGGTCGGCTCGAGGCGGCGGCGCAGGCTGATGTCGCCCATCGGCGTCGGCTCCCGGGCCAACTCCTCGAAGGCTCGGCTCACCGTCGGCTCTCGGTCACGACGGCACGGTAGCGGGCGCCAGCTGGCGGGCGGCGGTGAGCGGGCGGGTCGTCCACAGTGCGGCGAGCAGGATGACGATCACCAGCACGATCGGCACGGCGCGGCCGCTCGTCGAGTCGGCCACGAACCCCGCGGCGGGCGGGCCGACCAATCCGCCGACCCCGAAGCTGAGGAACAGGATCCCCATCTTGCGCCCGAGCCGCTCGACGCCGAGCCGCGTGATGGCGACCTCGGGGGCGATGGCGACGAAACCGCCGTACGCCACGCCGAGGACGACGGCGAACAGCACGAGCAACGGGTACGAGCCGCCGGCGACGAGCCAGACCGCGTAGGCGATCGGCTGGACGAGCAGGGTGAGCTGGTAGACGCGCACGGCCCCGACCCGGCGGGCGAGGTGGGTCAGCGCCAGCCGCCCGACGATGCTCGACAGTCCGATGATCGCCACCAGCCGGGACGCCGCGCCGGCGCCGACCCCCTCGTCCTTGGCGAACGGGATGACGAAGGCGAAGGCGACGAACAACCCGATCGACATCAACATCGAGGACAAGAACAGCGGCCGGAAGCTGGGGAGGGAGAGGAACGAGTAGTTCGACGCCCAGCCCGCCCTGCCGCCCCCCGGCGACGGCGTCGGGGATGGCGCCGACGTCACGCGGGCCCACACCGCGGCCAGCGAGATCGCGACGATCACGGCGCCGACGATCGACAACGTGAGGTACGCCGAGCGCCAGCCGTTGGCGTCGATCAGGCGGTCGGACAGCGGGGTGAGGATCAGCGTGCCGAGGCCGTTGCCGGTGGCGACGACGCCGAGCGCGAGCGGGCGGCGCACGACGAACATCTGGCCGACGAGGGCGGTGAGCGGCGCCACGAAGCAACCGGCCCCGACGCCGACGCCGACGCCGTAGGTGATGTAGCCGGCGAGCAGGCTGTCGACCTGTGACGTGAGCGCCAGGCCGCCGACGAACAACGACCCGCCGACCAGCAGCAGCCGGTGGTGCCCGAAGCGATCCGACAGCGGCCCCGACACGACGCCGAACCCGAAGAAGAACAGCAGCGTGATGCCGAACAGCAGGGCGGTCGCGCCGCGCTCGGCGCCGAACTCGGCGGCCATCGAGTCGAAGAACGTGCCGAACGTGTACGCCGTCCCGAACGCCATGCCGTTGACGAGGGCGACCGCGACTGCGGCGATCCATGCTCCCGACGAGTCGGGCGAGATCGTCCGGAGCGACACGCCCGCAGCCTATGGTGCAGCCTCGTCGTGGCCGATCCCGGACCTGGTTCGGCGGGCCCTCATCCCGTCGGCCACGTGGCGATCGTCTCATGCTCGGCGCCGGTCGGGCGCAGCGTGCTGGCGACCAGGGCGATCTCGTCGACGGCGTGGGCGCCCGTGAGCGGGGCGCCGATCACCGCCGGGACCCAGCCCCGCGGCTTCAGCCGGGCGACGGTGAGATGGCCGGCGAACCGCTTCGGCGGCGGTTCCGACCCGAGGTCGCGCGTCGCGTCGACCACGGCGCGGGCGAGCTCGTCGACCCCGTGGACGGGCACCACGACCACCCGGTCGAACAGCAGGTCGACGCCGGGGCCGTAGCGGGCGTGGGCGACCGGCAGCGCCGCCCGGTCGAGTCGCTCGGCCACCTCGTCGGCGTCGGCCTCGCCGAGGAAGCGCAACGTGATGTGCCAGTTCTCCGGTCGCACCCACCGGACCCCTGGGCCGTCCTTGCGCGGCAGCTCGCGCAACGCCTCCACGACCTGCTCCGCCGGCTGCACCGCGATGAACAGTCGCGCCATCCCCCGAGCATCGCACCGTTTGCGTCGCGATTGTGACGACCCGTCCGGCGGTTTTCGCGACGCAAGCGGGGGAGAGCGGCGAACATGGGGGGATGACGTTCCGCACGATCATCGAGCCGTTCCGCATCCACTCGATCGAGCCGCTGGCGATGACGACGCCCGAGCAACGCCTCGACGCGCTCGACGCGGCCCACCACAACCTGTTCGCGCTGCACTCCGCCGACGTCCTGATCGACCTGCTGACCGACTCCGGCACCGGTGCGATGTCGCGCGACCAGTGGGCCGGGGTCCAACGCGGCGACGAGAGCTACGCCGGGTCGCCGTCGTGGTACCGCTTTCTCGACGCGGTGCAGGATCTGTTCCCCTTCGAGCACGTCATCCCCACCCATCAGGGGCGGGCCGCCGAACACATCCTGTTCACCGCCATCGGCGGCGCCGGCAAGTTCGTGCCGAACAACACCCACTTCGACACGACCCGCGCCAACGTCGAGTACAGCGGCGCCACCGCGGTCGATCTCGCGATCCCCGAAGCCCGCGACCGCGACTCGCGGCACCCGTTCAAGGGCAACATGGACCTCGACGCCCTCGACGGGTTCCTCGCCGAACACGGCGCGGCGCAGGTGCCGGTCGTGATGCTCACCGTCACCAACAACTCCGGCGGCGGGCAGCCGGTCTCGCTCGAGAACATCCGCGGCGTGCGGGCGATCTGCGACCGTCACGGGATCCCGCTGTTCCTCGACGCCTGCCGGTACGCCGAGAACGCCTGGTTCATCCACGAGCGGGAGGACGGCCACGGCGACCGCGAGGTCGCCGACATCGTGCGCGAGATGGCGTCGCTGGCCGACGGGATGACGATGAGCGCGAAGAAGGATCCGCTCGGCAACATCGGCGGGTGGCTGGCGATGAACGACGACGCGCTGGCCGACGAGTGCCGGACGTTGCTGATCCTGACCGAGGGCGTCCCGACGTACGGCGGGCTGTCGGGGCGCGACCTCGAAGCGCTGGCGCAGGGGCTGACCGAATCGGTCCAGCACGACTATCTCCGCTATCGCATCCGGTCGACCGCGTACCTCGGCGAGGCCCTGGCCGCCGCCGGCATGCCGGTCGTCCAGCCGATCGGCGGCCACGCGGTGTACCTCGACGCCGCCGCGCTGCTCCCGCACATCCCCGCCCACGAGTTTCCCGGGCAGTCGCTGGCGGTCGAGCTCTACCTGACCGGCGGGATCAGGGGCTGCGAGATCGGCTCGGTGATGTTCGGGCTCCAACCGGACGGCACCGAGCGGCCGGCGGCGATGGAACTGGTCCGTCTCGCCATCCCCCGGCGCACCTACACCCAGAGCCACGTCGACTACGTGATCGAGGTCTGCACCGACGTCGCCCGGCGGGCCGGCGAGCTCCGCGGGTACCGGATCAGCAGCCCGCCGCGCCCGCTGCGCCACTTCACCGCCGAGTTCGAACGGCTGTAGGGCGGCCGGCGCCGGCGGCCCGCGGCTCAGGCCGGCTGGAGGCTGGCGTCGCGCTTGTCGGCGTAGCGCCTGGCGACCTTCTCGCTGGTCTTCATCCGCTTCATCAGCCGGTCGCGCGCCGCCTCGCCCTCGCCGGACAGCCCGGTGATGTTGGCGGCGTCCCACTGACGCATGACGACCGGGACGAGGATCTGCTCGTGGTGGATCTGCAGGTCGTAGATGCCCGCCCTGGCGATCAGCGCCGCGTGGCGGTCGAAGTCGGGGATGCCGACTCCGGGCATGGCGAAGTTCCGCACCCCGCGCTCGAGCGCAAGCATCATCGTGTCGGGGTCGACCTCGAAGGCCGCGGCGGCGAGGTCGCGGTAGAAGAGCTGGTGCAGGTTCTCGTCGCCGCCGACGCGCTTCATCACCTCGTAGCCGACCGGGTCGCCGAGCAGGCGGCCGGTGTTGCGGTGCGAGATGCGCGTCGCCAGCTCCTGCAAGGCGAGGTAGACGAAGCCGTCGTGGATCGTTTCGGGCTCGGGCGTGTTGCCCCCGGAGACCTGGACCATCCGCGAGCGCTCGAGCTCGACCGGGTCGATCGCCCTGGTCGCCATCAGGTAGCCGTAGATCACCATCGAGTGGCGGCCCTCCTCGGCGGTCCACCGGCGGACCCACTCGCCCCAGGCGCCGTCCTTGCCGAACAGGCGCTCGACCGTGCGGAAGTAGTACGGCAGATTGTCCTCGGTCAACAGGTTGACCAGCAGCGCGCTGCGCACCTCGTCGGAGATCTGGTGGCCGCCGAGGTCGCTGTCGTCGGCGCTCCACCGCTCGCCCGGCACGTGGTCACGGCCGCGGCTGTACGGCACGAACTCGTGGGGGAACCACTCCTTCGAGGCGCTGAGATGTCGCTCGAACAGTTCTTCGATCACGGGGGTGAGTTCTTGGAGCAGGTCTGCTTCGTCCACGCCCGCTAGCCTACCGACCAGTAGGTAGGAACGCTAGCCCCCGATCGATCCGGCGCCGATCGAGTGTCGTGACCAGGGGCGTTGGGCCGGTCAGTCGGCCGGTTGGTCGGCGACGACGTCGTAGCCGGCCGCCCGCGCCGAGTCGATCAGCGTCGCCGCGTGCTCGGGGCCGCGCACCGCGTACGTCGCGTGGATGCCGGACTCGCGGACGTGCAGCTCGAGCCCCTCCCGGACGTGCTCGACCTCGATCAGGTCGGCGCCGCCGTCGGCGAACACGGTCAGCAGCCGCGCCAGGCCCCCCGGGCGGTCGTCGATGTGGGCGAAGATCCGCAGCCGGCGGCCGGCGGCGTTCTCGTAGCGCCGGATCAGGCTCGGCACCACGCCGAGGTCGACGTTGCCCCCCGAGATCACGACGCAGGTCACGCCGTCGTCGGCGGGCGTGACCGCGCCGGACAGCAGGGCCGCCACCCCGGCCGCGCCGGCCCCCTCCACATAGAGCTTGGCCCGGTCCATCAGCAACACCATCGCGTCGGCGATCGCCTCCTCGTCGACGGCCACGATGTCGTCGAGCCAGGACTCGACGAGCGGGCCGGTCACCTCGCCCGGGTGCTTCACGGCGATTCCGTCGGCGAGCGTCATGACCGGGCCGTCGGGCGGCGGGTGGCCGAGGTAGGGCGAGCAGGCGGCCGCCTGCACCCCGATCACGCGCACGTGCGGGAGGAGGGACTTCACGGCGATCGCCGTGCCGGCGGCCAGGCCGCCGCCGCCGAGCGGCACGATGATCGCCGCCAGACCCTCGACGTCCTCGACGAGCTCGAGCCCGAGCGTGCCCTGACCGGCGACGACGGCGGGGTCGTCGAACGGCGCGCAGAAGGACATCTGGCTCTCCGCCGCGAGCTGCTTGGAGCGGGCGACCGCCTCGGAGAGGGCGGCGCCCTGCTCGCGCACGGACGCGCCGTACCCGAGGCAGGCCTCGATCTTGGTGATCGGCGCGCCGACGGGGACGACGATCTCGGCCGGCACGCCGAAGTGCTGGGCGGCGAACGCGAGCGCCTGCGCGTGGTTTCCGGCGCTGCCGGTCGTCACCCCGCGGGCGGCCTCGCCGCCGAGCGTCGCCAGCTTGTTCATCGCGCCCCGGATCTTGAACGAGCCCGTGCGCTGGAGGTTCTCGGCCTTCAACACGACCTCGCCGCCGATGTCGCTCGACAACGTGACCGATTGGACGACCGGCGTGTGCTTCACGACACCCTCGATCACGGTGGCGGCTCGTCGGATATCGCCGATGTCGACCGTCACGTCCACCGACGGTAGCCCCGGTCGGTGAGCCGTGACCCACAGCCGCGTGCCAAACTCGCCACGCCCTCCGGTGAGAGGTGAGACCACCTGTAGGTCTCACCTCTCACCGCAGCGGGCGAAAGGGGAACGGTCTCGGTGATGAAGAGCAGTGCGCAGGTGGTCGTGATCGGCGGCGGCGTCGTCGGCGCCAGCATCCTGTATCACCTGACGAAGAACGGCTGGACCGACGTCGTGCTGGTCGAGCGCAAGGAGCTGACCGCCGGGTCGACGTGGCACTCGGCCGGCGGGATGCACACGCTCAACGGCGACCCCAACGTCGCCGCGCTGCAGAAGTACACGATCGGGCTCTACGCGGAGATCGAGCGCGTCTCCGGCCAGGACTGCGGGGTCCACCTGACCGGCGGGTTGCTGCTCGCCGACACCGACGAGCGAATGGACTGGCTCAAGCTGGCCCACTCGCGCAACCGCTACCTCGGCCTCGACACCGAGATCATCTCGGTCGCCGAGGCGAAGGAGATCCTGCCGTACATGGACGAGCGGTACTTCGTCGGCGCGATGTACGACCCGATGGAGGGCCACGTCGACCCGTCGGGCGTCACCCACGCGTACGCCAAGGCGGCCCGCATGGCCGGCGCCGAGGTGTACCGCAACAACTGGGCGATGGACATCGTGCAGCGGCCCGACGGCGCCTGGGACGTCGTCTGCGAGCAGGGCACGATCAGGGCCGAGCACATCGTCAACTGCGGCGGCCTGTGGGCCCGCGAGGTCGGCAGGATGTGCGGCATCGAGCTGCCGATCCTGGCGATGGAGCACATGTACCTGCTGACCGAGGAGGTGCCGGGGCTGCTCGACTGGAACCGGTCGTCGGGCCGCGAGGGCCTGCACTGCATGGACTTCGGCGGCGAGCTCTACATGCGCCAGGAGGGCAACGGCCTGCTCCTCGGCACCTACGAGCGGCACGGTGTGCCGTGGTCGGAGCGGCAGACCCCGTGGTCGTTCGGGTCCCAGCTCCTGACGCCCGACCCGGATCGCATCGCCGACTCGCTGGAGGTCGGGTTCCGCCACTTCCCGATCTTCAACGAGGTCGGGATCAAACAGATCGTCAACGGGCCGTTCACGTTCGCCCCCGACGGCAACCCGGTGATCGGTCCGGTCAAGGGGCAGCCGGGCCATTGGCTGGCGGTCGGGATCATGGCCGGCCTGTCGCAGGGCGGCGGGGTCGGCCTGGCGCTCGCCAACTGGATCACCGAGGGCGACCCGGGCTTCGACGTGTGGGGCATGGACTGCGCCCGGTTCGGCGACTTCGCGACCCCGCGGTACACCAACGCCAAGGTGCGGGAGAACTACTCGCGCCGGTTCCGCATCGCCTATCCGAACGAGGAGCTGCCCGCGGCGCGCGCGGTGTACACGTCGCCGGTCTACGACCGGCTCGACCGCGCCGGCGCCGTGTGGGGCGTGACGTACGGCCTGGAGCACGCGCTCTGGTTCCAGGAGGACGGCAAGCCGCCGGTCGAGGACGTCACGCTGCGCCGGTCGAACGCGTGGGACGCCGTCGCCGCGGAGTCGGCGGCGGTGCGCTCCCGCGTCGGGTTGATCGAGACGACCAACTTCGCCAAGTACTCCTTCAGCGGGCCGGGGGCGCGGGCGTTCCTCGATCGAATCCTGACCAACCAGCTCCCGCCGCCGGGCCGGATGGCGCTCTCGCCGATGCTCAACCACAACGGCAAGCTGATCGGCGACTTCACCGTGGCCAACCTGACCCCGACCGGCGACGTCGACGCGTACTTCGGGCGAGCCGCCACCGGCCGGTCGTACGGCCTGCCGCTCGGCTCGGAGCGGTTCATGGTCTTCGGCTCCGGCGTCGCCGAGCACTATCACGAACGCTGGTTCCGCGCCCAGACGCGCGAGGTCGGGCACGGCGCCTCGCCCGACGTCCGCCTCGACGTGCACGGGCGGTCGTTGTGCGGGTTGTCGGTCGCCGGGCCGCGGGCGCGCGACGTGCTCGCCTCGCTGATCGACGACGACGTGTCGAACGAGGCGTGGCCGTTCCTCGACATCCGCGAGGCGTGGGTCGACATGGTCCCCTGCGTGGTCGGGCGGATCTCCTTCACCGGCGACCTCGGGTTCGAGATCTGGATGGAGGCGGCGGCCCAGCGGTACGTCTTCGACCGGCTGATGGAGGCGGGCGAGGAGTACGGTCTCGGCCTGTTCGGCGGCCGGGCGCTCGACTCGCTCAGGCTGGAGAAGAACTTCGGCGCCTGGGCGACCGAGTACCGGCCGATCTACGACCCGTACGAGGCCGGTCTCGGGTGGTGCGTCAAGCTCGACAAGGGCGACTTCGTCGGGCGCGAGGCGGCGGCCGCGGCGAAGGCGGCCGGCCCGGCGCGGCGGCTGGTGTTCTTCCGGGTCGACGCCGACATGGGCCCCGACGGCGCCGATGTGATCGGCGACGAGCCGGTCTGGCACCGCGGCGATTCGGGCGGCGACGAGGTGGTCGGCTGGATCACGTCGGGCGGGTACGCACACGCGTCGCAGGCCTCGATCGCGATCGGCTACGTGCGCACCGAGTTCGCCCGGCTCGATTCGGGTTTCGAGATCGAGATCCTCGGCGTCCGCCGACCGGCGACCCGTCTCGACGAGCCGGTCTTCGACCCGCGTGGGGCGCGGATGCGGGGGTAGCCGCGAGCGGGCTCGTCGAGATCACGCGGCCGGATCGTCCGCCGGCCGCTCGAGGACGGGGCCGTCCAACCCGACCAGCAGGCCGGCGCAGATGTCCCGCTGGGCCTCGTCGAGCTGGGCCTGCCGCGCGACGAGGTCGGCGGTGTCGTCCACCCCGACCTTCGCCGCGATCGATCCGACCAGATGAGATTCGAGCCGCAGGCCCGGCACGCCGTCGTCGTCGACCGCCAGCGCCACGACGATCGTGACCTCGGCATCGACCGCGTCGTCGTGGGCGCCCATCTGCGCGAAGTACGACGACACTGGCCCGGCCGGCCGCGCGGGGAACTCCGGAGCGAATCGAATGTGCCGACACAGCAGTCGCGCGTCCTCGAGGCCGGCGACGTGCATGATGTAGCGGACCGCGACGTGTGTCAGGCGCACCGGCGCGACGGTGTCGCGGTACTGCGCCCACATCCTCGTCCCCTCGGTCGCCAAGGTCGGCCAGTCCTCGAACCGGCCGGTGCATCGCGCGGAGAAGGAGTCGACGAGGGCATGGATCTCCAAGCCGTTGGCATCGGTCATGACCTGTCCGAGCAACCGTTCGTGCTCGGTTACGACGATGTCGTCCCCCTCGCGCAGGCCGGCGGTCGTGTGGCGCTCCACGCGCCGATGCGAGATCGGGTACCGCGACCGCTCGGCGGCGACAACCGCGGCGAACCTCGCCAGGTCCGACGGTGCGCCGAGCTCGCACCCGATCTCGGCGACGATCTCGACCAACGGCAGCGCCGAGGGCGGCGGCGCCGGCGGGCGCAGAGCGGCGCCGTTCACCGGGTCATCCACGGTGCGAGGCGGCGGCGGCCCTCCCAGTTGCGCCGCAGTTGACCCCATTCCGGCGCCACCAGCAGCGAACCCGATTCGACGCTGCCGTACTCATCGACCAGCACGAAGGCGGGCGTGGCACCGGTCGCGTTGTAGCGCCGGACGAAGTCGGCCCCGCTCCCTTCGGCGACGATCATCGGCAACTCGACGGTCACGTCGTCCTGTTGGCGGAGCAGATCGAGCCAGGCGTTCGTCTCCGACGCGCCGCGATCGCTGACAAGAACGAACTCGACGCCGCTGGCGTCGCGAGCCTTTGGCGCAAGCTGCTGAAGGTCGGGGAGCGCATGCCGGCACTCGTTGCACAGGGGCGACATGAAGATGAAGGCGACGCGGCGACCGTCGAAATCGGCTTTCTCGACGAGGCGGCCGTCGAGAAGCTGCGCATGGAAGTCGGGGGCAATCGAGCCGACCTGAAGCGCCGCCCGCTGCTCGAGGTGCATGCGGCGTTCGACGTTTCGTTGGCGGATCCAGGCGATCGTCCTCACGTGGAGGAGCAGGCTGATCAGCAGCGCGACCCACAGCAAGACCGTGCTGGCGAGTACGAAGTCATCCATGAGCGGCCTCGGCGTGAGAATGGCGGTGGCGCATCGACCGGTCGTCGCTGAGCGCCCCGGTGAGGGTCTCGGTGAACGTGCGTCCGTTGATCAGCATGACCGCGCCGACCAGCCCGATCACCGTCGCCAGCGCAACAGGCCAGAACTGGAGCGCACCGCTCGAGTCGGCGCCGGCGACGATGCCGCCGACGCACGACCCCATGATCGCCAAGTTGCGCCCGATGTCGTAGAGGGACACCGTGTGATCCGTGGAGCCGAAGCAGTTGCAGCTCGTCTCGAGGCCGCGTGCGAGCACCGAGACCAGCGACAGCGAGTACGCCGCCAGCAGCGTGAACGCGGCCCCGAGCCCCAGCGTCGCCCGCGTCGACCCGGGCTCGGCCAGCAGCAGGCCGATGATCGTGAGCTCGACCGCGATCGCCACCACCGCGGCCGCTTTGCTGAACCGCTTGCTGAACAGGTTGAACGCCGAGATCGTCGCGACGAAGCGTTGGAACGCGATCCGCCCCCGGACCTTGGAGACGAGCGAGACGGCGAGCACGCTCGCGACGAGGGCCTGGGCGACGATGGCGATGAGTATTGCCGAGTCCATGTCAATCTCCTGGTGCGTGTTGCGCTGTGGACGCGAGCGTCCAGCCGATCCGGACGTCCGGGTCGCCGGTTGGCCCGGCGAGTCGTCGGTCACTGGCGCCGGCGAGCCAGCATCGGTGGAACTCGGACCCCGGCCGGGCGATCACCCCGAGCACGGTCGGGTCCACGTCCATGCGACCCTGCAGGCCCGTCACCATGTCCCACATCAGCCCCTCGTTCGCCAACGACGTCTCGACCACGTTCAGGCCCATCTCAACGGCGTCGGAGCGGGTGAAGCAGCCGTCGTGGACCGTCGTGGCGCCGATCAGCGCGTCGACGGCGGCGTCCAGCGTCGGGTCGTCGGCGAGCGGCAGTTGCAGGCGCAGCAGCTCAGCCGTCGTGCGCCGCGCGTACTTGGAGACGCGGTACATGGAACCGAGCGTCGGGGGGAAGACCGAGCTGGCGAGGAGCGCCAGTACCTGCATTCGATCGTCGTCGCCCGTCACGTCGAACCACTCCTCGGCGAACGAGCGGAACGCGCGGACGTCCTCGACCCCGATCTCGTCGGGGTCCGACGAACGGCCCGGCGACGAGGACGAGATCTGGGCGTCGACCGGGCTCAACTCGGCCATCGGTCCGAGCACGAGCTCGTTCGCCGCCAGGCACACGAGCGTCCCCGCGGATCGAGCCTTGTAGGGGACCATCACCACGAGCGTCTTGCAGCAGTCACGCGCGATGAGCGCGAGCCGCCGGCCGGCGGAGATCGAGCCGCCCAGGGTGTGCAGCACGATCCCGAGCCGATCGGGACAGCCGAGCGGCCGGAGACACTCATACACCGTCTTGATCGCTTGATCGTCGATAGGGGCGTGCACCAAGGCGACGGGGTAGCCCATCTCGCGGGCGAGGACCTCGAGGTGGGCCGACGTGGAACCGCCGGTCGGCGCCGTGCGGTGCCCGCCCGGGGCGGCTCGATCGGTCACAGCGCGCCCTGCTTGTGCGCCAGCGCCATCCCGGCCGTCGCCGAGCCGCCGCTGACGAGCGCGGAGGCGAGCGCGCTCGTCATCCGGAGCTCCGGGAGCCGCTTCTCGACCCAGATGAACTGCCCGGTGGGGTTGAGCTCGAGGAACACGAACTGGCCGTCGGGTGTCTCGACGAAGTCGAGCGCCCCGAAGTTCAGCCCGTAGTCGGACACGAGCTGGCGGCAGAAGTCCTCGATCTCGCCCGGGAGCTCCGCTCGGGCGTACGGGATCTCGAGGCCGCCGTCGGCCCAGTTGCGCCAGTCGTGTCGCGTGCCCTCCCGCGCCTGGGAATCGATTCGGGCCGCAAACAGCTCGTCGCCGATGACCGTCACGCGGTACTCGAAGCGCTTCGGAACGTACTCCTGGAACAGCCCGGGGAGCAGGCGTACGCTGTCGATCTCCTCGAGCTGGGCCGGTCCGATCGGCGTGGTCGTCGTCTCCTTGACCTCCTCGATCCGGACATCCGGTTGCTTCTCGGACAGCGTGACCGCCCCCAGCAGCGGGTCGGTCATGACCTTGAACACCATGCGCCCGCAGCACTCGTCGTAGAACGCTCTCACCTCGTCGGGGGAATTGCTGACAAGGGTCCGCGGGACCGCCACGCCCTGGCGCCGTGCCCGCACGAGTTGTTCGAGTTTCCAGCCGGCCGCGCGATTGCGCTCCGGATGATTCATCCAGTAGGTGTCGAGCAGCGACCAAACCGAGCCGAACAAGTGGTCGAGCTCCCCTTTGGCGAACTCGCGCTCCTGGGGGGACAGCTCCGGACTGAGGCCGTAGTAGTGGCCCGGCTTGCGCCACCAGACCGACCGGATCGACGCGCCGTCGAGCTGACAGTCGTCTCTGAACGAGAGTGACCATCGCCACGGACGGGCGGCCGTGTCCCCGCACGAGAAGTCGACGGTCAACTTGCCGGGCACGTCGTCGGAGTTCAACAGGACGACGTCGTCGGTCTGGGTCAAGATCTCCTTGATCACATCCTCGACGTGAGCGTCGCCTCGGGAGCTCACGATCAGGATCGTTCCCTCATCGGTCATCCTGGCACTCCGATCCCGGACGCACTCGCGAACGCCCGTCTCTGCTTCGTGTACATGCGGGTGTAGGTGCCGCCGAGCTCGAGCAGTGCGTCGTGCGAACCTTGCTCGGTGACGGCGCCGTGTTCGACCACGAAGATGGAGTCCGCCATGCGGGCGGTCGAGAAGCGGTGGGACACGACCACCGTCGTCCTGGCGGCGCCCGCCTCCGCCAACGCGGTTGCCAGGCGTTCCTCAGCGTCGGCATCGAGCGACGACGTGGGCTCGTCGAGCAGCAATAGGCCGGCGTCGGCGAAGTAGGCCCGGGCGAGCGCCAAGCGTTGCCATTGGCCGCCGGACAGGATGGTGCCCTCGTTGGAGCGATCGAGGACGAAGATGCGAGAGAGGACGGTGTCGAGCCCGGCGGGGAGCCCGTCGAGCTCGGCAAGCAGATCGGCGCGCCCGGCGGCTCGCCGGATCCCCGGCCGGTCCCCGAGCCGGCGAACGTCGCCCAGTCCGATGTTGTCGGCGGCGGTCAGCTCATACTCCATGTAGTCCTGGAACAGCGTGGCGATCGGCGGGCGGGCCGTCGTACTCGCGCCATCGACGTCGTAGGTGATCGTGCCCCGCTCGGCGCGGTAGAGCTGGCAGATGAGCTTGAGGATCGTCGACTTGCCTGCGCCGTTCGGTCCCACGATCGCGACCGTCGCGCCGGCGGGGACCTTCAGGTTCAGCCCTCGCAGCACCCACGGCTGTGCCGGCGAGTAGCGGAACCAGATCCGGTCGAGCTCGACACCGGGTGCGGTGGGTGGACGGTGGAGCGCCGCGGGGTCGGCGTCCGGCGCCGGCGCCCGGCGAGAACGGACACCGAGGTGGCGGTCGGTACCGTTGGCCTTCGCCAGCGGGTCGGCGGCGCGGCCGGGTGGCGTGGCGGCGGTGGAGGACGCCCTCTTCTCGGCGTTCGCGGGCCGGTCGGCGGCGCGACGGTCGGGCGTGGTGGCGGTCTGCGGGTCGTCGTCGCGCTGAGCGAGTTCCCTGACGACGTCGTAGTGGCCGACGACGTTGATCATGTCGGTCAGGAGCCCCGCGTCGCCGACCACGGTCCGGCTCGAGTTCTGCACGTTGGTGACCGCGGCGAGCAGGATGGCGACACCACCGATCGAACCGGCCGGCCCGAGGATGTCCCGCATGCCCAGCACCAGGGCGACGACCGTGAAAGCGCTCGTTACGACGCCGAGCCCGATGGCGACCCGCAGCGACCGCATGTCCATCTCCCGCTCTCTGGAGTTGATCGACCGGTACTCGCTCCGCATACGGTCCGCGAGGGTGTCGCCGAAGCCGTACACCCGGATCTCCTTCGCCGCCCGCAGGTCGGTGACGAGGTCGGAGTAGAAGCTGCGGCGCCTCATCGTCTGGGCGTTCTCGGCCAGCATCTCGGCCCGTCGCTTGCTGAGGTAGAGCTCGGCGGCGAGGGTGGGCACGACGGCCAGCGAGGCCGCGGCCGCCGCCCAGGGGCTGATCGAGCTGAGCACCATGATCACGCTGACGACGGCGATCGCCTGCTCGCCGATCGCGAGAACCTGTTTGACGACCTGACTCGGCGCGTGTTCCTGGGACTGCGAGATGAGGATGCGGTCGTGGACCTCGGGTGCCTCCAAGAGCGCGAGATCCGGCAGCGCGTTGACGAAGGTCATCAGGTCACTGCGCACGCGCAGCGAGGTGGTGCGCCCGATGTCGCGCTCGATGACGGCCTGAACGGTCGCCTGCAGCGATGCGAACACCCCGACGAGTGCGACGACGAGCAGCCAGGCCAGCACACCCGACTCGGTGAGCGAGGCGGAGGTTCCAACCAGGTCGGTTGCGGCATCGATCAGCGCGCTGACCGACAACGCAAGCGCCGCCGGGACCAGGCCCGCGGCGATGCGGAGGGCGACCACACCGCGCAGCGCCCACGGCCGCTCGGCACCGACCATGCGCAGACACGACCAGATCGTCCGCGCCGCACGGCGACACGTCAGCCGTCGCGCCGACGTCTGGTGCGGTGGTCCTGGCGCGCTCATCGCCCGGCGCGGTCCCCACGCCGGAGCGGTCGCGCGGCGAGAGGGGCGATCGCGAACCGATGCGTTGACCGTCCATGGAGCTGCGCCGCAGCGGTTGATTCGTCGGAGTTGGCGAGATTCCTGTCCGTCCCGCGGAATCCGAATACCGCTGCGGCGACCCGGAATGCGCAGAGTCTGTCGGCCGTCGATGACATGTCATTCGCTTCCTTGATTCGCCAGCATGTCGTCAATTTGCGGGATGTGGGGACCACGCGGGCGCAGGTCTCCCCGACTTCCGAGGTGCGCCGGCTCATTCTTGCGCGCGCCGACTCAATCCTCCGGTGGATGCCTCAACCCGATGCGGTTGGGGCGATCGTCAGTGACCGGTGTTGATCAGTACCAGTCGCATTTCGAGCCGGAGGAGGACGGATAGCAGTGGCAGTCCATGTAGCTGCCGTGGTAGTGGGCGTAGCACCACGCGCATACCCCTGCGCCAGCCGTGCAGTAGACCCCCTGCGCCATTGCCTGGGTCGAGCCTCGCCACATCTTGTCATTCGCACTGACTGGATGAGACAGCTTGAACGCGTACAGCGTGTCAGTCGAAGTCGGCATAATCTTGCCTCCGTTTCGTGATGTTCCATCCGAAACAACGGGTGGTGCCCGCTAACATTATTGTAATCAGAGCACTACGCGAGGGTCAATACCACGTTCGGTAACGACCCTCGCGCCGCGGCCGTCGCTCGCTGGGTAGCGTCATCGTCATGCGAGAGCTGGCCGTGGCCGCCGTCCAGATGTCGATGGTCGACGATGTCGCCGCCAACGTCGCCACCGCCGAGCGGCTCGTGCGCGAGGCGGCGGCGGAGGGCGCCCGGATCATCCTGATCCCCGAGCTGTTCGAGGGCCCGTACTTCTGCAAGGACCAGCTTCCCGAGCATCTCGATCGGGCCCGTCCGCTCGACGGGCATCCGACCGTCGGGCACCTCTCCCGGTTGGCGGCCGAACTCGGCGTGGTCTTGCCGCTCAGCGTCTACGAGCGCGCCGGGCAGGCCCGCTTCAACACCATCGTCGTCGTCGACGCCGACGGCTCGACGCTCGGCCACTATCGCAAGAGCCACATCCCCGACGGCCCCGGCTACACCGAGAAGTACTACTTCTCGCCCGGCGACACCGGGTTTCGGGTCTGGCCCACACGCCACGGCGCGATCGGCGTCGGCATCTGCTGGGACCAGTGGTTTCCCGAGGCCGCCCGGGCGATGGCGCTGCTCGGCGCCGAGGTTCTCTTGTACCCGACCGCGATCGGCAGCGAGCCGCCCGACCCGACGTGGGATTCGAGCGGCCACTGGCAGCGGGTGATGGCGGGCCACGCGGGCGCCAACCTCATGCCGGTCGTGGCGGCGAACCGGACCGGCCACGAGGTCGGGGCGACGACCGAGATCACGTTCTACGGGTCGTCGTTCATCACCGACGCGACCGGCGCAATGGTGGCCGAGGCCGGGCGCGACGCCGACGAGGTCCTCGTCCACGCGTTCGACGCCGACGAGCTTCGTTCGGTGCGGGCGGCGTGGGGCCTGTTTCGCGACCGGCGCCCCGATCTCTACGCCCCGCTGCTGACCCTCGACGGCACGTCCCGGCGAGATCCGTGATCGGGAGAGGCGCGTGACCCGGTTGCCGGCGGAGTGGGAGCCGCACGAGCGCACGGCGATGTGCTGGCCGGCGCGATCGTCGATGTGGGGTGAGCTGCTGGCCGACGCCGAACGGGCCCACGCCGCGGTGGCCAACGCGATCGCCCGGTTCGAGCCCGTCACGATGCTCGCCGCGCCGCGGTCGGTCGAGCGCGCCGACGCGTCGTGCGGACCCAACGTCGAGGTCGTCGAGCAGGAGATCGACGACTCGTGGTTCCGCGACAGCGGGCCGATCTACGTGTTCGACGACGACGGCACACGCGTCGCGACCGACTGGTCGTTCAACGCGTGGGGCGCGAAGTTCCACCCCTTCGACGACGACGCGCTGGCGGCGCGCCGGTTCGCCGAATGGCGTGGTGACCCGGTCCGCACCGTCGAGATGGTGCTGGAGGGCGGGTCGATCACCGGCGACGGCGAGGGCACGCTGGTCACGACGACACAGTGTCTGCTGCACCCGAACCGGAATCCGATGATGCGCCAGGTCGACATCGACGACACGCTGACCCGCGAGTTCGGGGTGGCGTGCACGATCTGGCTGCCCTACGGCCTCGCGCTCGACGACGACACCGACGGGCATGTCGACAACGTCGCCGCGTTCGCCGCGCCCGGCCACCTCGTGCTCCAGGGCTGTGACGACCCCGACGAGGACGACTGGCTGCGGCTGGACGTCAACCGCCGCGTCGCCAGTGGGGTGCGCGACGCCGGCGACCGCGAGCTCGACGTGACGGTCGTTCCCGTCCTGCCGTTCGCCGAGGTGGGCGGCGAGCGGGTCGCCGTGCCGTACGTCAACTTCTACGTCGGCAACGGGTTCGTGATCGTGCCGACGTGCGGCCACGACGCCGACGAGGACTGCGTCGCGCTGATCGCCGAGCAGTACCCGGGCCGGGACGTGTTCGGCCTCGACGTCGGCGGGATCCTGGCGTTCGGCGGCGGCGGCGTCCACTGCGTCACGCAGCAGATCCCGGTGGCGTGACGGACGACGCGCTGAACGTCACCAGAACTCGTCACCAGAAGAGGAGGAGGGCCTGCTCCTGCACTCCGTGCAACTCGTAGCGATCGGGGTCGGCCGGGCGGCCGGCGCACAGCCGGACGAACGTCTCGGGATCGGTCCGCAATCGGCCCACCGGCTCGCCGATCCCGAAGGTGAACCGTCGGTCGCCGACCTCGGCGCGCACCCCGGTGGCGTCGAAGGCGACCGATCGGCTGACGAGCAGCGGGAGCGCGAGCTCGATCCCCGGCCCGGCGTACGGGTTCGGCTCGCCGAGCGGCTCGCGGATGTCGCCGCCGTGGATCCACTCGCCGAGCCCCAGGCCGTCGAAGGCCCCGCCCGCCGCGTCGATCGCGGAGGCCGCCGCCGGGTAGGCCTCGATCAGTTCGGCCATGATGACTTCCATCGGCCAGGACCGTCGCTCGTCGACGTCGGCCCAGTTGGCCTCCGGCGAGAAGTCGAGGGCGTCGCCCTCGACCAAGCGGCGCAGCGCGGCGCCGCAATGGCCGAGGACGTCGCGCACCCGCCATCCGGGCAGCGCGGTCGCCGCCTCGAGCGCCTCGGGCGGCTGCCGTGCGATGATCTCGGGGAGCGACCGCGATTCGAGCAGGAGGAGTTCGGCAGCCGGGCGCATCCCGGCCAAGCCTAGAACCCATGGCGTGGTTAACAGAACACCATCGGTGACCCTCGGTCACGCACGGTCGTTCGTGGCAAGCTGGGACGATCGAGTCGGCACGCGTTGATCAGTGGTTGTGGTCGGTCCGGATCACCAGAACCCGTGGCGATGCGGCGGCCGCGTGCCGGGCCGGGCACGTGAAGGTGAACGGCCGAGCCGCCAAGCCCTCCACGGCGGTCAAGGCCGGCGACCGCGTGGAGGCGCTCGTCAACCGGCGCCAGCGGATCGTCGACGTCGCGTCGGTCATCGCCAAGCGCGTCGGCGCGTCGATCGCCGCCGACTGCTACGAAGACCACAGTCCACCTCCGCCGGAGCGCGTCGACGAGCCGCCGACGTTCAGGCGCGATCCAGGCGCCGGCCGCCCGACCAAGCGCGACCGCCGACAGTTGGACCGCCTTCGCGGCCGCCGCCGCTGACCACCTACGGGGCGGTGGGGTCCGGCGGTCGGGTGGGGATGGGTTCGTCACGGGGCGGTCGGACGGCGATGCCGAACTCGTCGCCGGCGTCGAGGATGACGTCGAACAGGTACTGGCCGAACGAGCGGTCACAGAGTACGAGGTACGAACGCGACGACGCCTCGTCGGCGCGCACGATGTCGCAGGCGACCTCGGCGACCGATCCGGAGACGACCGCGCCGTTCGGGGTCATCGCGTCGCCCCAGTCGAGGCCGCACAGCTTCTCCAACGCGTTCGGCGCGTCGCCGCCGGTCAACCGGAACAGCGCCCGGCTGTGCGTGTGGTCGATCACGCTGACGTGGCCGGTGCGGTCGAGCAGTTCGACCAGCGCGTCGTTGGCCGCCTCGGCGCCAAGCAACGTCCACTCCCCGGGCCGCTGACCGCAGATCAGGACGTCGTCGAGGGTGCGGCTCGTCCCGAAGCGGACCGCCAGCTGGGCCGCGGCGTAGCTGTCGGCGCCGGCCCTGACGATCGTCTTGTGGGTCGACGATCGGTCGGACAGGGTCAGCGCCGCGCCGGCGTTCGGGGCGTAGCTGCGGACCACCGGCGACTCGAAGCGCGGGGCGTCATGCACGGAGGCGCTCCCCGGCCGGGTCGAAGTGGGCGTGGTGCTCCATCGTCCGGGCGGTGGCGCGCCCCCCGCTCGTCAGCACGATCGTCAGCTCGGACCCCGCGGCGGCGGCCCCCGGCAGCACCTGGCCGAGGCAGATCGAGCGGCCGAGCGTCGGCGACATCCTCGACGACGTGATCCGGCCGATGATCTCGTTGGTGCCGGCGCGCACGATCTGACACGCCTCGTCGGGCACGATCCGCGGGTCGGTCGTCTGGATGGCGACGAGCACCGGCGCGCCGTCGTCCTCCAGCGCCCACGCCAGCTCCGGCTTCCCCGCGAAGTCGGCCTTGTCGAGCTTGATCAGCGCGCCCATCCCGGTGCTCGGGGCCTTGGTCAGGCCGTCGGTGTCCTGCCCGACGATGAAGTGGCCCTTCTCCAGCCGCATGATCCGCTGCGCTTCCAGGCCGAACGCCCCGACGCCGAGGTCGGCCCCCGCGGCGAGCAGGGCTTCCCACACGTGCAGCCCGTGGCCGGACGGGACGTGGGCCTCGAAGGACAGCTCGCCGGTGAACCCGATGCGCCAGACGAAGCAGCCGTCGACGCCGGCGATCGCGCCCGTCCGGACGTGCATGTACGGGAAGGCCTCGGGTTCGAGGTCGATCCCGCACACGACCCGCCGCATCAGGTCGCGCGACGCGGGTCCGGCGACGTTGATGCTGGTGAACCCGGTCGTCACCGGCGTCACGTGGACCCGCCACTCGGGATGTTCGGTCTGCAGCCAGTTCTCGACCCACTCCCAGACGCCGCCCGCCCCGGTCGACGTCGTCGACATCATGTAGTGCTCGTCGCCGAGCCGCCCGGTGACGCCGTCGTCGAGCACCACGCCGTCCTCGGCGCACATGATGCCGTAGCGCACCGACCCGACGGGGAGCTGCATCCACTTGTTCGTGTAGAGCTGGCTCAGCAGCTCGGGGACGTCGGGGCCGCGCAGGTCGAGCTTGCCGAGCGGCGTCACGTCGGTGATCCCGACGTTGCGGCGGGTGTTGCGGACCTCGGCCGCCGGGTCGCCGTAGTGCTCGGGCCTGATCCACTGGCCGGCGAGGATGGCCGTGGCCCCGTTCGCCTCGTGCCACGGCTGGATCGACGAGACGCGCACCGGCTCGAAGATCCGCCCGCCGAGGGCGCCGAGCGTGACCGGCGCGTACGGCGGCCGCCAGACCGTGGTCCCCACGTCCCCGATGGTCTCGCCGCGGGCCTCGGCGAGCACCGCCACCGTGTTGACGGTTTCGAGCTTGCCCTGCGCCGGGCCCATCGTCGCCGTCGTGTAGCGCTTCAGCAGCTCGACGGAGTCGTAGCCCTCGGCGGCGGCGGCGACGAGATCCTTCGACCCGACGTCCTCGGAGAAGTCGACGATGCCGTGCGTCGTCGACCGGAACAGCGCGGGGTGCGGGTGGCGTGGCAGCGGGGTGCGGGCGTCGTCCGGCCAGGCCGGCTCGGGGCCGTCGACGGGACGGGCCCGCGCCGTCGACGCCCGGACCCGGTGGGCGGCACACGCCGCACGGGCGGCGGCGAGTCGGCCGGTCTGGCGGGCGTGGTCGAGGAGCTGGAAGCGCGTTCCGTCGCCGGCGATCCCGCCGGCCGCGAGCACCGTGTCGATCGGCCGCCCGGGGAAGAAGCGGGCGGTCGCCGGGTCGTAGACCGGGCGGTCGCCGGCCATGTTCAGCAACGAGGTGGGCGCCGTCCATCCGATCGCCGTGACCAACAGGTCGCACTCGATCGCCGTGCCGTCCGCCAGCCGCACCCCCTCGATCGAATCGGCCCCGCCGGTCGCCGCCACGACGTTGCCGCCTCGGCGGGCGTCGACGACGCGGGCCACGGACACACCGGCCCGGGCGAGGTCGTCCGCCGCCGCCTCGCCGTCGCCGTTGGCGGTGAAGACGACCGCCCGCTCGCCGGGCCGCACCGCGTGGACGTTGACGAACCGCCGCACCGCGCCCGACGTCATCACGCCCGGCTTGTCGTTGCCGGCGAAGACGTAGGGCCGCTCGATGAGACCGGGCGCGACGATCAGCACCTTGGCGCGCGCCTTGATCAGCCGCTCGAGGGCGACCGGGTGGCTGCGCTGCACGATGGCCGTCCAGTTGTCCTCGT
>JBFGCT010000034.1:0-27523 GCA_041581055.1 Ilumatobacteraceae bacterium | reverse complement strand
TACGAGCGGCCGGTCAGTGCCTCGATCAGCATTCCGGCCACGCAGTAGTTCATGTTGCTGTAGCGGTACCCGCGGCCGCCGACCGAGCCGCGCAGCCCGATCGTCGCCGCGTCGCGGCAGTCGACCGAGCGGCCGCGGAAGAACACCCCGTCGTACTTGCCGAAGCCGGACGTGTGCGTGAGCAGCTGGCGGATCGTGATCGAGCCGACGTTCGACGCCGGATCGGTGACGCCGAGCGACGCCGCGACGACGGCGCCGATTGGCTGGTCGAGCCCGACGACGCCCTCCTCCACGAGTTGCAGGAGGGCGATCGACGTCAGCGTCTTGGAGATGCTCGCGATGCGGAACCGGTCGCCCGCATCGGCGCCGTCGCCGCCGTCGAGGGTGCGCCGGCCGAACGCCGCCGAGTGCACGATGTCGCCACCGATCGACACGGCGACCGACGCCGCCGTGTTGCCGTTGCGCAGCAGGGCGTCCTCGAGCGCGGCGTCGAACCCGGCCCAGCCGGTGAGTGGCGGCCCGGTCTCGGCCGGCGCCGTCCCGCCGATCCCCGCGTCGTCGACGGCGAACACGGCGGCGTCCAGGTCGAGCGGCTGGAGCGGCTCGACGTCGAACGTCGGCTCGTCGTCGGCGATCTCGTCCTCGATCGATCGACCGCCGGCGGCGGGCCCGACGTCCGTCGTCGGCTCGAGCGCCGACGCGTCCTCGGTCGCCGGCGGGTCACCGGGCGCCGGTGCGTCATCGGTCGCCGGCGCGTCATCGGTCGCCGGCGGGTCGGCCGCCGGCTCGGCCGTGGACTCGGTCGTCGGCTCGGTCAGCGGCTCGGTCGGCGGGGCGGCCGGCTCGGCGGTCGGCGCCGCAGCCGACGTGCTCGGCGCGGCGAGCGACGAGGCCGTCGCCGGCGCCGAGGCGTCGTCGGCCACCGCCGTCGAGCACGCCGCGACGCCGAGCGCGGCAACGACAAGCGTGCAAGCGGCGCCTCGGTTCACGACTCCATGATGACCGCGCCGACCCCGCCGGCGGCGGCACCGCCGTCAGCGGGGGGCCGGCAGGTGCTGCTCGACGGTCAGCACCGGCTCGAACAGATCGCCGAGCTCCTCGACGCGGGCGAGGACGTCGGCAGCCTCGAACGAGAGCTCGACCTGGCGCTCGGCGGCGTCGGCGACCTCGTCCCACGTCACGGGCGTCGAGACCGTCGGCGCCGGGCGGGCCCGGAGCGAGTAGGGCGCGATCGTCGTCTTGTGGTGCGCGTTCTGGCTCCAGTCGACGAAGACCCTGCCGGGGCGCTCCGACTTCGCCATCACCGTCGTCACCTTGCCGGGCAGTTGGCGCTCCATCACCTGCCCGACGGCCAGGGCGAAGTCGGCGGCGGCGTCGTGTGTCGCGTCCGGCGTGTTGAGCGGGACGTACATCTGCAGCCCCTTCGACCCCGATGTCTTGCACCAGCCCTCGAGATCGACGGACTCGAGCACGCCGCGCACGCCGAGCGCCACCTGGCAACACTCGACGATCGACGTCCTCGGCCCGGGGTCGAAGTCGAACACGAGCGCCCGCGGCACGTCGAGGTCGGCGGCCAGGGCCATCGGCGCGTGCAGCTCGATCGCCGCCAGGTTGGCCGCCCACACCATCGCCGCCGGCTCCTCGATCCGGCAGTACTCGATCCCGCCCTCGCGGTCGCCGGGCCCGAGCGCGACCGGCACCCAGTCCGGCCGGTGGCTCGGGCACCGTTTCTCGAAGAAGCCCTGCTTGTTGGTGCCATCCGGGTAGCGCCGGAACGTAAGGCAACGGCCGGCCAGATGCGGGATGACCGTTGGCGCGATGCGGGCGTGGTAGTCGACGATCTCGGCCTTGGTGAACCCCGACGGGTACAGCACCTTGTCGAGGTTGGTCAGCCGGACGGTCCGGCCCTCGATCTCGACCTCGAGCGGCGCAGCCATCGGGAGGGCCGGGCGCCCGCTACGCGGACTTCTTCGTCTTCGCCGCCGACTTCTTCGCCGCCGCCTTCTTCGCCGGCTTGCGCGTGGCGTCGGCCTTGGAGGTCACCTTCTTCGTCGCCACGTCGGACGGGTGCCTCGACCGCGCCTCCTTCGCCGCGGCGACGCTCGCTTCGAGGGCGGCCATGATGTCGACGACCTTCGGCTTCTCCGACTCGACCTCGGGCGCCTCGAACGCCTCGCCGTCGGCCTTCATCTGGATCAGCGCCAGCACCTGCTCGCGGTACTCGTCGTGGTACTTGGTCGGCTCGAACTCGGCGGTCAGCGAGTCGACGAGCGCCTCGGCCATCGCGATCTCCTTGGCGTTGACCTCGATGTCGTCCAAGCCGCGCAGCTCGTCGATCTCCGACGCCGGGACGACCTCGTCGGCGTACGCCAGCGAGGACATCACCAGGCGGCCGTCCTCGGCCCGGATCGCCGCCGTGTACTGCTTGTTGCGCATCACGAAGCGCCCGATCGCGACCTTCCCGCTGGCCTCCATCGCCCGGGCGAGCAGGACGTACGGCTTGGGGTTGGTGTCGGGGGCGACGTGGTAGGCCGTGTCGAAGTACACCGGGTCGATCTCGTCGAGCTCGACGAACTCCTCCAGGTCGACCGACTTCGTGGCCGCCGGGATGAACGGCTCCAACTCGTCGGGGTCGATCACGACGTACCGCCCCTTGGACACCTCGTAGCCCTTGACGATGTGGTCCTCGGTGACCTCCTCGCCGTTCTCGGCGTTCACCTTGCGGTACCGGATGCGGGCGAGGTTGCGCTCGTCGAGCTGGTTGAACGAGACGCTCTGGCGGCGGACGGCGTGAAACAGCTTCACCGGGATGGCGACGAGGCCAAACGAGATGGTGCCACTCCACACCGGTCTGGGCATGGCCCCGATTCTGTCACATGGGCCGTCCGCGAGGGACGGCGCAGGCTACGACAGCACCGCCCGCGCCACGATGTCGGTGCCGAAACCGGTGAGGATCGCCAGGTAGAGGAGCCCGGTCGCCGCCATCACCGCCGAGTAGTAGCGCTCCTTGAGCGCCGCCCGGGTGACGACGACGAGCACGATCGTCGTGACCGCACACGCCGCCCACATCCAGCCCAGCAAGCCGCCCCACCCGTCGTCGACCGCGCCGGTCCAGACGCTGACCATCCCGGTCGGCAGCAGCAGGGCCCCGACCTCCAGCGGCCACAGCCAGCCGAGGGCGCCGACGAGCTCGTTGAGCAGGCTGCGCGGCAGGCCGGGCTGGACGAGGTACCAGTGCCCGAGCAGCATCGCGTCGCCGATCGCCCCGATGAACGCCGCGCCGACCACCGTGCGGATGATGGCGACCGTCGTGTTCCCGCCGGCGTCGACCGCCGCCGCGACCAGGCCGACGACGCCGATCAGCGCCGGGACGAGGTCGAGGATCGGGGGGAACTCGCCCGCCGGCGTCCCGTCGGCCTCGACCTCGGGCTCGTCGACCGGCCGCTCGATCCCGGTCATCGCCGCCACCCGCGCCGAACGGCGATCGTGCTCGGCCTGCCGGCCGCTGACGCCCGCCGCCCGCCGCCGGATCGACACGGCGAGCGCGACGAGGCAGGCGAGCGCCACGCCCGCCGACGCCACCTCGCGCGCCGGGACGGTCCCGAACCGCACGCCGACCAGCACCGCGGCGATGGCGAAGCAGGCGTACACGCCCCGCAGCAGCCAGCCGTAGCCGAGGCCGGCGACCCGGCGACGGGTCGTGAACCAGCAGAAGAACATGCCGCCGGTCGCCCATTGCAGCAGCACGGTGGCCACGTCGAGGCGGATCATCGGCGGATCACGTCCGATGAGGGTAACGCCGCCGACCGACCGGGCAGCCCCGTAGCCTGACGGCGCCATGGCGCTCCCCCGCATGCCCCTCGTCGCGCTCGGCGCCGCGGCCGTGCTGACGGGTTGCCTGACCGGCGAGCGGCCGGACTTCGACGACGGCAGGCCGGCGGCGACGAGCACCGGGGACGCCGCCATCGACGCGGTGCTGGAGCGCCTCGACTCGGTGTCGGTCGCCCGATTCACCGCCGAATACGACGTGACGACGCGGTTCGGCGACATCGAGTCGGAGGCGGTCGTCGTCCAGGCCGCCGACGGGCGGCGCTCGATCACGATCAACGACGTGCGCTTCGTGATCGGCGACGGCACCGACTCGACGTGCGACCTGGCGGCGGCCGAGTGCGAGGCGTCGATCAACGACGCCCGGATCAGCGACCTCGGCCTGACCCATGATTTCTACGCGGCCAGCTTCGCCGCCCGGCTGCGGGTCGACGCCGACCGCCGGGTCGGCGACACCGTCGGCTACACCGAGGCGCGCGCCGGCCGGATGGTCACGTGTGTCGACGTGCCGCTGTCCGGCATCGTCAAGTCGTACTGCGCCCTCGACTCGGGGCCGCTCGCCCGCTACGCGGGCAACGACCTGCTGATCGAGTTGAAGGCGATCAGCGACACGCCCGACGAGAGCAAGTTCGAACTGGGCTGAGTTGGGTGGTCAGACGCTGATCAGACGCTGATCAGCCGGTGGTCGGAGCGGTTGACCGGCTGTGGCCCGCCGTCGGCGGCGATCACGATGTCCTCCAGCCGCATCCCCCACCGGCCGGGGAGGTAGATCCCGGGCTCGACGCTGAACGCGTGCCCGGCCTCGAGCGGCAGGGTGTTGCCCTCGACGATGTACGGGTCCTCGTGGGCCTCCATGCCGATGCCGTGGCCCGTGCGGTGGATGAAGTACTCGCCGAACCCGGCGTCGGCGATGATCTGGCGGGCCGCCCGGTCGACGTCCTCGCACGGGGTGCCGACGGTGGCCGCGGCGACCGCCGCCCGCTGCGCGGCGTGCAGCACCTCGTAGGCCTCGGCGATCTCCGGGTCGACCTCGCCGGTGACGACGCACCGGGTGGTGTCGGAGCAGTACCCGCCCATCGTGCCGCCGAAGTCGCACAGCACGATCTCGTGCTCGGCGATCAGGCGGTCGCCGGCGTGATGGTGGGGGCTGGCCGCGTTGGCGCCGGCGGCGACGATCGCGAAGTTGACCGACTCGTGGCCCTCGGCGATGATCCGCCGGCCCAACTCGGCCGACACCTCGGCCTCGGTCCGGCCGACGAGCGGGATCTCGCCCCGCTGGAGCTCGCCGGCGATGCGGTCGACCGCGGCGCCCGCCGCGGCGAGGGCCTCGACCTCGGCCCGGTCCTTGCTCATCCGCAGCGGGCCGATGACGTCGACCGCCCGGCGGTACTCGGCGCCCGGCAGGTGCGGGAGCAGCTCGACGAGGAACCGCGCCCACATCTGGTCGCCGACGGCGAGCCGGCCCCCGCCGGCGGCGAGCTTGGCGACCAGCGCGACCGGGTCCTCGGTCTCCCCCCACGGCAACAGCTCGAAGACGCCCGGTCGCTCGACGACGCGCGGCGCCTCGAGCGCCGGGATCACCATGGTCGCCTCGCCGTCGCGCGGGACGACGAGCATCGTCAGCCGCTCGAGCGGCATGGCCGTGTACCCGGTCAGGTAGGGCAGGTCGTGGCCGACCGACACCAGCAGCGTGTCGACGCCGCGGTCGGTCATCGCCGACCGGACGCGGGCCAGCCGGTCGAGGTACACGGACGTGGCGGCGTTGATCGTCACCTCGCCAGTCTGCCATCGCGGCGGCGTCGTCAGCGGCGTCAGCGGGAGACGCCGGAACCCTGGGCGGGGATCGAGCCGAGCCTGCCGGCGTTGAAGTCGTCGATCGCCTGGACGATCTCGGCGCGCGTGTTCATCACGAACGGCCCGTAGCGGGCGATCGGCTCGCCGATCGGCTCGCCGGCGAGCAGCAGCACCTCGGCGCCCGGACCGTGGCCGGCGGCGACGAGCCGGACCGCGCCGGCCGACCGCTCGAACACGACGAGCTGCCCGCTCGCCGCGTCGGTCCCGTTGACCTGCGCCGCGCCGTCGAACACGTGGGCCAGCGCGGTCTGCCCGTCGGCGACGGCCCAGTCGAGCGACTCGCCGGGGGCCAGCGTGAGGTGGGCGTAGGTGATCGGGATCGTGGTCTCGACCGGGCCGGTCGAACCGGCGACCGTGCCGGCCAGCACGCGCAGCATCCCGCCGTTGGGGAGGTCGGCGCGGGTGAACTCGTCGGCCTCGAAGCCCTGGTATCGGGGCGGTGTCATCTTGTCGGCGGCCCGCAGGTTGACCCAGAGCTGGAAGCCGTGCACCCGGCCGCCGCGGCGGCGGATGTCGTCGGTCGGCATCTCGCTGTGCACGACGCCGGCGCCGGCCGTCATCCACTGCACGGCGCCGGGCCCGATCACGCCGACCGCGCCGGCCGAGTCACGGTGCTCCATCGCCCCGTCGAGCAGGTACGTCACGGTCTCGAAGCCGCGGTGCGGGTGGTCGGGCGCGCCGATCGCCTCGCCGGGCCCGTAGTCGGACGGGCCCATCTCGTCGAGCAGCAGGAACGGGTCGATGTTGTCGATCGTGGCGGTGGGGAACGGGCGGCGGACGACGAAGCCCCCGCCCTCGGTCTGGCGCCGGGCGGTGACGACCCGGTCGACCGGGCGAAGGGCGCCGGGCGAACGCGTGGACGACGTCATGACCACATGCTACGCCGATTTCGTTGCGCCCGCAACGAACTGGCCACGACCGCGCTCGCGCGACCTGACTTTGGACCCTGTCCGGGGTCGCCGCGTTGATGGCGTCGTATGAGGGAGCAATGCGTTCACGCGATCTCCGTCGTGACGCCGATCAAACGCTCCTTCGAAGGGGGGCCGTGATGCCAGCACAACGTCGTTCGGACGCGACGGTTCAGGGCGGCGACCGGCGGTGGTCCCGCCGTGACGTGCTCTCGGCGACGCCCGCCGCGCTGCTCGCCGCGGCCAACGGCGAGGTCCGGCTGGCCGACCTGGCGCCGCAGCTCACGATGCTCGCCCAGATCGAGCCGATCGACAACCCGCTCGAGGCCTATCCCAACCGGGGCTGGGAGCAGGTGTACCGCGACCTCTACAACCCCGACAGCACCTATCACTATCTCTGCGCGCCGAACGACACGCACGGCTGCCTGCTGAAGGCGAGCGTGAAGAACGGCGTCGCCGTCTACGCCGATCCGTCGTTCGGGTACAAGGACGCAACCGACGCGTACGGGAACCAGGCGTCGGCCCGCTGGGATCCACGAGCCTGCGTCTCGGGCCTGGCCTACGTGCGCCGCGCCTACAGCGACCGCCGGGTGAAGGGCTGCTACGTCCGGCAGGGCTTCAAGCGGTGGGTTGACGACGGGTTCCCGCGCGAGGCCGACGGTCAGCCACCGCTGCGCTACCGGGAGGGGCGCGGCAAGGAGGACTTCGTCAAGGTCACCCACGAGGAGGCCGCCGCCCTGGTCGCGAGGGGCTACATCGACGTCGCCACGACGTACAGCGGCGACGAGGGCGCGGCACTGCTCACAGCACAGGGTCAGTACGAGCCGGAGATGATCGAGGCGATGCGCGGCGCCGGCGTGCAGACCCTGAAGTTCCGCGGCGGCATGCCGTACAACGCGCCGTTCCGCATCGGCGGCTTCTACCGCATGTGCAACACGATGGCGCTCGTCGACGTCGCCGTGCGCGGCGTCGAGCCCGACGAGTCCTACGGCGGCCGCCACTGGGACAGCTACTCATGGCACACCGACCTGCCGCCGGGGCATCCGATGGTGACGGGGCAGCAGACGCTCGACTTCGACCTGGCCACCGCCGAGCACTCCAAGCTGATCACCCTCTGGGGGATGAACTGGATCGCGACGAAGATGCCCGACGCGCACTGGCTGACCGAAGCCCGGCTGCACGGCGCGAAGGTCGTGACGATCGCCCCCGAGTACCAGTCGTCGTCGTGCAAGGCCGACCGGATGATCATCATCAGGGCCGGCTCGGACGGCGCCCTCGCCCTCGGCCTCGCCCATGTGATCGTCCGCGACAAGACCTACGACGAGGACTTCGTCAAGACCCAGACCGACCTGCCCTTGCTGATCCGCTCGGACACCAAGAAGCTGCTGCTCGCGTCGGACGTGATCGCGGGGTACGAGAACGCCGAGCTGTCGACGGTGCGGGTGGTCGAGCCCGGCACGAAGCTCCCGCCGGCCGCCGAGCAGCCGATCCAGTACGTTCCGCGCGACCTGCGCGGGCTGTGGGGCGATCAGATGGTGTGGGACCGCAGGACGGGCGGGCCGGCCGTCGTCACCCACGATCACACCGGCGACAACTTCCCGGCCGGCGTCGATCCGGCGCTCGAGGGCACCTTCGACGTCACGCTCGTCGACGGGTCGACCGTCGAGGTCCGGCCGCTCTTCGACGCGGTCAAGCAGCACCTCGAGGACAGCTGCAGCCCCGAGCAGATCTCGGCGGTCACCTGGGTGCCGGTCGACGCCATCGAGGAGTTGGCGGCCGAGATCGCGGCGAACCCCGCCCAGACCCTCTTCGTCGAGGGGATGGGGCCGAACCACTTCTTCAACAACGACAACAAGGACCGCACGATCATCCTCGTCGCCGCGCTGACCAACAACGTCGGCCACTACGGCGGCACCGTCGGGAGCTACGCCGGCAACTACCGCCTGCCGACGTTCTCCGGCATCGCCCAGTGGCTGTACGAGGACCCCTTCGACATCACGCTCGACCGGGAGGCCCTCGCCAAGGTCAACAAGCGGATCAAATCCGAGTCGGCGCACTACTACAACTACGGCGACCGCCCGCTGAAGCTCGGCGACAAGATGTTCACCGGCGCGTCGCACATGCCGACGCCGACCAAGACGATGCAGTTCGCCAACTCGAACTCGCTGCTCGGCAACGCCAAGGGCGCCCACGACGTCTTCGTCAACACGTTGCCGAAGATCGAGATGATCGTCCACAACGACTGGTACTGGACCGCCTCGTGCGAGTACGCCGACGTCGTGTTCGGCGTCGACTCGTGGCCCGAACGGCAGCTGCCCGACGTCTACGGGTCGGTCACCAACCCGTTCCTCCAGGCGTGGCCGACGACGCCGATCGAGCGGATCTTCGACACCCGCGACGACATGGAGGTCAACGCGCTGATCGCCAACGCGCTCGGCGAGCAGCTCGGCGACAGCCGGTTCGCCGACTACTGGCACTTCGTGACCGAGAAGGACCCTGGCGTCTACATCCAACGGGTCTTCGACCAGGGCAACGCGACCCGGGGGTACCGCTTCGACGAGCTGCACGAGTCGTGCAAGCGGGGCACGCCCTTCTACATGATGATGCGCACCACCCCGAAGATCGTCGGGTGGGAGCAGACCAACGAGAGCGTCCCCTGGTACACCAAGACCGGGCGGCTCGAGTTCTACCGCGACGAGGACGAGTTCATCGAGTACGGCGAGAACATGCCGCTCCACCGGGAACCGGTCGACGGCACCGTCTACGAGCCGGGCGTGCTGATGGCGGCGCCCCACCCGCTGATCGACCCGGCCCAACCGGAGGACTACGGGCTGCGCACCGACGACCTGTCGGTCGAGGTTCGCCAGGTGCGCCACGTCGTCCGCACCCCGGAGGAGATCGCATCGTCGGAGCACCCGCTCCGCGGGGACGGGTTCTCCCACGTGCTGGTCACGCCGAAGTTCCGGCACGCGTGCCACACGATGGGCGCCTCGGTCGACGCCGACGTGCTGATCTTCGGGCCGTTCGGCGACTTCTACCGGCACGACATCCGCAAGCCGTGGGTGTCGGAGGGCTACGTCGACCTCCATCCCGAGGACGCCGCCGAGCTCGGCGTGGCCGACGGCGACTACGTCTGGATCGACGGCGACCCGAGCGACCGGCCGTTCAAGGGCTGGCAGGACCGCCCTGACGACTACCACGTGTTCCGCTGGATGGTCCGCGTGCGGATCAACCCGTCGGTGGTCCGCAAGGTGGCGCGGGCGTGGTTCCACTTCCACGTCGCGACACACGGCAGCGTCGAGGGGCACGAGACGCGGGCCGACGGACTGGCCCGGAGCCCGCGCACCAACTACCAGGCGGGGTACCGGTACGGCAGCCACCAGTCGGTCACCCGGGCGTGGCTGCGCCCGACCCTGATGACCGACAGCCTCACCCGCAAGGACGGCGCCGGGCAGCTGATCGGCAAGGGCTTCGAGCTCGACGTGTACTGCGCGGACGGCGCGCCCAAGGAGTCCTTCGTCAAGTTCACCAAGGCCGAGGACGGAGGCGAGTCCGGCGAGGGCCTGTGGTACCCGGCCGAGCAGGGCTACCGCCCGGGGACCGAGAACGAGACCATGCAGCGGTTCCTGGCCGGCGCGTTCATCGTCCCGCCGCCGACGACCGATCCGACCGACGACAGCGAGGCCACCGATGGTTGATGTCGAGAACTGGCAACTGAACCGGACCATGGCGTACCCCTACGCCGAGGCCCGGCCGCGACGACAAGCCGCGGCGGTGTTCGACACGAACAAGTGCATCGGCTGTCAGACGTGCACGATGGCCTGCAAGACGTGCTGGACGTCGGGCCAGGGGCAGGAGTACGAGCTCTGGAACAACGTCGAGACGAAGCCGTGGGGCTCGTACCCGCTGGCGTGGGACGCCCGCGAGCTCGAACTGCTCGGCCCGCAGCACTGGGAGGGCGACACGTACACCGGCCAGACGATCTTCGAGGCCGCGCCGTCCGGGGAGCGCAACGTCGGCTTCATGCCGCAGGGGCTCGACTACGCCTACCCGAACCGCGGCGAGGACGAGGTGAACGTGACGCTCAGCGTCAAGCGCTACCACCTGCGGCTGCCGCACGACATGTGGTTCTTCTACCTGCCCCGCATCTGCAACCACTGCACCTACCCGGCGTGCCTCCAAGGGTGCCCCCGCCAGTCGATCTACAAGCGTCCCGAGGACGGCATCGTCCTCGTCGACCAGGAACGCTGCCGCGGCTACCGCGTCTGCCTCGAGGCGTGCCCCTACAAGAAGATCTTCTACAACCACACCACCCGCGTCTCGGAGAAGTGCGTCATGTGCTTCCCCGCCGTCGAGCAGGGGATCCAGCCGCGCTGCATGCGCAACTGCATCGGCAAGATCCGCTCGTTCGGGTTCGTCGGCACCCCGGATTCGGCCCGCGTGGACAACCCGATCGACTTCCTCGTCCACGTCCGCAAGGTCGCGCTGCCGCTCTACCCGCAGTTCGGGCTCGAGCCGAACGTGTACTACATCCCCCCGATCCACGTCGCCGACGACGGGTTCCTGACGATGCTGTTCGGGCCGGGCGCCCGGGCGGCGATCGACGCGTACCAGGCGGCGATGGTCGGCGATGACCCGGAGCTGCTCGCCGCGCTCCTGCTCGCCGTCTCGACGGATCGGATCATCCACCGCTTCGAGGTCGTCGGCGACACGGTCACCGCCTGGGCGGAGGACGGCGAGGAGGTGGTCCGCATGCCGATCGTCGTGCCGACCGTGGAACGCACCGCCTTCGACCCCGACCTGAACGTCTACCGGTACAACATCACGTGATACGGAGGAGCAGCCCATGACCACGACGTCCGGCGTCTCACGACGACGACTGATCACCGGAACGGCCGCGGCCACAGGCGCCGCCGCGCTCGCCGGGTGCGCGCCGGACTACCGGGACGACCTCGGGCCGGGTGACATCATCGCGGTCCGCGTCGGCCGCGTGCCCGTCGACGATCCGGACTCCGGCACGTGGGGAGGCGCGCCGGAGAAGACCGTCGAGCTGGCGCCGCAGCAGATCGCCCTCCCGCACCGGGAGACGCCGGTGGTTCCCGCGATTCGGGTGCGGGCGCTGCACGACGGCCGGGTCATCGGCTTCCGCATGGAGTGGGACGACCCGGACGTCGACGACATGACCGTTCGGGTGGACGACTTCCGCGACGCCTGCGCGGTGCTCCTCGCCCCCGGCGCCGGCGACGAGACGGTCCGGACGATGGGCACGGCGCTGACCGCGGCGACGCTGCTGCACTGGAAGGCCGACTGGCAGCGCGACCTCGATCACGGCCGCGCCGGACTGGCGACCGCGTACCCCAACCGCTCGGTCGACGTCTACCCGCCGCTGATCGACGAGCCGCCCGGCGAGGTCGCGATGGCCGACTACGAGGACGCCGGCGCGGGCGAGTGGCTTCCGGGCACGCACGTCGACAACCCGATGTCGCTCGCCACCCGGGCGACGCCGGTCGAGAAGATCGTGGCCAACGGGTTCAGCACGTCGACCACGACACCCACACAGGACGCCACCGGCCGCGGCGTGCGCCACGGTGACGGGTGGCGGGTCGTGATCGCCAAGCCGCTCACCGCGCGCGACGACGGCGAGACCGACCTCCGGAACGGAAGCGACGCCACGTGCGCGTTCGCCATCTGGTCCGGCGCCGACGGCGACGCCGGCGGCCGCAAGAGCCCCAGCGCAACGGTCTACCGGCTCGTCATGGACACCTGACATGTCCACGGCGGTCACCTACCCGACGAGCCGTCTCCGCCAGCGGGCGGCGGCCTTCGGCCTGCTGGCCAACATGCTCGGCGCCGACGTCCGTGCCCTGCTCGACGACGACCTGGTCGCCGGGTTGCGGAGGATCCTCGACGACGCCGGCGACACCGGCGCCCTCCAGCGGCTCGACGATCTCGAGTCGGTCCGACCCGGCGACCCGAGCGGGCTCGCCGGAACGTGGGTGCGGTGGTTCGACCTCGGGCGGGTCGCCGCCTACGAGGGGTCCAACGTCCCCGCCACCGCCGGCGGGGTCACCCCTCGACTCGCCGACATCGCCGGGTTCTACTCGGCGTTCGGGATGGCGGTGTCGAAGGACCGTCCCGACCACATCGTTGCCGAGCTCGAGTTCATGACGGTCCTGCTCCTCGCCGAGGCCGAAGCCCGCGAGGCAGGCGACCGCGAGCGGGCCGAGATCGCCGCCGACGCGGCGCGCGTGTTCCTGCGCGACCACCTGGGCACCTGGGTCACGGCGTGGGCGGCGCGGGTGGGCGACGTCGACGAGCTGCGGCCGTGGTTCCCGGTGGCCGCCGCGACGGCCGAGCTCGTGCGCGCCGAGTGTCGCGACCGCCGGGTCATCCCGCTGCGGCTGAGCCCGGTGCTGCCCGCCGACGGCGGGCTCGCCGACCCTGACGAACCCGCGCCGCGATGCGGTGACTGAGGACGAGGCGCTCGCCCGTCACCCGGGCAGGACGACCGGTTGCCAAGCGCCGCAGTCACCGCCCGCCATCGCGAGGTCCTGGCAGACGGTGTCCCTGGTGATCCGCCACGACCCGTCGACGACGACCGCCATGCCGTAGCGGTTGTCGATGTCGAGGCCCACCGTCTCGATGCGGTACCGGAACCAGGCCTCCTCCGGCGTCGTGAAGACGAGCTCCTCGACGAACGCCTTGGCGCTGGCGGCCTCGGCCTCGAACCCGTCGTCGCGCACCTGCTGGCGGGCTTCGGCCACGCCGGTCGTGTCGTCGAGATACGCCGCGTTGTCCTCGACGTCCGCTCCCCCGCCATAGAGGGCGCCCATCGCGGCCCGGATCTCGTCTTCGGCGAGGGCCGCGTCGGCGGGTTGCTCGCCGGGGTCCGGGAGGGCCGGCGGCGGAGGCTCGCACGACTGTCGGAACCCGGCGTCGGCCCACTGGTCGAGCCCGACATGCGGCACGGTGACGGTGGCGCCGCCGCCGGACAGGGTCAACTCGTACTCGACCTCGTTGGCGTACCGCCACTGATCCTCGCCCTCGGCGACGACGGGTCCGGGCACGACCAAGATGGCGAGGCCGTCGACCGTCGCGGTCGTATCGGAGGCGCCGTCGCCGAACACGACCGACACCGTCTCGATGTCGGGTGACGCCTGCACGACGAGCACCCGGCGCGGCGCGCCGTCGGCGAACCCCATGAACCGCAGCGACGTGGCGCGGCCGTCGTACAGCTCGCGGTACCACGACACCGTGTTGAGATCGACGACGCCTTCGCCGGAGAGCGTGATCCGCAGCGAGCCCGCCGGTGAGCACCAACCGGGCTGGACCCAACCGTCTTGGGTCCACTCGGACGCCGGCCACTCCGCGCCCCGCTGGGCGCGCACCGTCAACCCGTCGTCGGTGGCGCGCGAGTAGACGACCGTCATCGGCGCCAACGAGTCCACCATCAACGGGCCGGTCTCCCACTCGTAGAACATCTCCGAGCCGTATCCCGGCCCCACCGGGTAGTCGACCGCGGGGACATCGGTCGTCGCCGGCTCGGGTTGGTCATCGGGAAGCGACGCGGGCGCCTCGGTCGTCACCGCCGCGTCGTCCGGCGCCGGCGCCGGCGCAACGGTCGTCGACGCGGCGGCGTCGTCGGCCGCGCCGGCCGCTTGCTCCGCCACGGTGTCCGGGTCGTCGGCGCGGTCGTTGCCCAGCGCATAGCCGATGCCGAATCCGACGCCGCCCGCCGCCGCGACCAGCATGGCGGCGGCGAGCCCCGCGGCCCACCGGCGGGTCGGTCCGCCGCGGTCCGCCTCGGGTTGAGTCTCGAACTCCATCGTCATGGACGCCTCCTCGGGCCGCGTCGGATCACGGTCTCCTCATACGACGCTTCACGTCGGCACCAGGTTCCCGCAAGGGCAGAAGGTCTGACGTCCTCACAGCGTCTGGCAGGCGTCGAGGGCGCGCGCCGTCGCCTCGATGTACCCGGCGCGGAACTTGACGGCGTGGACGGCGAGCGGCGCGAGCTGGTGCAACGGGATCCGCTCCTCCCACCGGTCGGCCAGGGGATGGGCGTCGGCGTACGCCGCGAAGCAGTCCGGCCCGTACCCGCCGAAGAGTCGCATCATCGCCAGATCGAACTCGCGGTGGCCGCCGTGCGCGGCCGGGTCGATCAGCCAGCTCTGGCCGACCCTGTCGACGAGGCGGTTGCCGGCCCACATGTCACCGTGCAGCCGGGCCGGCGGCTCGGGCGGGCCGCCGATCTCGCCCAACCGGCCGGCGAGCGCCTCCAGCCGCATCGCCGTGTCGTCCGGGAGCCCGCCGGCGGCGCGCCACAGACGGGCCAACGGCAGCAGCCGGTTGACCGCGTAGAACTCGGCCCACGTGTCGCACGGATCGTTCGGGAGTCGCCGGCTGCCGGTCGTCCGCCGATCGGCGCGCCCGAAGCACGGCGCCCCGAAGCGGTGGAGATCGGCGAGCGCCCGGCCGAGTCGGGCGTCGGTGCCCGCCACCGGCCGCCCCTCGTCGATCCACTCCAACACGAGCAGCCCGTCGTCGACCGCCAGCACCTCGGGCACCGAGACCGCATCGGGCTCGCGCAACCACGCGAGTCCGGCGGCCTCGGTCTGGAAGAAACCCGGTGGCGGGTCGAGATGCGTCTTGGCGAACACCACCCGGCCGTCGGCGAGCTCCATGCGGAACGACTCCGCGACGTCACCACCTCCCAGCCGGCGGGTCGCGACGACCTCGCCGCGCAGCGCCCGCCCGACCCGTTCGGCGAATCCGGCCTCGTTCATCGGCAGACCGGGAAGGGGCATGGCAACATTCTCGCAAACGTCGGTCCGATTTCGCTGCGACCGTTCGTCGTCACCGCGAACCGCAACCGCGAACCGCAACCGAACCCATGGAGGAACACCGTGAAATACGCGATCCTGATCTACAGCGGCGAGGACGCCGGGCCGGCGATGGGGACACCGGAACAGGCGGCGGAGATGCAGGAGTGGTTCGCCTACACCGAAGCGCTCCACCAGGCCGGCGTGTTCGTCGCCGGCGAGCCGCTCCAAGGTCGGGAGACGGCCACGACCGTACGCGTCCGCGACGGCGAGAAGGTCACCACCGACGGCCCGTACGCGGAGACCAAGGAAATCCTGGGCGGCTTCTACCTGATCGACGTCGACAACCTCGACGAGGCGCTCGAGTGGGCGGCGAGGGTCCCGAGCTCGCGCTACGGGTCGACCGAGGTCCGACCGCTGATGGAGATCCCCGGCCCGTGACGACCGAGCCCGGCCCCGTCGCCGGCTGACCGCACGAGGATGATCGACCCGTCGGGCGTCTCCGAGGTCTTCCGCAGCGAGTGGCCGAGGCTCGTCGCCACGCTGGTGCGCGACGTGCGAGATCTGGAACTGGCCGAGGACGTGGCCCAGGAGGCGTTCATCGAGGCGGCGACGAGATGGCACGCCGACGGCATGCCCGACCGCCCCGGGGCCTGGCTGCTGACCACCGCCCGCCGCAAGGCGATCGACCGCGCCCGTCGGAGCGCCCGGTTCAACGACCGGCTGCCGGAGCTGGAGGCGCGAGCCAGTCGCGAGGCGGTCCCGACCGAGCACGAGTTGATCGACGACCAGCTCGCGCTGCTGCTCGGGTGCTGCCACCCGGCGATCGCCCCCGAGGCCCAGGTCGCGCTCACGCTGCGCGTCGTCGCCGGCTTGTCGACGGCGCAGATCGCCAAGGCGTTCTTCGTCACCGAGCCGACGATGACCCGGCGGCTGACCCGCTCGAAGACGAAGATCCGAGCCGCCCGCATCCCGTTCGGGGTCAGCGACCTGGAGACGCTCGTCGACCGCTTACCGGTCGTGTGCGGGGTCATCTACTCGATCTTCACCGAGGGCCACACGAGCGCGACGACCGCCACGCTCGTGCGCGGCGACCTGTGCGACGAGGCGATCTGGCTCGCCGAGCTCCTGCACGAGCTCGTCCCCGGCGACCCCGAGGTGACGGGGCTGCTGGCGTTGATGCTGCTCACCGACGCCCGCCGGGCGACGCGCGTCGACGCCGACGGCGTTCCCGTGCTGCTCGCCGACCAGGTCCGCTCGATGTGGGACGACGGGAAGACCCAGCGCGGGCTGGCACTGCTCGCCGAGGCGCACGCCCACGGCCTGATCGGCGTCTACCAGCTCCAGGCCGCGATCGCCGCGCTGCACACCACCGCGCCGACCTTCGGGGACACCGACTGGCCCGGCATCGTCAAGCTGTACGACGTGATGCTGCGGCGCACGCCGTCGGCGGTCGTGGCGTTGAACCGCGCGGTCGCGGTGTCGCACGCCGACGGGCCGGCGGTCGGCCTCGCCGCGATCGACGCGATCGCGTCGGCCGACGATCTCGACTCCGACCTCGCCAACTACCCGTACTTCCACAGCTCCCGAGCGGAGCTGCTCGTCCGCCTCGACCGGCTCGACGAGGCGCGTGACGCGTTCGAGCGGGCGGTCGACCGGAGCACGAACGAAGCGCAGGCCCGGCACCTCCGGCGGAGGATCGCCGACCTCGGCCTCAGGTGACCGCGCCGGCGACCTCCGCGTCCGCGCGCGCCGGCGCCGACGACGACACCGAGCACACCACGGCGAACACGCCGGTCGCGCCGACCAACGCCAGCAACATCGGGATGGTCCCGAACGGCGGCGTCCACCGCGGTTCGCTGAACAGGTCGAAGAAGTTGCCGGGAATCGTCCCGACGGCGTACCGGCGAAGCACGAAGACGGCCGTCACGGCGAGGACGGCGGTCCAGGTGACGGCGAGCAACCGCCGCTGCCGATCGCTCGGGCGCCACCGATGCGCGAGCAGCAGCGGGAGCCCGACGATCAGGGGCGACAGATGCCGCCCCTGGACCCCGAAGACGCGCAGCAACCGGTAGAAGTTGACGCTGAGGTAGACCTCGAAGACGACGACCGCCACGCCGAGCGCGAGCACGGCGGCCTGCTCGCGGCGCGTCGAGTGGCGCCAGCCCGCGGCGATGACCGCGGCGGTCGCCAGCAGGAAGAACCACACGGCGAGCGTCGGCGAGTCGACCTCGCCCCAGCCGAAGTTCCCGACGTGCTCGGCGACGACGGTGGTCATGTGCCCGAACGCCCGCTCGAGGACGGCGAGCCGGCCGATCGACCCGGCGCCGTCGGCCACGCCGTCGTCGAGATGGACGTCGAACACGACGAAGTACCAGACCAACATCCCGACGGAGGCGACCGCCGACGACGCGATCGTGATCGGCGCCCGCCGGAGCAACGCCGTGACCGGGTTCCGCCCGGCCATCGCGATCGCGCAGCAGACGGCGATGATCGCGAACAGCGCCAGGCTCGCCGGCCGCGCGGTGAGCAGCGCCACCGACGCCACCGCGAGCCCGACGTCGTCGCGCCGCGTCCACGGCCCCCGCCCGACGTTCAGCGCCGCGGAGCCGTACGCCCACACGGCGATCGCGGCGGCGATCTCCACCCCGCTCGGGTTGATCACCGCCCCCATGAACTGCGCCCCCGGCGTCCAGGCGACGAACAGGACCACCAGCGGGATCGACGATCGGACGAGCCGCGCCGCCGCGATGCCGATGAGCGCGGCCGCGGCCGCCGAGTCGGCCAGCCGCCCCAGGCGCACCGCCATGTCGTTGGGGCCGACGAGCGTGCCGAGCCCGGGAACGACGAACGCCACCGGTGGATAGCGGCCCTGGAACGTGAACGGCGGGTCGTCGACCACCGGCGCGGTGTCGAGCGGGGTGTTGCAGGCGGCCACGTTCCGGAACGGGGCGAAGCAGAACGGGATCGGGTTGGCGGCGACGAACTGCGGGTCGATGCCGACGGTGGTGCGGAAGTAGTTGTCGTCGAGGGACGCCGGGAGATCACCGCCGATGACCTCGCCGCGGATCACCGCCGCGGCGCGGACGAAGTTGCTGTTCTCGTCGGGGCCGGCGAACAGCGGGACGAAGAGCCCCCAGACCGCCATCAGGACGAACGCCGCGGCGCTGACGGTCAGGCCGGGACGCCGCTCGACGTGGCTCGCGAGGGCAGCGCGCATCGGCGAATCCTCGCACACGGTCGTCGCCGGCCGCTGACTCTCGTCCGCGCCCGGTCGATCGAAAGTCCGGCGAAACTCGACGGGTTTCGGCGGTGCGGGCCGGGTCGCGCCGATACCGTGGCGAACCGTGAATCCCACGCAGATCGACCTCTACTGGCGGCCCGGTTGCGGGTTCTGCGCGATGCTGAGGCGAAGGCTCGACAAGCTCGGGGTCGAGCGGGTGGAGCACAACATCTGGGACGACCCGGCGGCCGCCGACGTCGTCCGCGCGCACGCGATGGGAACCGAAACCGTGCCGACCGTCGTCGTCGGCGACGTCGGTCTCGTCAACCCGTCGGCCGACGAGCTGATCGCCGTCCTCGCGGGGCACGCGCCGCATCTCTTGCCCGCCGATCTGCCGCCCGCCTCCCAGTCCGCGGCGCCCGGCCGCGTCGGGCGGATCATGAGCCGGGTGCTCGGCGGCTGATCACCTCGGCCCGGCCGTGGCCTCACCCCCGGCCGAGGGGTACCGTGGTCGTATGACGGATCCGAAACTCGAGGGGACCGAGATCGCCGAGTCGGTCGTCGACCTCATCGGCAACACCCCGCTGGTGCGCATGAAGCGCGTCAGCGAGGACCAGGACATCACCTGCACGCTGGCGATGAAGCACGAGGTGACCAACCCGGGCGGCTCCTCCAAGGACCGGCCGGCGTTGGAGATGATCCTCGCCGCCGAGGCGAGCGGCGAGCTGCAACCCGGCGGGACGATCGTCGAGCCGACCAGCGGCAACACCGGCGTCGGGCTGGCGATCGTCGCCGCGCAGCGCGGCTACAAGTGCGTGTTCGTGATGACCGACAAGGTCGCCCCGGAGAAGATCGACCTGCTGAAGGCGTACGGCGCCGAGGTCGTCGTCTGCCCGGTCGCCGTCGAGCCGGACGACCCGCAGAGCTACTACTCGGTCGCCGAGCGCCTGACCAACGAACTCGGCGCGTTCCGCCCGAACCAGTACGAGAACCCGTTCAACCCCGAGTCCCACGCCAAGACGACCGGACCCGAGCTCTGGCGCCAGACCGGGGGCCGGATCACCCACTTCGTCGCCGGCGCCGGCACCTGTGGCTCGATCACCGGCGTCGCCCGCTACCTCAAGGAGATGAACCCCGACATCAAGATCATCGCCGCCGATCCGGAGGGGTCGGTGTTCTCGGGCGGGTCGGGTCGGCCGTACCTCGTCGAGGGCGTCGGCGAGGACTTCTTCCCGGCGGCGTGGGAGCCCGACCTGCTCGACGACATCATCGCGATCAGCGACGAGGAGAGCTTCCTCACCGCCCGCTACGTCAGCGAGATCGAGGGCATCCTGATCGGCGGATCCGGCGGGATGGCCGTCGCCGCCGCGATCCAGGTCGCCAAGCGGGCCGACCCTGACGACATCGTGGTCGTGTTCAACCCCGACTCGGGCCGCGGCTACCTGTCGCGGGTGTTCAACGACGACTGGATGGCCAACTACGGCTTCCTCAAGGAGTGCGACCAGTGCGTCGGCGCGGTCCTCGACACGCGCAACGCCTCGATCGAGAACCTGCTGTACGTCAACCCGCACCAGACGGTCAGCGAGGCGATCGACCTGATGCGGTCGAACGGCGTCAGTCAGCTCCCGGTGTGCAAGAACACGCCGCCGTTCGCCGCCGCCGAGGTGTCCGGCTCGGTCGACGAACTGGAGCTGATGGAGGTCATCCACCGCGACCCGAGCGTGATGAGCACCGAGGTCGAGAAGGTGATGAGCGCCAAGCTGCCGACGATCGGCGTCGGCCAGAAGGTCGAGCTGGCGATCGAGATGTTGGAGACCGCGCCGGCGCTGCTCGTGCTGTCCGGCGGGCGACCGCTGAGCGTGCTGACCCGGACCGACGTGCTGTCCTACTTCAGCGCCGTCGCCGCGGCCACCGTCGGCGGTTCCGATGGGTGAGGCCGACCGAGACGAGATCTTCCAGGGGTTCTCCACGCGAGCGATCCACGCCGGCCAGGATCCCGAGCCGACGACCGGCGCGGTCGTCACGCCGATCTCGCTGTCGACCACCTTCGCCCAGGACGGCGTCGGCGGGCACAAGGGATTCGAGTACTCGCGGTCGGGCAACCCGACCCGCACGGCGCTCGAGACGCAGGTCGCGTCGCTCGAGCAGGCCCGCCACGGCCTCGCCTTCGCCAGCGGGCTCGCCGCCGAGGACAACGTGTTGCGGCTGCTCCGGCCGGGCCAGCGCGTCCTCCTCGGCAACGACGCCTATGGCGGCACGTTCCGGCTGATCGCCAAGGTGTGGGCCCCGCTCGGGTTCCCGTGGACGGCGGTCGACCTGACCGACCTCGACGCGCTGCGCGCCGACTGGCCCGACGACACCGGGATGATCTGGCTCGAGACGCCGACCAACCCGCTGCTCACGTGCTTCGACATCGAGGGGATCGCCGCGATCGCCCACGAGCGCGGGGCGCTCGTCGTCGTCGACAACACCTTCGCCACCCCGTACCTCCAGCAGCCGGTGACGCTCGGCGCGGACGTCGTCGTGCACTCCGCGACCAAGTACCTCGGCGGGCACAGCGACGTCGTCGGCGGCTTCCTCGCGACGAGCGACGACGAGCTCGCCGAGCGGCTGCGCTTCACGCAGAACGCGGCGGGCGCCGTGCCGGCGCCGTTCGACTGCTACCTCGTGCTGCGCGGCGTCAAGACGCTGGCCATCCGAATGGACCGCCATTGCGAGAACGCCCGGGCCGTCGTCGACCTGCTCGTCGACCACCCCGCCGTCGACCGGGTGCTGTACCCCCAGCTCCCCGACCATCCCGGCCACGCCGCGGCAGCCAGGCAGATGCGCGACTTCGGCGGGATGGTGTCGTTCACCCTCGAGGCCGGGCGGGAGGCCGCGATGCGCGTCGCCGACTCGACGGAGATCTTCACGCTGGCCGAGTCGCTCGGCGCGGTCGAGAGCCTGATCGAGCACCCGGGGGCGATGACCCACGCCTCGGCCGCCGGCTCGCCGCTCGAGGTGCCCGACAACCTCGTTCGGCTGTCGGTCGGCATCGAGGACGCCCACGACTTGACCGACGACCTGGAACGCGCGCTCGACACGGTGTAGACCGGTCGCATGACCGACGCCTCCCCCCAGTCAGTCCCCGACCAACCGATCGTCGTCGCCGCCAACCGGCTGCCGGTGATGCGCACCGACGACGGCTGGATGCCCAGTCCGGGCGGCCTCGTCCGGGCGTTGCTGCCGATGCTCCGGGAGTCCGGCGGCACGTGGGTCGGCTGGACCGGCGAGGCCGACGACGAACCCGAGCCCTTCACCGTCGCGGGCGTGGAGCTGCACCCCGTGCCGATCAGCGGGCGGGAGGTCGAGCTCTACTACGAGGGGTTCTCCAACGACGGGCTGTGGCCGCTGTACCACGACGCCTTGCGCGAGTCGACCTACGACATGGACCAGTGGGACGCCTATGTCGCGGTCAACGAGCGCTTCGCCGAGAAGTTGGCCAAGATCGCCGCGCCCGGCGCGGTGGTGTGGGTCCACGACTACCAGTTGCAGCTCGTCCCGGCGATGCTCCGCGAGCGACGCAGCGACCTGACGATCGGGTTCTTCCTGCACATCCCGTTCCCGCCCCTCGAGCTGTTCTCCCGGCTGCCCTGGCGCAACGAGATCATCGAGGGCCTGCTCGGCTGTGACCTGCTCGGCTTCCAGCGGCCGACGAACGCGGCCAACTTCGCCGCCTGCGCCCGGCAGTTCCTCGACCGCGACGAGTTCGACGACGTCATCGAGAACCCGGCCCACACGACCCGGCTCGGCGTGTTCCCGATCTCGATCGACGTGGCCGAGGTCGAGGAGATCGCCGCCGGGCGCGCCTGCCGCAAGCGCATGAGCCAGATCCGGACGCGGCTCGGCGACCCCGAGGTGATCCTGCTCGGCGTCGACCGGCTCGACTACACCAAGGGCATCGGGCTCCGGCTGCGGGCCTTCGCCGCGCTGCTCGAGTCCGGCGAGCTCGACCCGGAGCGGCACGTCATGGTCCAGGTCGCGACGCCGACCCGCGAGCAGGTCGAGCACTACAAGGACGAGCGACACGAGATCCAGCGGCTGGTCGGCTCGATCAACGGTCGCTTCAGCCGGATCGGGCTGCCGGTCGTCCACTACCTGTACCAGACCCTCCAGTACGACGAGCTGATCGCGCTGTACCGGGCCGGCGACGTGATGCTGGTGACGCCGTTCCGCGACGGGATGAACCTCGTCGCCAAGGAGTACGCCGCGGCCCACATCGACGGCGACGGCGTGCTCGTGCTCTCCGAGTTCGCCGGCGCGGCCGACGAGCTGACCGACGCGGTGCTGGTCAACCCACACGACGAGCTGGCCTTGCAGCGATCGATCGTCACGGCGGTCGAGATGCACCGCCACGAGCGCCGGACCCGGATGGCGGCGCTGCGCGATCAGATCCGCAAGAGCGACGTGCAGGGCTGGGCCGACCGGTTTCTCGCCGCGCTGGCGAAGGCCGGCGGGCACGGGTGACCGAGCCGGCGAGCCCGCCTCCGTCGTTCGACGACCCGACCGACCTGGCCGGGCGCGTCGCCGCCCTGCGACTCCCGCTCGTGATCGGGCTGGATGTCGACGGCGTGCTCGCGCCGATCGTGGCGCACGCCGACGACGCCCGCCTCGGCGACGACGTCGACGCGTCGCTCCGCGGGCTCGATGCGATCGACCGGGTGCATGTCGCGGTCGTCTCCGGCCGCTCGCTGGCCGGCCTCGACCAGTTCGGCTTCCCGCCGGCGTTGACCGTCATCGGCGGCCACGGCGCCGAGCTGCGCGGGCAGCCGGCCCCCCGGTTGACCGAGGCCGAACGGGGCCGGTACAACCTGCTCGACCACCTGTCCCGCAGGGCGGCGGCCGCCGCCGGGGCCGGCGCGTGGGTGGAGCGCAAGCCGTCCAGCGTGGTCCTCCACGTCCGCGAGGCGGACGCCGACCGAGGCGAGGAGGCGATGGCGACGCTGCGGGCCGACGTCGCCGCGCTCGACGGCGTGAAGGCGACGCCCGGCAGCAAGGTGCTGGAGTTGTTCGCCCGCCCGGCGAGCAAGGGAACGGCGATCGCCGTGCTGCGCCAGCTCCACGATCCGGCGTCGATCGTCTACGTCGGCGACGACGTCACCGACGAGGAGGCGTTCGCCGCGCTCGGGCCGGACGATCTGGCGATCAAGGTCGGGGCCGGTCCGTCGTTGGCCGGATGCCGGCTCGGTGACCCCGACGCGGTCGCCGCCTGGCTGGCGGCGACGGTGGCCGCGCTCGCCTCCTGAGCCTCTGCGACATAAAGGTTTGGCCGCCGCGCGATGCGGGTACCGGTCGGGCACACCCACGAGGTTTGGAGACGACCATGGACATTCTGCTGATCGCCATCCTGGTCCTCGTTGTGCTCGCTGCACTCGGCGCCGGGTTCGCGTTCATGCGCGGCCGACAGCGCTCGGGCACCGTGCTCGCAACGCCCGAGACCAGCCGAAAGGCTCGACGATGACCGACCACGCACAGACCACACACGCGCACCACCATCTAGTGCGGGCGAGCGACGTCACCGGCCTGCCGGTCGTGACGATCGACGGCGGCGAGGACGCGGCCGAGATCAAGGACGTGATCTACGACTCTCGGCGCCACGAGCTCGTCGGCTTCACCCTCAACAAGCGCGGGTGGTTCCGCGGCAATCTGAAGCAGGTGCTGACCGCCGAGCACGTGGCCGGCATCGGTCGCGACGCCGTGATGGTCGAATCCGACACCGCGTTGACCGACCTCGGCGACGCGCCGGCCCCGCTCGTCAGCTCGGACGGCAACGACGTGATGGGCAACGAGGTCGTCAGCAGCGACGGCACCGTGCTCGGCAAGGTGGTCGACGTGATCATCGAGACGGGCGCCGCGCCCGCCGCCGTCGGCTACGAGGTCGAGGCCTCCGGTCAGAGCGTGTTCGTGCCGACGTCGGCGCAGCTCAGCGTGTCGGGCGACAACCTCGTCGTCCCGCCGGAGGCGACCGAGTTCATCGGGAACGACCTCGCCGGGTTCGGCGCGTCGGTCCAAGGATTCCGAGCCCGCCTGAGAGGAGAGCGGTCATGAGCGTTCAATCGATGCGGGCGAGCGGCGGCCGGCGGGTCGTCGCCGTCGACAACGCCGAGGAGCTCGGCTCGATCAAGGAGTTCGTCGTCGCCCCGAGCGGCCGCCGGATCGACAAGGTCCAGATCGGCGGACGGGGCAAGAAGGCCGAGTTCGCGCGGTGGAGCGACCTCGAGTCGTTCGGCGCCGACGTCGTCATGGCCGAACGCGCCGACATCGCCGAGGAGGCCGAGACCGACCGCGACACGGCGGCGGCCAAGGGCAATGTCACGCTGCTCGGCGCCCGGATACTCGACACCGACGGCTTCGAGCACGGCGCCGTCGAAGACGCCGAGTTCGACACCGACGACGGTTCGATTGTTTCGGTGTCGTCGTCAGCGGGAACGATCGGCTCAGACCGGATTCGCAGCCTGGGCGCCTACGCCCTCGTCGTCGACGCCGACGACCCGCACAACTGACACGCCCGCCCGGCCCACGTCGCCCCCCGGCGCAGCGGCCCGGGCGCTCCTCCCAACCGGCCCCCACCTCGGGAGTGTGAGCGCCCGGGCCGCCCGCGCGCCGACCGTGCGGACGGCGGTCAGGACGTGCGGCCGTAGAACGTCTGCAGCGCGGAGTCCGACAACCCGACGCCCGGCTGGTCGTTGAAGGCGAACACGGCGAGGATGCGGGTCACCGGACCCTCGCTCGGCGTCACCCGGTGCATCGCGTTCCGGCCCCTGAACAGGACGACGTCGCCCGGCGCGAAGTCGAGTCGCTCGACCGGCTCGACCCCGTCGAGCACCGCGGCGACCCGCCCGAACGCCATCTCGCCGGCGTCGGCGTCGCGCACGTCGGCGACGTATTCGAACGCCGCCCCTCCGTCCGGCGCCTGGAACAGCGCGGTGACGGCGAACGACGAGTTGTCGAAGTGCCATCCGAGCTCCTGCCCCGCGGACGCGAAGTGGACGTTGACCGACGAGAGGTCGTCGGCGTACGGATGGACCTGCTCGACGCCGAGGACGGCGCACAGGAACCGCCGGAACGACGGGTCGTCGTAGACCGCCCGCAGCGGCGAGTCGGCCGGGATCTGATCGTCGGCGAGCAGCCCCTTGCTGCTGGCGACCTGCCGGTTGTACGGGTGGTCGGCCGCCTGTCCGGGGTCGGGCGGCGTGAGGTAGACGTTGTGCGTCGACGCGGCGTAGAACGCCTCCGGCTCGCGGTGGGCCGACTCGGCGAGCACCCGGGCGACCGCGTCGGCGGTGAAGAACCCCCGGAGCACCAGCGCCCCGGCGCGGTCGAGCTCCGCCCGGCGCCGACTCGCATACCCCGGATCCTCGAGCGGATGGCGGACCGTGTCGACGTGGCGGGTCGTCATCACGCCCGATCGTACGCCCCGGTTCGCGGTCGGCGATGCCCAAATCCTCTGGCGTCGACCGGTGCGTGCGCCCGACGATGAGCGTGAGACGGGTGACACGCGCGCCCGGGCCAACCGACCGATCGGGGGACCAGTGCGTCAGAGAGCAGCGGTTGCGGTAGCGATCACGATGGCACTCGGCGCGCTCCCGGCGACGGGGTCGGCGACGGATCACCTGGACGATCCGCCGGCGGGTCGGTACGACGCCGACATCAGCGCGCTGTACGCCTTCGAAGGCCAAGACCCGGACGGCACCGTGCTGGCGATGACGGTGAGCCCGGCCGCGGGCGCGATCGGGCCGACCACGTTCGGGACCGACGTGATCTACCAGCTCAACATCGTGGAGTATCCGACGCCGAGCGCCTTCGACGTCACGGCCGACATCGCCTACCGGGCGACGTTCGGGCCACCGGACGCCGGCGGCGATCAGGCATTCCAGCTCTACCGGGCGACCGGCGCCGGCGCCGACGGGCACAGCGTCAACCCCGCCGACCTGGTCCTGTCGGGCACGACCAACCAGGTCGTCGACATCCCCACCGGGGGCACGTTCTTCGCCGGCCTGCGGTCCGATCCGTTCTTCTTCGACCTCGCCGGCTTCCACGGGTCCATCGAGGGTGCGAGCAACGGGCGGACGCTGAACGACGGCAACGAGGTCGACTTCTTCGACGGGCTCGACGTCCTGGCGCTGGCCCTCGAGCTGCCCGACAGCCAGCTCCCGCCGCAGGTGATCGTCCCGAGCTTCCAGGGCCTCGCGGTCTGGGGAAGCACGGCGATCAAGAACAACGGCGGCTACGACCAGGTCGACCGGATCGGCCGTCCGCTGATCAACACGATGGTCAACAGCACAGGGTCGATCGTCGGCGCTCCGGCCGCCAACAAGGCGCTCTTCAACGCCGCCCACCCGCGCGACGACATGCAGTTCGCACAGGCGGTGAAGGATGCGCTCGCCGCGCTCTCGGCGGGCGACGCCGAAGGGCCGTTCGACTCGTTCTGGCTCGGCGTCTACACGGGGGTGCTGCTCCCCGACCTCCTCCCGTTCAACAAGGCGGACACCTCGTCGGCGGCGGTCCCGGGGTTGTTCAACGGCCAGCGGCTGGAGGACGACGTCGTCGACATCTTGCTGAACATCCTCACCGGCGGCAACCCGCTCGGCATCCCCTCCACTCCTTCCCGTGACGCCGTCGGCGCGTTTTCGACCGACGGCGTCAAACCGCACGCGAACTACCTCGCCGTGTTCCCGTACCTGGGGCACCCGACGCTCCTCCCGAAGTTCACCTCGGTGCGTCAGCAGCGGTTGGAGGACACCCGCCCGACCGGCAAGATCGGCGCCGCCGACGGCACCGGCACACCGTTCACGTTCAACGTCCTCGACCGGGCCGGGCTCCCCGCCTCCGGCGTCGACGCCGTCTCG
>JBFGCT010000033.1:0-28232 GCA_041581055.1 Ilumatobacteraceae bacterium | reverse complement strand
GGGGGTCGCCGGAATCGCGACGCAAACGGGGTGGATCGTTTGTGTCGCGATTGTGGGCGTGGGGGTCGCCGGAATCGCGACGCAAACGGGGTGGATCGTTTGTGTCGCGATTGTGGGCGTGGGGGTCGCCGGAATCGCGACGCAAACGGGGGTGGATCCGCAAGCGGGGTGGATCGCGAGCGGGGGTGCGGCGGGGTCAGGCGGCGGCGTTGGCGGAAGCGGCGAAGGCCTCCGGGTCGTTGAACATCTTGGGCGCCTCGTACGGCTTGGCCGTGCCGTCGCGGAACCGCAGGACGACGGCGTGCGCCGTCTTCAGCTTCTCCAGCTCGACGCGTTCGAGGTCGTTGCGGTCGATCGTGAACTTGAGCCCCTTCGGCTTGCCCGACACCGCTCCGTGTCCCCAGACGAGCAGCCGAGCCGTGGTCAGCCCGAGCCAGATCCGATCGTCGGGGAACTGGGCGGCGATGCCCTCGTCGCTCACCAGTCCGTCGCCGCGCTTGGCGCCCGCCTTGTCGGTCAGCACCGCGCCGACGACGCCGCCGAGTTGCCGGCCGACCATCTTGCTCGTCAAGCCGTAGGGGTTGACGAGCATCCCGCCGACGAGCTCCTCGCCCGCCTCGAGGTTGTCTCCGCCGCCGGACCTGATCTTCTTCTCCCAATTCGCCATGGCGGCGCAACGTAGCCGTTCCCCGGGGGCCGGTTCTCCGAATTTCCGAGGCCTCCGAGGTTGACGATGGCGACAATCGACACGTGGGACGTCTCCGGGTCACGTGGCCGCGAGGTGGTGTCGGAGCAGGTTGGCGTACACCGCGCACGCCTCGACGAGATTGCCGATCGGCACGTGCTCGTCGGGCGCGTGCATCACATTCATCGGGCCTGGACCGAAGGCCACCGCGTCGATTCCCGCTCGACTGTAGACCCGGGTCTCGAGGCAGCCGGGACACATCGACAGTGCGGCGTGGCGGCCTCCGACACGAGGCACCAGGCGAACGATCGAATCGACGAGCGGCGCATCCGGTGACGTGAACGACGGGTCGACATCTTGAATCAACCGGTACTCGAGCGGATGGTCTGCGGCCAACCCATCCAGCTTCGCGAGGAGTTCTCGCTTGACGGCGCCGTAGTCCTCGTCGGGGTTCGGGCGGCGGTCGATCGTGAACGAGAAGCTGTCCGGCACGATATTGAAGTTCGTCCCGCCGCCCGACATGCCGCCGATCAACATGATCGACGAACGCGCGGCTTCGGGTTCGATCCGCAAACTGGTTCGATGTTGAGCGACACGTTCGCCGTAGGTGATCAGATCGGCGAGGACGTGGTGCGCTTCGACGAACGCATTGGTCCCGGTGTAGTGCAGCCCGACGTGCGCGGCCCGCCCGCGGATGGTCACCTCCACGGTGAACGCCGCCCGTGCGGCGTACCAGATGTGGGGAAAGCTCGGTTCGGCGACGATCGCACCGACCGCCTGCCGGGGGGTGATCACTCCGAGCTCCTCGAGCCGTTCCGCGCCGTTCACCCCACCGGTTTCCTCGTCGGGCACGAAGATCAACTTGATCGTGCCGCCGCCGCCGAGATCTCGGTGGATCACCGCCGCGACCAACATCGCGACCAAACCGCCCTTCATGTCACACGTGCCGCGACCGATCAGCGATCCGTCCGACTCGACCGCCACGAACTGGTCCGCCGAGAACACGGGCACCACGTCGTAGTGACCGTGCAGATACATCACCGGCCCCTCGTGTCCGATGGTGCCGACGATGATCTTGTGATCGCCGCCGGTCGTCGAACTGTCGACCACCTCAGCGTCGATGCCGAACCGAGCGAGTTGGGCGCAGATCCACCGCTGGCAGTCTCGGAGGTCGGTCCCGGGGGGATTCACCGTGGGAAACGACACGAACTCAGCCGTCAGTTCGATCAGATCCCGCCGGTACGACGCGACCGCGTCGCGCACCGCGGGATCAGCGGTGGCTTGGCGCGCGTCGTCGGTCGAAGCCATGCGCCGAACTTAGAGCGATTGGCGGCCGGCGCACTCGCCAATTCGCCGGTGCCGCGGATTGCCGCGTGGAACGACCGGTTCGCGTTGCAGGATCGCCTGGCCGCCAGATGGCTGACCGCGGATGGTGTGCCGCTCGGCCGGGCGGGACCGATCGATGTCTTGCTGCTACGCGAGCGTCACCGGCATCTCGGCGTGTTCGCGGACCTGGGCGTAGAAGTCGTTGCCCTTGTCGTCGACGACGATGAACGCGGGGAAGTTCTCGACCTCGATCTTCCAGATCGCCTCCATCCCCAGCTCGGGGTACTCGAGCACGTCGACGCGCTTGATGTTGTCGAGCGCGAGGCGCGCCGCGGGCCCACCGATCGAACCGAGGTAGAACCCACCGTGCTCGTTGCACGAGTCGGTGACCTGCTTGGACCGATTGCCCTTGGCGAGCATCACCATCGACCCGCCGGCGGCTTGGAACCGCTCGACGTAGGAGTCCATCCGGCCGGCGGTCGTCGGACCGAACGAACCCGAGGCATAGCCCGCCGGCGTCTTCGCCGGGCCGGCGTAATACACGGCGTGGTCCTTGAGGTACCCCGGCATCGGCTCACCGGCGTCGAGGCGCTCCTTGATCTTCGCGTGGGCGATGTCACGGGCGACGATCATCGGTCCGGTCAGCATCACCTGGGTCGTGACCGGGTGCCGCGAGAGCTCGGCGCGGATCTCGTCCATCGGCCGGTTGAGGTCGATGTGGACGGGTTCGGTGTCGGCGAGTTGGTCGGCGCCGACCGGCGGGAGGAAGCGGGCCGGGTCGGTCTCGAGTTGCTCGAGGAAGACGCCGTCCTTGGTGATCTTGCCGAGGGCCTGGCGGTCGGCCGAGCACGAGACGGCGATGCCGACCGGGCACGACGCCCCGTGCCGGGGGAGCCGCACGATGCGGACGTCGTGGCAGAAGTACTTGCCGCCGAACTGCGCGCCGATGCCGGTCGACTGGGCGAGCCGCAACACCTTGCGCTCCAGCTCGACGTCGCGGAAGCCGTGACCCGCCTCCGACCCGGCCGTCGGCAGCGAGTCGAGGTAGTGCGTCGACGCCAGTTTCGCGGTCTCGACGGCGAACTCGGCCGACGTCCCGCCGATCACGATCGCCAGATGGTACGGCGGGCAGGCCGACGTGCCGAGCGTCTGGATCTTGTCGAAGATCCACGGCAGCAGCGTCGCCTCGTTGAGCAGCGCCTTGGTCTCCTGGTACAGGAAGCTCTTGTTCGCCGACCCGCCGCCCTTGGCGATGAACAGGAACTTGTACGCGTCGCCGTCGGCCGCCGCGACCTTGATCTCCGCCGGCAGGTTCGTGCCGGTGTTCCGCTCGGTGTACATGTCGAGCGGGGCCATCTGCGAGTACCGGAGGTTCGACGTGAGGTACGTGTCGGCGATGCCCATCGCGATCGCCTCCTCGTCGCCGCCGCCGGTGAACACGAACTGCCCCTTCTTGGCCTTCACGATCGCCGTGCCGGTGTCCTGGCACATCGGCAGGACGCCGCCGGCGGCGATCGCCGCGTTCTTCAGCAGGTCCAGGGCGACGAAGTGGTCGTTGGCCGACGCCTCGGGGTCGTCGAGGATGTCGCGCAGCTGCTGGAGGTGGGCGGGCCGCAGGAAGTGGGCGATGTCGCGCATCGCCTCGGCGGTGAGCGCCCGGATCGCCGCCGGCTCGACCTTGAGAAACGTGCCCTCCGGGGTCTCGAACGTCGCCACACCCTCGGTCGTGACCAGCCGGTAGTCGGTCGTGTCCTCGCCGAGCGGGAGCAGTTCGGTGTACGTGGGATCCGAGTCGGCGGCCATGTCCGTCGAGCCTACGAGGCCCGGCCAACCCGTGAACATGTCGCGCGCATACTGCGCACGCTGTTCACGGGTTCGGTCTACCTGGCGAGGAAGATGATGTCGGCGGGGGCCGTCATCGCGTCGGGGCGGTAGAGCTCGGCGTCCTTGAGGACGGCGTCGAGGAAGTTGACGGCGAAGGTGTTGGTGAGCTCCTTGGCCCGCTCGATCGGCATGTCGCCGGGCGAGCAGCCCTCGGCGGCGAAGGAGTCGATCGTCTCGGTGATCACCTCGGGAACGTCGGCCAGTTTGGGGAGGAACACCTGGTAGTCGCACAGATCGGTGAAGCTCTGATGTTGGGCGTCGACCAGCTCGACCCTGCGGAACGGCACGCTCCCGGCGAGCTCCCACACCCGGGTGACGTTCGGGTCGACCGGTGTCGTCCGGTCGTTGGTGCCGACGATGACGAGCTGTGGCGTGGTGATCGACGCCAGCCGCTCGTCGGTCAGCAACGGGTCGACGTCCCCGCCGACCGCCGGTGCCAGCGGGATGATCGCGTCGACGCGCGGATCCGGGTCGAACGACCCGAGCTCGTTGTCGAAACCAGCGACCATCGCATAGGCGGTGAACCCGCCGAACGAGTGGCCGGTGACCGCGATCCGCTCCGGGTCGAGTGCGGCGACGAAGCCGGCGGTCTCCGGGTTCTCCGGGTCGGTCATCGCGTCGATCACGGCGGCGACGTCCTGCGGTCGGTTGAGCGCGTTCACCGCACGCTCGGCCTCGGACCCGGCGAGGCGATCGACCGCCGTGTTCCCCGTGTGGTCGGGCGCGGCGACGATGTAGCCGTGGCTGGCGAGCATCTCGGTGTAGTACGACGCGATGTACCGCAGCCCGCCGCTGCCGTGGGAGTAGACGACGAGCGGGAACGGCCCGTCCGGCGCGATGTCGGGCGGGCTGGCGACGACGGCGACGGGCGACTCGTAGTAGACGCCGGGGATCAGGAGGTACTGGTAGGCGACGCGAGTGCCCTCGTCGGCGATCGGGAACCACACATCGACCGACAACGTCCGATCGCGCCGCTCGTCGGTGACCGCGATCGTCCGCACGCCCACCCGGTACGGGCCGGGTTCGACGATCTCGAGGGCCGGGGCCGCCGGCTCGGTGTCGACGGGGGCCTCGGTGGTGGGCGGGTCCGTCGCCGGCGGATCGGTGGCGGGCGGGTCGGTCGCCGGCGGGTCGGTCGCCGGCGGGTCGGTCGCCGGCGGCTCGGTGGTGGCTGGCTCGGTCGCCGGCGGCGCCGGGGTCACGGCCACATCGGTCGCGGGTGAGGCGTCGTCGCCACCGCCGCACGAGGCGGCGATGAGCACGGCGACGGTCAGGAACAGGGTGGATCGGCGCACAACGGGACTCTGGCACGCCGGCCGGTCCGAACCCGAAGTGTGAGCGAGGGCGCTCAGCAGTCGACGAGCGAGCAGCGCAGCGCGAACGGGTGGTCGCCGGGGCTCGGCACCTGCAGGAACGTCGGCCGATAGACCGACGAGGGACGGCCGTCCCACCGGTTGTGCGACAGCCCGACGACCAGGTCGCCGCCGGGCAGGACGGGCGGTATCCAGGACGCGAAGTACGTGTTGCAGACGCTCGGCGCGCACTTCGGGATCGCCGGCATGCGGCCGTAGTTCGACCACGGGCCCTGCGCCGCCGGCGCCCGATCGAGGTAGATCGTGGACCCCAGCCAGTCGCCCTCCTTGGTGACCGCGAGGAACTCGTCCCCGGTCCACATCACCTGCGCCGGGTTGATCACCCGCCGGCCCTTCGGCATGACGGTGACGGCGCGGGCGGGATCGGATTGCCACGATGCGCCGTCCCAGTACGCGGGCGGGTCGAGCACGCGCCCCCGGGGCACCCGCCCGACCGTGACGTCGGCCGAGCACGAGTTGTCGTGCCCGTTCGTCCCGAAGATCGTCGGGTCCCAGCCGAACTGGCGATGGCATTGGGCGTAGAGATACGTCCACTGGTCGTCCTCGGCGATCGAGAAGCCGTACAGGTCGGCGCTGCGGTTGGCCGGGTAGCCGCTCCCGACCGGCTGCAGGCTGTTCGGGTCGAGCGCCACCACCCGCGTCGCGACGGGCTCGGTGATCGACAGGTACAACGGCCCGCGTTCGACCATCTCGGCCAGGAACACCCAGACGAGGCCGTCCGAGACGGTGGCGTCGAGCGGCCAGAACCACCGCGAGTAGGGCACCGTCTCGTTCGGGAGCAGCCACGAGGCCGCCTCGCCGGCCCCGGAGCCCAGGCGCTCGAAGCACGTCCCGGTCTGGACGAGCGCGGCGTTGTGCACCAGACGCTCCGTCGCGCCGGTCCGGATGAGCGCGTCCTGGAACGTCCAGAGCACGCGGCCGTCCGGCAATTGCAGCGCCCGCTGATAGTCCGCACCGAGCAGACCGTCGGGCTCGCGGTTGAAGAGCGCGGTCAGGTCGGCCGGGCTGGTCGAGCCGACGCACGTCGCGCCGGCGGCGGCGACCAACCGGTCGTCGTCCGGGCCGGCCGGCGCGACGACGGCGAGCGCCGCGGCGACGCCGAGCACGGCGATCGCCCACACCGTCGATCGCCAGGGTCGCCAACCACTCGTTCGTCTCACCTGCGAACACCATACGTGGCAGTTCGGCCGCTCGCTGGAACGATCACTCGATCACTCGATCACTCGATCACTCGATCACAGGATCACACGATCACAGGATCACGCGGGCGAGCAGGGCGAGCGACGAGGCCGTGCAGACGACCAGCACCGTCGGGCGGACGACCCGCGGGTCGAGCAGTTCGCCGAGCACGCGCGCCGCCGCCACGCCGAGCAAAACGCCGGGGGCGAGCATCGCCGCGAGCTGGAGCTGGTGCGTGCTGACCTGACCGGTGGAGGCGAGCGCGATCAGCGACATGACCGCGCCGACGGCGAAGAACGCCGAGAGCGAGGCGCGCATGACGAGCGGGTCGGCGTGTTGATATGTGAGCGCCATCGGCGGGCCGCCGACGCCCGTCGCCGTGCCGGTGAAGCCCGACGCGAATCCGGCGGCGCCGAGATGGCCGTCGGTCGGCTCGAAGCGGTGGGTCACCAGCGAGGCGACGACCGCCGCCAGCACCGACGCCGCGACGAGCACGCCGAGCAGCTCGGCCGACAAGGCTGCGGCCACGAGCGCGCCGACGACCGCGCCGGGCAGCCGGCCGATCAGCGCGACGCCCACGCCGCGGCCCTGGATGTGGTCGCGGTCCGCCCAGGACACGGCCAAGGTGAGCGGCAGCACGGCGATGACGATCACGGCCGGGATGAACGCGCTGTCGGCGAGCGCGAGCAACGGCGCGGCGATCATGCCCATGCCGATGCCGATCGACGACTGCACGGTGGCGCCGACGAAGATGACCACGAGGCACGCCAGCGCCACGACCCAGTCGAGGCCGAGGATCATCGATCCTTGAGGCGCTTCGGGTCGGCGGTGGCCGGGTCGTCCGGCCAACGGTGCTTGGGATAGCGGCCGGCCATCTCTTTGCGCACCTCCGCCCACGAGCCGGCCCAGAAGCCGGGGAGGTCGGAGGTGACCTGGATCGGGCGGTCGGCGGGGGAGAGCAGCTGCAGCCGGATCGGCCGGCCGCCGGCGGTCGGGTGCTCGGTGACACCGAACAGATCCTGGACGCGCACCGCGGCGGTCGGCTGCTCGCCGGCGTAGTCGATGGCGACCTCGCGCCCGGACGGGAGGTCGAGCCCGGTCGGCGTCAGCCGGTCGAGCTCGGCGCCCTCGGGCCAAGGCAACTGGGATCGCAACACGGTCACCAGGTCGAGCCGTTGCAGGTCGCCGCGCCCGGTGGCGCCGGTCAGGTACGGGGCGAGCCAGTCGTCGAGGGTGGCGAGGAGGTTCGCGATCGACCAGTCGGGCCACGGCGCCCCCACCGCGCGGTGGAGGAAGTCGACCCGCGCCCGCAGCGATCGGGCCGCCTTGGTCCAGCGCAACTCGTCGAGCTGCGACAGCCGGACCCTGGCGAGCAGCGCGGCGGTCGTGTCGGGGCCGGGCCCGGGCCGCTCGACCTGACGACCGAGGCGGATCGCCCCGAGGCGGCGCTCGACCGACGCCACGACGTCGTTGCGGTCGGCGTCCCAGGCCACGGTCCGCTGCTCGACGATCGCCGGCCCGAAGCCGGCGACGACCTCGGCGGCGTCGACCGCGGCCGCCAGCCGGATGCGCGCCCGGTCGCGGCGTCCGTCGAGGTCGGCGGCGACCAGGAACGGCTCGGCGGCCAGCGGGTCGTCGTCGGGGAGCCACGCGCCCGCGCCCGACCGCAGCTGGAACTGCCCGCGGCGGCGGGCCGCGGCGATGCGGTCCGGATAGGCGAGGAGCAGGACCGCCCCACTGCGGTCGCGGGCGATCCCGCCCAGGTCGAACGCGATTCCCGCCCGCCGGGCGAGGTCGCCGGCTCGATCGCGGAGCCGGTGGACCGCGCCGCGATCGGCCATGTCGAAACCGGCGGCCCCGGTGACGGCGTCCACCCGGAGGGCGAGGTCGGCCGGCAGGTCGTCGGGGCGGCCGCGGAAGATGTCGCGCTCGTCGACGAGCGCGGCGACGACGCAGGCCAGCGGGGATTGGTCGACGGCGATCATCCGCGCCAGGCGGGGGTGGACCGGCAGCCCGAGCATCCGCCGGCCGAGCGGTGTGATGCTCCCGTCGTCGGGGTCGGTGGCGTACAGATCGTCCAGCAGCTCGGCCGCGTGGCGCAACGCGCCGCTCGGCGGCTCGTCGATGAACGACAGCTCGGCGCCACCGCCCCACGCCGCCAGCTCGAGGGCCAGGCCGGCCAGATCGGACTGCAGGATCTCGGGCGAGCGGTGCCGCGCCCGCGCGCCGTGCTCGAGCTTGCTCCACAGCCGGTAGGCGGCCCCCGGCTCGGTCCGGCCGGCCCGCCCGGCGCGCTGATCGGCCGAGGCGCGGCTGGCCGCAACCGTGGTCAGGCGGGTCATCCCCGTGCGGGCGTCGAAGCGCGGCTCGCGGGACAGGCCGGCGTCGACCACGACGCGGACACCATCGACGGTGAGCGACGTCTCGGCGATGTCGGTCGACAGCACGACCCGCCGCCGGCCGGGCTCGGCCGGGGCGAGCGCGGCGTCCTGGTCGCCGAGCGCGAGCGCGCCGGCGAGCGGGAACACGTCCACGCCGGGCGCGAGGGCGTCGTTGAGTTGGGCCTCCGTTCGACGGATCTCGCCGATCCCCGGGAGGAAGACGAGGACGTCGCCGTCCTGTTCGGCGAGCGCCCGGAGCACCGCGGCCACGACGGCCGGCTCGACGCGTGGCCGCCCGCGGCGCTTGCCTCCCGACCGGTCGAGCGGAAGCCACCGGATCTCGACCGGGTGCGTTCGCCCGACGCTCTCCGCCACCGGGGCGTCGAGCAGCCGCGTCAACCCCTCGATGTCGGGCGTCGCGGACATCGCCAGGAGGCGCAGGTCGGGCCGGATCGACCCGATGACGTCGAGCGTGAGCGCCAGCCCCAGGTCGGTCGTGAGGTTCCGCTCGTGGACCTCGTCGAAGATCACCGCGCCGACGCCCGGAAGTTCGGAGTCGCGCTGCAGCCGCCGGGTCAGGATCCCCTCGGTCACCACCTCGATCCGGGCGTCCGGCCCGATGCGCCGTTCGTCGCGGGTCTGGTACCCGACGAGCTCGCCGACCGCCGTGCCCGTGGTCGAGGCCATCCGTCGGGCGGCGGCGCGGGTCGCCAGCCGCCGCGGCTCGAGCATCAATATGCGCCGCTCCCCGAGCCATGGCTCGCCCAGCAACGCCAACGGGACGACGGTGGTCTTGCCGGCGCCGGGCGGCGCGACGAGAACGGCCCGGCCCGGGTCGGCGAGGTGGGCGCGCAACGCCGGCAGGGCGTCGACGATCGGGAGGTCGGGAAGCCCGGGCCGTTCGGCCACGGCTCAGCCGAGTGCCGGCGAACCGCGGAACGGGCCGGGGTCGCCGGCGGTCGGCATCGTCACCGACGTCCACGAGGTGTACGCCGCGACCTCGTCGGCGACCGCCGCCCACTCCGCCGGGTTCCACCCCTCGGCCGAGGCCACGACCGCTCCGTCGACCCTGGTGAACACGAAGGCCGGGAGCTCGCGGAGATTCATCGCCTTGACCACGGCGCGGTCGGGGTCGCAGAACACGAGGAAGCGCCGCGCCAGCGGCCCGAGGAACGTGCGCGTGTCGGTGGCGCCGGCGGTGACGACGAGGTTGATCCGGGCGTCGGAGTCGCGGAAGTGCTCGAGCACATTGGTCGCCGTGCGCAGCAGCCAGGAGCTCTCGTTCGTGTACGGGTCGAGCACGACCGAGGCCAGGTGGAACGTCGTCAGCCAGTCCATGATCGGCCGGGACTGACCGGTGCCGTCGGCCGTGAGCGGCGTCAACGTCAGTTCGGACGGCAGCTTGGCGATGATCGTGTCGGCCACGACGTGGGATCGTACCCAGTCCGGGGTGCGACCTCCCATCTCATCGGGCCCGCGGCGCGGCTCGGCCCGGCTACCGTCGTCGTCGTGCACCCGATCGAGCACCTCCGGTACGTGGCCCGGGCACAGGGCGCCGACCCGGCGGCGCTCGTCGACGAAGCCGCCCACGCGCTGGGCTCGCTGTACTTCGACCCGGCGGGTCTCGTCGTCGCCTGCCGGCGGATCGTCGAGCGTCACCCGTTCACGGGGGCGCTGTGGTGGTTGTGCGCCAACCTGTCCACGTCGGCCGAGCCGTCCGAGGCCGTGTGGGAGCTGGCGCAGCAGATGCGCGCCGACCGCACCGGTGTCGAGCTGGCGGCCGCCCTCGCCGACGACGTCACCGTGGCGACGATCGGCGCGCCCTGCGTGATCGGCGACGGCCTGATCCGGCGCGGCGACGTGCGCGTGGTCGCCCTCGACGCCGGTCATCTGGCGAGCGGTTTCGTCCGCCGGCTCGACCGGCATGATGTCGACGTCGAGCTGGTCGACGCCGGCGCCGCCGGTGTGGTCGCCCGGGCGGTCGACGTCATGCTCGTCGAGGCGTTGGCGGTCGATGCCGCGCGGGCGATCGTCCCACTCGGCTCGTCGACGCTGGCGGCGGCCGCGTCGGCGTGGGGGACGCCGGTCTGGCTCGTCGCCGGTGTCGGCCGCCGGCTCCCGCCGCCGATGGTCGAGGCGATGGTCCGGCGGGTCGACGAGCTCGGCGCCGACGCCGACCCGTGGGAGCTCGACGTCGAGGTGCTGCCGACCGCGCTGGTCAGCGACGTGGTGGGCCCCTCCGGCCGGCTGCCGGCCGGCCCGCCGGCGCTCGCCGCCGAGTGCCCGATGGCCCCCGAGCTGCTCCGCTCCAGCCACATCTGACCCCCCGCCCCCCACACCACCACCCTCCACCACCCACCACCCACCTCGTTTGCGTCGCGATTGTGACGGGGCGGGTCGCCGAATTCGCGACGCAAAGCATCACCACGTTTGCGTCGCGATTGTGACGGGACGGGTCGCCGAAATCGCGACGCAAAGCATCACACCGTTTGCGTCGCGATTGTGACGGGGCGGGTCGCCGAAATCGCGACGCAAAGCATCACGGTGTGGGCGGGGTCAGGCGGGGGGCATCCGGTGCAGTGTCGCCGCGAGGTGGTGGGTCATCGGCTGCTGCACGGCGGCCATCCGCAGCGTGTAGTCGAGTTCGTCGCCGGCGACGGTGATCGTCCGCTCGACGGCCTCCACCTCCTTCGCCGTGGCCGTCCGCCCGATGGCGAACGACCGCAGTTCGAGCACCAACCGCCCGCCGATGACCTCGATCGTGCCCTCGGCGATCTCGGCCACGCCGGTGGGATGGGCGAGCACCAACTCGACGGTCCGCAGCGTCGGCGCCCGCAGGTAGCCGGATTCGGCGTGCAGCGGCCGCCCGTCGTCGGCCGCGACGGTCCGCTGCTGATACGAGAGGAACGGCTTGCCCGCATGACCGAACGTGATCGTCTCGACGTAGGCGAACGGATCGATCGTCGGATACTCGCCGTCGCCGTCGCCGTGCCATGTGCCGAGCAACGGGGAGAGGACGGCGACGTCGGGATGGAGCGATGGCGTCATCGCGCTGACAGTACGTCGCCCGGCGTCACCGAGTTGACGCTCCCGTGCTCGTCCTCCTCGACCGCCCCGAACGGCCGGGGCGCGTTGGAGCGTCGGCACGGGTCATCCGGGCGGTCTGAGCTTGTCGGCGAACCAGTCGAGGATGATCTCGGCGCGCTGGACCCGGTGCACCGCGGAGCCCGACCTCGACAGCTCGTGGTTCTCGCCGGGGAAGCGGTAGAAGTCGACCTCCCTGCCGCGCAGCTTGAGCGCGATCCACAGCTCCTCGGCCTGCACGATCGGGCAGCGCCAATCCTCCTCGGAGTGGATGATCAGCATCGGCTTGTCGATGCCGTCGACATACGTGATCGGCGACAGCCTGGTGTACTCGCCGGGGTCGTCGACGTGGGTCAGCCCGTGTTCGGTCCGGAACACCGTTGCGATGTCGCCCGACCACTCGAACGACAGCAGGTTGTTGACCGATCGCTCCGAGCAGAACCCGCGGAACCGGTCACCGTGGTGGGCGGCGAGCCAGGTCGCCATGTACCCGCCGTAGGAGCCGCCGAGCATCCCGACGCGGCCGCGGTCGCAGAACGGGTAACGGTCGAGGGCGCCGTCGATGATCGCCAACACGTCGTCGACGTCGACCGTGGCCCAGCCCGTCCCGGCGCGCACCGGGTGCTTGGGCCCCAAGATGGCCTGGCCCCACCCGGTGTGCCGGCCGCTGCCACCCCGCGGGTTGCCGAACACGACGACGAACCCCGCCGCCGCCTGCATCTGCGCCTCGTCGAAGAAGTACTCGCCGTACTGCGCGTGCGGCCCGCCGTGGACGTTGAGCAGCACCGGGTACCGCGCCGACTCGTCGAAGCCGGCCGGTCGCATGATCCAGCAGTCGATCTCGTCCGTGCCGTCGGTGGTCGGCACCGTGAACCGCTCACTCGGGAGCAGATGCGGCACGAGGCCGTCGGCCACGTGGGACACGCGGTCCTCGCCGACGAACAGCTCGGCCGGCATCTGCACCGTCGTGCGCGCCGTGGCCACCGTGCCGGCGGCGGCCGACAGGCCGGACACCGTGAACGGCCCCATCGTGACCGGCACGGGCGGCTCTGAACCGTCGGCGGTCACGCGGTAGACGTGCGCTGTGCCCCGGTCCTCGGCGACGACGAGCGCGGTCGTGTCGTTCTCCCAGGCCGGAGTCGGCGTGCCCTCGACGCCCTCCATTGTCCGGTCGAGCGCCTGTGACGCCCAGACGACGTCCGCCGCGGGCACGCCCGTGCTGTCGATCGGAACGACGCCGAGCATGGCGTTCTGCGGGTAGACCATCGGATCGGGGAATCCGATGAACGCCACCTTCGTGCCATCCGGTGAGACCGAGGGCGTGTGATAGACGCCGTCCGTGCCGGTCAGCCGCCGCGGGTCGACGCCGGCGTCGAGCGAGACCTCGTAGAGGTCGATGGCGAAGTCCGAGTCCCACGTGTCGTGCCGACCGGCGCTGGTGATCACCGCCGACGAGTCGGTCCGCCACGACGTGCCCTCGTGCTGGAACTCGCCGGGCGTCAGGTTGCGGGGCGCCCCGGTGCCGTCGGCGGCGACGGCGTACACGTGCGCCGGGCGGTCGAAGATCCAGTCCTCGCCGTTGAGCCGGCTCAGCAGCCGCTCGACCTTGCGCGGCGATTGCCACGACTGGTCCTTCTCCGCATACCGGGCGTGGCGCGTGCGGCTGACGAACGCCAGCCACCTCCCGTCGGGTGACCACGACACGTCGCCGATCGCCTCCGGCAGCGTGCACAACGTCAGCACCTCGCCGGGCGCGGCGACGGGCAGCACATGCAGCGTGCTCTCGCCCTTCTTCTCCCCGCGGCGGGAGGTGAACGCCAGGTGACGGCCGTCGGGCGACCACGTCGGGTTTCCGTCGTGCTCGCCGGCGGTCGCCGGCCCGCCGTCGATCCAGACCCGGGTCCGCGTGGTGTTGTCCTTCAGGTCGGTCGTCGAGACGACGAACGCGACCCGCTTCCCGTCGGGCGCCACGGCGGGGCTCGAGACCCAGCTGCGGCGGTCGATCAGCCGCTCCGCGATCACGGTGTGGGGGTTCGGTGCGGCGGGTTCTCCGTCGACGTGCTCGGTCATCGGATGGAACGTAGCGGCTCGTGAACCGCCCGCGTCCAGCCGCCGGCGCCGTCGAGCGCGTCGGGTTCGCCGCGCAAGCGTCGAGCGCGAAGCCGCGTCGTTGCACCACAATGGCGGCCATGTCGAAGGTGATGCTCGTCACGGGTGGGAGCCGCGGTATCGGGGCGGCGACCGCTCGGTTGGCCGCCGAGGCCGGCTACGCCGTCGCCGTCAACTACGCCAACGACGAGCGCGCGGCGTCGGCGGTGGTCGACGCGTGCCGCGCGGCCGGCGCGGCCGCGGTCGGGGTGCGGGCGAACGTCGCCGTCGAGGCCGAGGTCGTGGCGATGTTCGAACGGGCGGCCGCCGAGCTCGGGCCGGTCGACGTGCTCGTCAACAACGCCGGCATCCTGCACCCGCAGCGGCGGTTCGACGAGATGGACGTCGATCGCTGGCGGGCGGTGATCGACGTCAACGTCGTGGGCGCGTTCATCTGCGCCCGCGAGGCCGTGCGGAGGATGTCGACCCGGCACGGCGGCGCGGGCGGGGCGATCGTGAACGTGTCGTCCGCCGCCTCGTACCTCGGCAGCCCGAACGAGTACGTCGACTACGCGGCCACGAAGGCCGCGCTCGACACGCTGACGATCGGGCTCGGCCAGGAGGTCGCCGCCGAGGGGGTCCGGGTCAACGCGGTGCGCCCGGGCGTGATCCGCACGGAGATCCACGCCAGCGGCGGCGAGCCGGACCGGGTCGCCCGTGTCGCCCCGTCGGTGCCGATGCGCCGCGGCGGCGACCCGGAGGAGGTGGCGAGGACGATCCTGTGGCTGGCGTCCGACGACGCGTCGTACATCACGGCGACGCTGGTCAACTGCTCTGGGGGCCGGTGAGCGCGGCCGGTCGGCACGTCGCCTGCTGGGAGCTCGATGGCGTCGACGGCGCCGTCGTCGTGATCGACGTGATCCGCGCCTTCACCACCGCGGCCCACGCGTTCGGGGCCGGCGCCGCGGCGATCTACCTCGTCGACGACGTCGAGGGCGCGCTGGCGTTCAAGGCGGCCAATCCGGGGACGCTGGCGATGGGGGAGCACCGCGGCCGGCGTCCCGCCGGCTTCGACTTCCCCAACTCGCCGGCGATGGTCGGACGGGCCGACCTCGACGGGCGGACGCTCGTGCAGCGCACGTCCGCCGGCACTCGCGGCGTGGTCGCCGCGACCCACGCGACCCGGCTGTGGGCGGCCAGCCTGGTGACCGCGTCGGCGACTGCCGCGGCCGTGCTCGCCGCTGACCTCGGCGACCCGACCTACGTGATCACCGGACGTTTCGAGGACCGGCCGGAGCTGTCTGCGGACGACGACGTGCTGACCGCCGACGTGATCGAGCGCGTCCGGCTGGGCGAGGCCGTCGACAACGTGCTGGTGGCGGCCGAGCTGCTGGCGACCGACGAGGCGAGGTCGACGCTGCTGCTCGGTCCCGAGGATTGCGACCCGCACGACATCGAGCTTGCGTCGCGGGTCGACACGTTCGACTTCGCGATGGCGGCGACCAGGACCGACCGCGGCCTGCGCCTCGACCGGATCATGCCGTGATCCGGGGCAAGCGGCGCCCGTGCGGCCGCCGGTGCGGCGCTCGGCCGTCTTCGGGCCCGGCGTCTCGTCGCGGGCTGGCTCAATCGTCGAACGAGTTCGGTCGGCCGCCGTCGGCGGGGAACAACTCGAGCTGCTCCCAGGTGACGGCGACCTCGCTGACCACGCACCACCGCAGTCGGCCGCGCGAGCCCGGGCGGCGGATCTCGACCCGCTCGGGCCGCAGCGAGCGGGCCGACCCGTCGGGATCGCGCAGCGTGATGCTTCCGTCGGTGGCGATGCCGGACACCTTCCCGACGATCCACCGACCCCGCTCGCCGCGCCGGAAGCGGATCGGCTCGCCGGGGCGCAGGCCGAGCCTGGCGAGCGCGGACGGGGAGCGGTGCATCAGCCCCCCGACCGCCGAGGTGCGTGCCGTTCCGAGGGCGAGGTTCGCCGCTCGCCGCGTTGCCGCTCCATGTCCGGCATCGTAGGCGTCGAGCTGCGGATCGGGCCGCGACCAGGGCATCCGCGTCGGCGTCCGGCGGGCGGCGTGTGACAGGTTCGTCAAGACGCCCGACCGTGCGCGCATCCGGCCCGGGGGACGGGTACCGTGGTGGTCAATGACTGATCAGCGCAGCGACACCAACAACGAGGCCGTGATCAACGAAGCGCTCGACGTCATCGATGGCGCCCTCGCGAAGATGATGCGTCGAGACCTCGTCTCGTCCGGCGAGGTCGCCGACCTGCTGCTCGACGTCCGCACCCTGCTGACCACCGAAGCCGACTCGCCGGTCGTCAAGCCGGTCGAGCCGGTCGTCTCCGACCTCGGCTGAGCGCGGCGGCTCAGAGCGCGCCGAACCGCGCGATCGCCTGGTCGATCTCGCTCCGCAACACGTCCGGCTGTTCGACCGCGGCGGCGTCGGAGTTGATCCCCATGTCGAGCCGGTCCTCGTAGCTGAGCAGCGTGAGGTTGAAGGCCACGCCGGCCAGCGGACCGACCGGGTAGTTGTGGAGCAGCCGGGCCCCGGCGACGAACAACGGCACCGCGCTGCCCCGCACGTTCGACGTCGCGAAGTCGACGGAGTGCGCGTGCCGGCGGGCGACGCGGGTGATGACCGAGGCCGGCAGCGCCGTCGCCAGCGCGGCGATCTGCTCCAACCGCGTGTCCGCCCCGTCCTCGCGAGCCAACCGCGCCGCGTCGTCGATCGCCCGGAATCGGTCGGGGAGCGCCATCTCGCCGGTCGCCACCTTCAGCCGGGTGAGCGAGAACGCGTTCGCCCCCGAGCCGTCGGCGCGGGTGCTGACCGCCATCGACGCCCGCAGCGAGTCGACCGGTGCGCCGAGCCGCGCGTGGTAGCGGCCGGCGGCTTCGGCGGCGATGGTGAGGAACGCCGTGTTCAGCGTTCCGCCGAGCTTCTTGGCGACGGCCCGGGTCTGGCCGAGTGGAGCGGTGACGACGTCGAGGCGCCGTCGAGTCGAGCGCCGTGTCCACAGCGGTGAGCGGGCCGGCGCGCTGTCGCCGAGCTGCGACATGATGCTCTGCAACGTGTCGGCGGCGGCGTTGCTGGCCTCGGTGATCCGCTCCGGCTCGCCGAGCAGCTCCCTGACCTGCCGGACGACGCCGAGCGGCAGACGAAGCGCCCCGTCGAGCATCCCGCGGACGGCGGCGGCAGCGGACGCCTCCTCCTCGCCCTCCTCCTCACCGCCCAGCTCGCCGCCCGAGATCGACGCGTCGTCGGTCGCCGGGGGCGGCGCGTCGCGCTCGGCGTCGAGGAAGCACATCGCCAGCAGGACGCCGGCCTCGCCGTCGCTGATCGTGTGGTGCAGCTTCTCGATCAGCGCGGCGCGGTTGCCCGGCAGGCCCTCGACGACGGTGAACTGCCAGAGCGGGCGCGTGCGGTCGAAGGGGTCGACGGTGATCAGGGTCGCGAGGTCGAGGAGTTGGCGTTCGGTGCCCGGCGCCGGGAGCGCGATGCGCCGCAGATGCGAGTCGATGTCGAACTCGGGGTCGTCGACCCAGACCGGCGCCCGGTTGCCGCCCGAGTCGCGTGCGACCTGCCGGAGCCGCGGGATCGTCCCCGCCGTCAGCTCCATGCGCCGCCGCAGCCGGTCGAAGTCGGGCGGTCGGTCGAGGATCGACACGTTGGCGAACGTCGCCGTCATCTGCGGGTCGCGTTCGAGGCGCCACATCAGCGCCTCGGTGTCGCTCATCGTGCGGTCGTAGACGACGTGAGACATCAGGACACCGAGCGTATGCCCGATGGCCCGATCACCGGCGGCCGTCAGGGACCGAGCACCCGGCGGGCGACGCGCCGCCCGGCCAGCCCGAGCGCCGCGCCGACGAGCGCGCCGGCGACGACGTCGGAGGCGTGGTGGATGCGGACGTACGCCCGGCTCGTGCCGACGACCGCGGCCACCGCCCACCAGGCGGCGCCCGCGGCGCCCCGGTCCCATCCGGACAACACGGTCGCGGCGAACGCCGCCGAGCTGGCGTGGCCGGACGGAAACGCCGACGTCGCCGGCGCGCGGACCGGAAGGCGGGGGTCGCCGGCCATCGTCGGGCGGGCGCGGTCGAACAGCCGCTTGACCCCCTGGTTGACCAGCAGGCTCTCCGCTCCCAGCAGCGCCGCCAGCAGCACCACCTGGTCGGCCCGACCCTTCGCCGCGCCGCGGGCCACGCTGATCACGTGCCAGACGAGGCTGAAGTCGCCGACCGTGCTGGCCGCCCTGAACACCGTGTCGAGGGTCGGATCGCCCCGGAACCGCTCGATCCAGCGGTCGACGTGTTCGTCGAAGCGGTCGACCAGCGGGCCGAGTTGGCCCTGCCCGGGGACGGCGTCGCCCGGTTGCCCGCCGCTCACGCGACGCCGGCGGCCGCCGGCGGGGCGACCAGCGCCTCGTACGCCGCGATCGCGCCGTCCCGTGCGGTGTCGGGGTCGCCGCCGAACGCCGGGCACCACTGCTGGAACGCGCACCAGTCGCACAGCCGGCTCTGGCGGGGCCGGAAGTCGCCGGTGACGCACGCCCGCTCGACGGCCTTCCAGACCGCCTCGGTGCGCGTCGTGATGAACCTGACCGACTGCGCCGACGGCGCGGTCTCGATCGTCTCGCCGGTGCTCAGGTACATCAGGCGGATCTTGGCCGGCCGCCGCCCGAGGACGCGCTCGCAGAGGAACGAGTAGAAGTGCACGCCGGCGAGGCTCTTCTGCTCGTAGTTGCCCGACGGCGGGCGCCCGGTCTTGTAGTCCGTGACGACCAGCTCGCCGGACTCGTCGAGCTCCAACCGGTCGATGATCCCGCGCAGCGTCAGCGACCCGACCTCGGCCTCCATCTTCAGTTCGAGCCCGATCTCGCGGACGCGCGTCGGGTCCTCCATGTCGAAGTAGCGCTCGATCAGCGCGCCGCACTCGGCACGGAACGTGTCGGCGGCATCGGCGTCGAGCCGCAACCCGACGTAGTCCGGGTCGGTCGAGTACTCGGCCAGGGCGCGCTCGAGCGACGTCGCCAGTGCCGCCGGCGTGCGACCCGGGGCCGGCTGTTCGAACAGCAGCTCGAGCGCCCGGTGGACGACCGAGCCCCGCGTGGTCGCCACGCCCGGCGGCTCGGGCAGCTTCTCGATGCTCGAGAACCGGAACTGCATCGGGCAGCTCGTGAACGACGACACCCGCGACGGCGACAGCGACGTCGGCACGGTGAACACGGGCTCGGCGACGTTGGTTGACTCCACGCCGGCCATCGTAGATGGAGGCTGTCACAGGTCCGCGGAGTGGTGGTCAGCAGTCGGCTCGCACCCCGTCGATCTCGACTGTCAACCCGAACGTGGTGTCGGGCTCAGCGGCGGTGTCCGCGTAGAACGCCACCCATCCATCGACCTCGTCGAGGGCGAGCGGCCACGGTTGGCCGCCAAGGCGGGCGTCGACCGTGTGGCCCGCCTCGACGACGCCGACCACATGGACGACCGGAGCCTCCGAGTTGCCGCCTGCCGAGCAGAGCACGATCGGATCGAGTGCCGGTTCATCTGGCCCCCAGCACGATCCGACGCCACCGATACCGCCGACGTCGAACGGCGGCTCGGCGGCGGTCTCGCCGTGCAGCGGAGTCCGAGTCGCGAGGCCCCAACACTGCGCATCACCCTCGGAGTAGGTGCGGAGCTCCCATCGTCCCCAGTCGGCCTCGTTGCGGGCGACCACTTCGCCGATGCCGTCGGTGAGCACCGACGACCGGTCGATCTCGACCGGCGACTCGTCGAGCGGGCGGATGACGACCGCCGTCCCGATCGCCAGTGGGTCGGCGTCGACCGGTGCGACGACGACGGCGACCAGCGTCGGATCGACGACGCGCACGACGATCTGCTGGTCGGGGTTCAGCTCGACGCTGTAGATCTCGGCGGAGTGCGTCGTCACCTCGCGGCGGTCGGCCGCGAAGAGCAGCGCGACCTGGTCGCTCACGAACCGGCGGTCGCGCGGAACGCGGTACGGAACGACCTCGTACTCTCCTGGTCCGTACTGCGTCACGATCTGCCGCTCGGCCGTCGGGATCCGGACGAAGTCGGCGCCGAAGACGACCTCGTCCAGCGGCTGGTCGTCGACGAGGACCGCAAGGTTCGCAGCGTCGCCAGCGGTGGACGGCCCCGGACGGACGAACCGGGTTCCTGTCGGGCCGGGAAGGGCGAGCGATGTCATCTCGGCGGTCGTCCAGCGCGCCTGGAGACCGGGGATGTCCGCAGCCGGACCCGTGTAGCTCGCCGGGTTCCACGGTTCGTCGGTGTCGAGAACGGTCCAGAGCGCGACGAAGCGGTCGCCGTCGAACTCGGCGATCGAATCGAACGCGACGATTCCAGCAACCCAGTTCCCGCCCGACGTGATGTTCTCCGACGCGCTGACCGGCTCGACAGGGGACGGCTCGAGCAGCGCGACCACGTCTTGCGCCGACGACCGCGCCGTGTCGATCGGCGCCGGATCGGGCGCCGGCGGTGACGCTTCGACGGTTCCGTCGAACTCCTCGCCGAGCCGGTCGATCGGGGCAAGATCGATCGCCGCCACCATGCCGTCATCGACGCCGGCCCCGTTGTGGACGATCAGCAGATCGACCGGCGACACGAGCTCGATGTAGAACTGCTCGCCGTCGAACAGCGTCACATCGCCGACGGTGGGGGAGGCGATCGAGCCGCGAGTGACCGCGTTGGCGATCGCGATCAGGTCGAGCGCCGTCGGCGCCTCGGCGAGGCGGGTGATCGTGGCGCTCATCGCGGCGCCGGCGCCGTGGCGCACGGTGATGCCCGCTCCGTAGCCGATCGGGTCGAGCTCCCGCCCTCCGATCGAGCCGCGGAAGACGAAGAAGCCCGGCAACGAGTCGACTTCGTCGATCGGCGTCGTACCGACCGCACGGGCGATCGCCAGCAGCGCGCCGGCGTCGATGTGCGGCCCGCCGCCGCCGAAGGCGAAGAAGTCGTCCGGCCCGACGACCCGCAGCTCCCCGGTCTCGAGGGGCATGACGATCGCCCCTCGGTCCCCGTCGACATAGCGGGCGCCGTCGACGCCGACATCGACGGTCGGCCCGTCGAAGTCGGCCGTGTCCGGCGCGAGGTCGATGATCGTGCCCCGCATCAGGAGCTCGGCGCCGTCCATCGCCACGACGCTGACGCTCTCGGGCGGGTCGTCGAGCGGGAAAGCGATCGGACCGTCGTCGGACAGCGTGGTGCCCTGCGGCTCCTCGACGCGCGGGGCCGGCAGCGACGGGTCGTCGATGAACGCCACCACATCGTCGGGCAGTGGCTCGCCGAATCGGAGTCCGCCAGGGTCGATCTCCATGTCGCCGTCGGCGTTCGGCGTTCCGTCCGGTGCCGGGAGCGACGGCTCGATGTCGGTCGGCGCCAGCGCCGTGTCACGGTTGGCAACGGCGACGACGGCCACCACGCCGCCGACGACGAGCGCGAACGCCGCGGCCATCGCCAACGATCGGTGACGGTGGGGCCGGTGGGGCGGGTGGGGCGGGTCGACGTTCGCCGAAGGCCGCAGCGGCGACGGCTGGTGGGAGTCGGCGAGCGCGTGCATCGCCCGCCGGACGCGGGTCTCGAGTTCGGGGTCGTTCAGGATGTCGCTCATGCCAGCTCCTCCTGGAGTCGGGCGAGGCCGCGGTGGATCAGGGACTTGACGGTGCCGGGCCGGCGGCCGAGCACCGCCGCGATGTCGTCGACCTTGAGGTCGGCGTAGTACCGCAGGACGAGCACCTCGCGCTGGCGCTGAGGAACTCGTTTGAGCACGTCGCGCACGGCGATCGCGTCGGAGTCGAGCTCGGCGTGGCGCTCCGGCTCGACCGGCGCGGCGTGCCGGACCGTTCGCCGGCGACCCCACGAACGGGCGCCGTTGACGACCGCGATGCGGGCGTATGCACGGGGATGATCGATCTGCGCCCAGCGGCGGAAGACCTGTTCACAGGCGTCCTGGGCGATCTCGTCAGCGGCGGACGACGACCCGGTCAGCAGGTAGGCGAGACGGGCGAGCGGTGCGAATCGTTCGGCGAAGAACGCCTCGAACGTCGAATCCTCACCGAGGACGTCCAGACCGCTCTCGTCATCCACCATCGATCACCTTGGCGTGCGACGGGTGCAAAACGTTGCACCCGTCGGCAAGAACATCCGCTGTGGTCACCCCGCGGCGGCGGCGGCGATCAGGGCGGCCATGCCCGCCGGGTCGGTGAACGGCGCGAAGTGAGACGACCCCGGCAGCTCGTCGTAGGTCGCGTGCGGCAGTCGCTCGGCGATCTGGGCGGCGACGGCGGCCGGCCCGTCGCCGTCGTCGCTGGCGAGCACGACGACCCGGGTCCCGATCTCGGGCAACAGGTTCCACGTGCGATGGACGGCGCCTTGCTCGAACGTGCGCGCCTCGTGCTCGGGGTCGCACTTCAGCCGGACACCCTCGGGGGCGGGGCGGAACCCGTGGGCGACATAGAGGCGCACGACGTCGGGGTCGAAGGCGCTCATCGGCGGCTTCGACGCGTAATGCTCGACCGCCTCCTCGAACGTGGCGAACGAGGCCCGCCGCCTGCGGGCGCCGGCGATCAGTTCCGACGGCCCGTCGACCCGGGGGTTGCCGCCCGGGGGGAAGACGATCGGCTCGAAGGCCACGATGACGTCGAACAGGTCGGGCTGCCGGTGGGCGGCCATCAGCAGGGCGGCGCCGCCCATCGAATGCCCGAACGCGACGAGCCCCCCGTGCGGGGCGACCGCCCGCGCGGCGGCCAGGGCGTCGTCGCCGTACCGCTCCCAGTCGACCTCCCAGTCGTCCGGGCGGGGCGTCGAACCATGCCCCCGGTAGTCGAGGGCGAACGCGGTGAACCGATCGTCGAGCGCGTCGGCGATCGGGAGGTAGGCGTATCCGTGGAAGCCGGTGGCATGGGAGAGGAGCAGCGGCGGCCCGCTGCCGCCGAGCTCGTGGACGGCGACGCTGACGTGATCGGACGAGGGGACCCGCACGCCGACAGTTTCGCCGCACCGGCTGGTCGGGGGCGAATCGTCAGTTCCGGCGGCGGGAGCGCCGCCACCACATGATGATCAACCGGTCGAGCACGGCGCCGAGCAGCAGCGCGATGACGATCGCCGTCCAGAGGTTGCTGGTGAAGTCGAACGACAGGAACTCGATGATCGCGGGATCACCGTTCTGGACGATGAAGATCGCCGTCACGACGGCGACGACGATCAGCAGGACCAGGAAGATCGGCGGGCCGTTGCGCCCCGCCGCCAGCTCCAGCTCTCGGTCGTCGTCATCGTCGCGTGCCATCACGCCTCAGCATGCCAGATCCGGCGGGCCGAAACGCCGTCGTCGGAGGCGGGTGTCACGCCAGCGCCCCCAGGAACATCGCCGTCTCCTCGGCGATGGTGGCCGGCACGTTGTACCCGTCACGGTCGGTGATCGCGTCCCAGTTGTCGCGCACGTCCTCCGGCGTCAGGCCGGCGCCGCCCGCGTACCCCTGGCACTCGGCGATGAACACCTCGGCGACCCGGCCGCCACCGACGGAGTAGACCCGTCCCGTCGACTCGCACGACTCGTGGCTCAGGTACGTGACCAGCGGCGACACGAGGCCCGGATCGAGCTTCTCGCCGAGCGCGCCGAGCAGATCCTCGGTCATCCGAGTCATCGCCAGCGGGGCGATCGCGTTGGCGCGGATGTTGTACTTCGCGCCCTCGACGGCGAGGACGTTGGTGAAGCCGACCAGTCCCATCTTCGCCGCGCCGTAGTTCGCCTGGCCGAAGTTGCCGAAGATGCCGGCGGCCGACGACGTGGAGACGATCCTGCCGTAGCCCTGCTCGCGCATCAGCCTCCACGCCGGCGCGGTGACGTTGAACGCCCCGCGCAGGTGGACGTCGAGGACGGCGTCGACCAGATCGGGCGTCATGTTGTGGAACGACTTGTCGCGCAGGATGCCGGCGTTGTTGATCACGATGTCGACCTTGCCGAAGCTGTCGACCGCCGTCTTCACGATCGACTCGCCACCCTCGGGGGTGGCCACCGAGTCGGTGTTCGCCACCGCCTCGCCGCCGGCGGCGGTGATCTCGTCGACGACGAGTTGGGCGGCGCCGGCGTCGCTGCCGGTGCCGTCGACCGCCCCGCCGAGGTCGTTCACGACGATGAGGGCGCCGCGTGTGGCCATCAGCCGCGCGTGCTCCCGCCCGAGACCGCCACCGGCGCCGGTGATGATCGCAACCCTGCCGTCGAATCCGAGATCGGTCATGGGCGCCGACGTTACCGGCGGGTAGTTCGACCGACGAAACCGGCGCGAGCGGGCGCGACGTGCTTGGATTACGCCATGAGTCGATGCGTCTCCCCTGCTCTTCGGCGGTCCGTCCGGTCGCGGTCCGTCCGGTCGCGGTCCGTCCGCTCGCTCACCGCCGGAATCGCGGCGATCTTGCTGCTCGACGCGTGCGGGGGTGACGCGGCCGAGACCGCCGAGGCGCTGATCGAGGGTCAACTCGCCGAGGAGATCGGGCTCGGCGAGCTGAACGCGACCTGCAACCAGCCCGCCGACCTCACCCCAGGCGAGACGTTCGCCTGCACGGCGATCACGCCCGACGGAAAGACGATCGAGTTTCTCGGGGAGATGACGACCGAGGACCGGCTCAACGTGCAGTCCACCAACCTGCTCACCGAGAGCGACGTTCAGGCGATCCTCCCGGTGATCGCCGCGGCGGTGAGCGACGAGGTCGGAACCGAGGTCGTCGCCGACGACCTGACCTGCCCGAGCGGCGGCGTCATCCTCGACGACGACGGCGAGTTCGTGTGCGAGATCCTCGACCGGGAGAACGGCGACGTCTACGCGATCACGATCCGGACCGGCGGTCTCGAGCCGGGCGGCGGGCCGAAGAACCTCGGCTTCCTGATCGGCGACCTGATCGAACCCTGACGCCGAGCGTCGGGCCGCTCAGAGCGAGCGCGCCGCGACCTGGTGCGGCGACCTGATCGAACCCTGGCGCCGAGCGTCGGGCCGCTCAGAGCGAGCGCGCCGCGACCTGGTGCGGCCGGTCGGCGCTGACCGTCACCTTGTCGTCGCCGTCCCTGATCGGCACCTCGCCGTTGCCGGAGACCGAGAGCGTGCAGCCGTCGTGGTCGACGTCGACCCGGAGCATCGCCCCGTGGCGCTGCACGTGGAACGTGACCCGGTCCCACTTGGCCGGGAGCCTGGGGGCGAAGCTGAGCGCCGTGCCGTGGTCGACCATCCCGGCGAAGCCGTGGACGATGCCGGCCCAGACCCCGCCACACGACGCGATGTGGACGCCGTCGGTCGTGTTGCCGTGGCTGTCGGCCAGGTCGAGGTACAGCGCGCGGTCGAAGTAGTCGAGGGCGAGGTCGTCATAGCCGACCTCGGCGGCCACGATCGCCTGCACGCAGGCCGAGAGCGACGAGTCGCCGGTCGTGATCGGGTCGTAGAAGTCGAAGTTGCGGCGCTTGTGCTCGACGCTGAAGTGCTCGCCCCGAAGGAACATCGCGAGGACGACGTCGGCCTGCTTCAGCACCTGGTGGCGGTAGATGACCAGCGGGTGGTAGTGCAGCAGGAGCGGGTACTGGTCGGCGCCTGTCGCGTCCCACTTCCACGCCTCGAGTTCGAGGAACGTCGAGTCCTGCGGGTTGATCTCCAGTTCGTCGTCGAAGGGCAGGAACATCGCGTCGGCCGCCGCGTCCCAGTCGTCGAGCTCGCCGAGGTCGAGGTCGGTCCGCCGGCGAATCGCGTCGAACGCGTGCGGATTCCATTCGGCCAACAACCGCACCGTGCGGGCGGCGTACCGCAGATTGAAGCGGGCCATCACATTGGTGTAGAAGTTGTCGTTGACGACGGTCGTGTACTCGTCGGGGCCCGTCACGCGGTGGATGTGGAACGTCTTGTTGCCGTTGGTCGCGTAGAAGCCGAGGTCGGCCCAGAGTCGGGCCGTCTCGACCAGGATCTCGGCGCCCTCGCGGGCCATGAACTCCACGTCGCCGGTCGCCTCGAGATACCGCCGGAGCGCGTAGACGATCGCCGCGTTGATGTGATACTGCGCGGTCCCCGCGGCGTAGTACGCCGAGGCCTCCAGGCCGTTGATCGTCCGCCACGGGTAGAGCGCGCCGCTCTCGCTCATCACCGCCGCCCGGGCGCGAGCCGCTCCGAGCATCTGCCATCGGAAGCGGATCAGCTTGCGGGCCGCGTCGGGTTCGGTGTAGGCGAGATAGGGCGCGACGTAGACCTCGGTGTCCCAGAAGTAGTGGCCGTCGTACCCGCCGGCGGTGACGCCCTTCGCCGCCACACCCTGCTCGTGGGTGCGCGCCGTCGCCTGCGCCAGCTGGAAGAGGTTCCAGCGCAGCGCCTGCTGGGCGTTGTCGTCGCCGGTCAGCTCGATGTCGCTCCTCGCCCAGAACCCCTCCAGCCAGGTCGCCTGCCCTTCGAGGAGTCGGGCGACGCCGTCCTGCTCCGCCCTCCCGAGCGTGCGGCTGCACCGGTCGGCCAGCTCGACGGCCGGAACGCCCGTCGACGTGTGGTAGGCGACGTACTTGGTGACGCGCACCGGGTCGCCGGGCGTGGCCCGCACCGACAGGACCGACTTGGCGATGTCGCTCTCGACCTGGGTCGCGTTCTCCGACTCGCAGGTCGTGTCGAAGACGTGCCGGATGCCGCACGCCAGCGTCATCTTGCTGTTGGTGCACCGGTAGCCGAGGATGATCTCGTTGCCGTCCTCGCGCTGCATGCGCGGCATGAGCACCCGATGGCTGAACTTGCGCGCCCGCCGGGGGTCGGCGCCCTCGCCGAGGGCCGCCGCGGTGACGTGGTACTCGTCCTCGCCGTCCTGGCGGTTGAGCAGCTGTGACGAGATCACGATCGGGGCCGCCTCGTCGAGCATCGTGACCTCGAAGGTCAACACCGCCAGATGGCGGTGGTGGAAGCTGACCATCCGCTCCGACCTGACGTGGACCCGCTTGCCGCCCGGAGTGCGCCAGATCAGGTCGCGCACCAAGGTGCCCTGCCGGAAGTCGATCGACCGTTCGTAGTGTTCGAGGTCGGCGGTGGCGAGGAGCAGCGGCTCGTCATCGACGTAGAGCTTGAGCGTCTTCGCGTCGGGCACGTTGACGATCGTCTGGCCGACCTTGGCGAAGCCGAAGGCGTCTTCGGCGTGCTCGATCTCCCACGTCTCGTGGAAGCCGTTGATGTACGTGCCGTGGGTGTGGGCGTCGCGGCCCTCCTCGGGGTTGGCCCGCATGCCGAGGTAGCCGTTGCCGAGCGCGAACAGGGTCTCGGTGTGGCCGAGGTCGTCGGCGGAGTACTCGGTCTCGCGCAGGGCCCACGGGTCGACGGGGAAGCGGTGCTCGGGCAGGCCGGTCGGCGGTGGGATCCGGTTCATCGGGTGACCCGTGGTTCGAGTTCGGCGAGGTCGCCGACGACGAAGGTCGCGCCGTGCTCGAGCAGCGTCTCGGCGCCGGCGCCCCGGTCGACGCCGATCACGACCGCGAAGTCGCCGTTCGCGCCGGCGGCGACGCCGGACACCGCATCCTCGACGACGACCGTCCGCCGCGGTTCGACGCCGAGCCGCTCGGCGCCGAGCAGGTAGCCATCGGGCGCCGGCTTGCCGGCGAGCCCGGCGTCGGCGGCGACGATCCCGTCGATCACGACGTCGAATCGCTCAGCGAGCCCGGCGGCGCGGAGCACTCGCCCGGCGTTCTTCGACGACGACACGATCGCCGCCGGCACGCCGATGGCGGCGAGGTGGTCGAGCACCGCCATCGACCCCGGGAACGGGGTGATGCCCTGGAGGTCGAGGATCGAGTTGAACAGCTCGTTCTTGCGGTTTCCCATCGCGCAGACCGTGTCGTCGCCCGGCTGATCGTCAGGGAGGCCCTCGGGGAGCACGACGGCGCGGGACGCGAGGAACGATCGAACCCCGTCGTAGCGGGGCTTGCCGTCGATGTGGGCGAGGTAGTCGGCCTCGGTGTAGTCGTAGGCCGCGAACAGCTCACCCCAGGCGCGCTCGTGGATCTCCGCCGTCGGCGTGATCACCCCGTCCAGGTCGAACAGCACACCGTCGTAGTCGTCCCAACCAAACTGCCCCGCGTCCACGGGACGATGCTACGCGCCATCCGCCGGCTGGCGTGTTCCCCTCCCCGTTTGTGTGACCGAAGATGTCGAGGTTGGCGATGTTCGGTCACACAGATTCTGGGCGCCCTCCCGCTCCAGATCTTGTGTGACCG
>JBFGCT010000032.1:0-28463 GCA_041581055.1 Ilumatobacteraceae bacterium | reverse complement strand
GAACTCGACCGACTCGTCCCGGAAGATCGAGCAGAACGCCTCGGCACTGCCGCCCCCTCCGTCGTCGTCGCCGCACGCCGCGACCACGAGCGCGGAGGCGGCGATCAGGGCGATCAGGGGGCGGTGGCGGCGGGGGATGCTGCTGGTCATGGGAGGGAGCCTTGCACAGGTGATGTGTCGGGACGGCCACCGTTTGGCCGTCGGCGACCCCGCAGAGGTGGCGACCTGACCGATACTTCACGGGGTCGCGCAGCTTGTCGATGCCCGGGAGGTCGAGGTCCACGCCGAGGTGCGCAGCGAATCGCTCTGATCGGTCACGCGGATCGCTGCCGCGACGATGTCGTCGAAGCCGGTGAGTTCGAGGTTCTTCGGGCTGAGCTGCACATCGACCTTCCACGTGCCGCCCGCGCCGTCGACAGAGACCACCCCGAGCGTCGCCGCGCCGGTGGTCGGGTTGCTGATGTCGCCCGACGCCGTGAGCGCCGTTCCGTCGCGGGTGATCACGATGCCGCGATCGGGCGCGCCATCGTCGTCGCAGAGGTCGAACATCAGCGTCACCGAGTCCTGGACCTCGTTCGTGTTGTCGTCGAGCTCCAGGTTGACGTACAGCACTTCGCCCAAGACGAGGACCGTGCCGTCGCCGACGTCGGCGGGTTCATACAGGGTCGTCAGGTCGAAACAGAGCAGGCCGTTCCCTGGCGGCCACTCGCCGTCAGCGCAGTTGATCTCGATGTTGCCGGAGGGCTCGCCCGGGTCGGATCCGCACGCCGCGACGACCAGGGCGGAGGCGGCGATCAGGCCGATCAGGGGGCGAGGGATCATCGCTGCTCCGTTCGTCGTCGGCGGACAGTGCCACCCACAGTGGCACACCGCGGGTCGACGCGCCAGCGAGGCGGGTCCGCCCCGTCCCGCGCCGGGATCGGCTGATAACGATGGAGGCGATGTCGGCCACTTTCCGCTCGCTGCGCTACCGGAACGCCCGGCTGTTCTTCGGCGGGCTGGCGATCTCCAACGTCGGGACGTGGCTCCAGCTGACGGCGATGGCCCTGCTCGTGTTCCGCTTGACGGGCGAGGCGACGGCGGTCGGGATCGCCGTCGCCTGCCAGTTCCTGCCGATGCGGCCCCTCGGGGCCTGGGCCGGTGCCTTCGCCGACGGCCACGACCGGCGGCGGCTGGCGATCGTCACCCAGAGCGCCCTGGCCGGCCAGGCGTTGCTGCTCGGCTCGCTCGACCTCGCCGGCCTGGTCAACCTCCCGGTGGTCTACGGGCTCTCGCTCGTCCTCGGCGTCGTCAACGCCTTCGACAATCCGGCCCGGCGGGCGCTGGTCACCGAGCTGGTCGAGCCCCAGGAGATCCCGAACGCGACCTCGCTCAACACGGCGGTGATGACCGGCTCGCGGATCTTCGGCCCGGCGCTGGCCGCCGTGCTCGTGGCGACGGTCGGGACGGGCTGGTGCTTCATCATCAACGGGATCACGTTCGGGGCGATCATCCTCAGCCTCACGGCGATCAGGCCGGAGGAGATGTTCCTGATGCCGCGCCGGGCCAGGGGCGGGCAACCGGTCCGCGACGCGTTGCGGTTCCTCGGCAGCCGACGCGACATGGTCGTGATCCACGTCGTGCTCGTGATCGTGTCGACGTTCGCCTTCAACTACACGGTGTCGCTCCCCAAGCTCGCCGAGCAGAACTGGGGCGGCGACGAGGCGTTCGGCTACGTGCTGGCGGTGACGTCGATCGGGTCGCTCGCCGGCGCGCTGCTCACCGCCCGCCTCCAGCGGGTGTCGATGCGCTGGTTCCTCGTCAACGTGCTGATCCTCGGCGTCGGTGGAGTCGGGCTGGCGATGACCGAGACGATCGAGCTGGCGTTCCTCTGGTCGATCCCGCTCGGCCTCGGCGGCGCCGGCTTCATCACGGCGGCGAACGCGCTCACGCAGCAGGAGTCGCCGTCGGACATGCGCAGCCGGCTGATGGCGCTCCAAGCGGTCGCGTTCCTCGGGTCGACGCCGATCGGCGGCCCGATCACCGGTTGGATCGCGGACAACATCAGCGCCTTCTGGTCGTTGGCCTACGGCGGGTTCGTCAGCATCGCGTGCGCGTTCGGCGCCGCGGTCTACCTCGTGAGCCGGCCGACGGTGGTCGAGCCGGCGACGGTCGCGCCCTAGGCCGCGCCCGGTCGAGGACCACCGGGCGACGGCCGGTTCCGGTCGTTCGGCCGCGTTCGTTGTCCCGCGCGGCCCGGGGTGACCGAGCCAACCGGGGGTCGAAGTGGTACGTTCCGCGCGCTCACGACTCGCGCCGGAGGCGGCCAGACAGATGACGAAATCACAGGGGAGCGTGCGCCTCGGGCTGGCCTGCCTGCTCGCCCTCGCGGCCTGCTCGTCGGACGGGGCAACGACGTCGACCGAGCCGGCCACCGGCACGAACCTGCCGCCGCCGATCGTCGAGCCGGTCGTCCTCGCGAGCGCGGACGGCGTCGTGAGCCTCGAGGTGCCGGCCGGCGTGGTGCGCCAGGGGACCGACCTCGGCATCGACACGGTCGACCCCGCCACCGTCGTCGGACTCGACGGCGCGACGCCGATCGGCGCCGCCTATCGCCTTCGGCCGGACGGCCTCAGGTTCCCCGAGCCGCTGCGCGTCATGTTCCGGATCGCGGCGCCGGAAACGGGCAACTCGACCGGGCTGCCGCTCGTGCTCGCGATGATCGTGTCCGACGGCGGCGTGCGCGCGGAGATCGAAGGGCGCACGGCTCTCGCCGACACCGGCGGGGGCGAGATCGAGCACCTCGCCGCAATCGACCAGTTCGGCACGCTGGTGCTCGTCGACGGCGGCGTCACCTTCGACCTCCAGCCGGCCCAGGTCGCCGATCTGGAACCCGGCGATTCCTTCGAGGCGGCGCTCGTGGCGGGCGCGGAGCGCAACTCGTTCGAGTCGTGGCCGAGCATCGACCTCCAGGCGCGGTGGGGCACGGCTGGCGCGGCGTCAGAGCAGGGGTCGAGCGCGACCGAGACGGTCAGCGGGTTCGGCGCCGACGGGACCGCTCAGGAGTGGACCGTGGTCAACGAGTACATGTGCGAGGTGGTCGGCTCGGCGACGCACAGCGTCGAGATCCGGGTCGACGTGAGCGGGCTGCCCGGCGACGCCCAGACCCTTCAGTTCGTCGATCTCTCCGGCGAGTCGACCTGCGGCGACGTCGGCCGATAGCGCGCCCGGCCGCTAACCCTGCCCGTGCAGCCGGAAGATCGCCCGCTCGGCGAGCAGCTCCATCCCCTCGTGCGGGATCGGCGACGCGCCGTGCACCTGTACGAACGTGATCGCGTCGGCCGCCTCGAGCGCGACGAGGCCGGCGTACAGGAAGTCGCCCTCGACCTCCACGAGATTGGTCCACGCGACGCCGAGCACACCCTCGCCGGTCGCCGCGTAGACCGTGATGTCGCTGACGGTCTGTGTCGCGCCGGTGTTCGTCGTCGAGGTGTAACCGTCGCACGGCGGGCCCTGGTCGGCGATCAGCGCCTCGAGGTAGTCGCGGTCGGCTGGAGTGGCCGGTGCGATGACCTGGATCAGGTTGATCGTGGCGCCGCTCAATGCCCGCCCGGCCGCCGGCTGGAACGACGGCGGCGTGACCGGGGTTCCGCAGGGTCCACGCGGGTCAGGATTCTCGAACAACGAAAGCTCGTCGAGCTCGCGACGCTCCACCCCGTCGAACCCCGAGATCGGGGCGACGTCGTCGACGGTGAGCAGTAGGTCCGCCAGAGGTGACCCGTCGTCGATCACGATCTGTGGCGTCTGCGAGCGCGGGGCGTCGCTCCCGCACGCGCTGAGCAGGATGGCGGCCGTCAGCGCGGCGAGCCCGACCGGGAGGCGTCGACGTGGCGTCCGGGACATCGAGACATCCTGCCAGTCGGCGACGGGAACCGCACGGTCACCGTTCTGTTCGCGAGACATTGCGGCAGGCGCAACCTCGTCGCGTAATTTCGGGCGGACCTCGGGGGATGCCGACCGCGTGTCCGGCGGTGCACAACGCGGCGCGACCGGCTACAACGTGACCGTGAACGCGCCACGCGCCATCGTCTGGTTCCGCCGGGATCTGCGCCTCGCCGACCACCCGGCCCTCGCCACGGCGGCAGCCGATCACCGCGACGTCGTCCCGGTGTTCGTGATCGACCCGGTGTTCGGCGAGGCGGGGCCCGCCCGCCGGGCGTTTCTCCACGACACCCTCGTCGCGCTCGACGGGTCGATCCGCGCCCAATCGGGCGCGGGGCTGGTGATCCGGCGCGGCGACCCGGCGGTCGAGATCCCGAAGCTCGCCGAGGAGTCCGGCGCGGAAGCGGTGTACGTCAGCCGTGACTACGGGCCGTACGGACGCCGCCGCGATGCCGCCGTCGCAGACCGGTTGCGGGCCGACGGGCGCCGCCTGCGCGGCGTCGGGTCGCCCTACGCCGTCGACCCCGGCGGCGTGCGAAAGGCCGACGGAACGCCGTACGCGGTGTTCACCCCGTTCTCCAAGGTCTGGCGGTCGGTCGGTTGGGACGACCCCCTCGACGCGCCGCTCGAGGGCGACGTCGGATGGGCCGGCGACGCCGTCTCGTCCGACTCGCTCGGCCCGCGCCCCGATCCGGGCTGCGACCTTCCCCCGGCGGGTGAGGCCGCGGCGCACGACCGCTGGTCCGACTTCCTGTCAGGGGCGCTCGATGAGTACGACGAGCAGCGTGACGTGCCGGCGCTCGACGGCACGAGCCGGCTTTCCCCACACCTCAAGTGGGGCACGATCCACCCGCGCCAACTGCTCGCCGCACTCGACGCGTCGGGCGCCGGCTCGCGGGCGCACACGGTGTTCTCCGCCGAGCTCGCCTGGCGCGAGTTCTACGCCGACATCCTGTCCGAGCAGCCGCGTACCGCCTGGCAGAACCTCAACCGCCGGATGGACGCGATGCCCGTCGACACCGGCGCCGCGGCCCGCCGGCGCTTCGACCGCTGGGCGGCCGGGACGACCGGCTTCGGTCTGGTCGACGCGGGGATGCGCCAGCTCGCGGCGACCGGCTGGATGCACAACCGCGTCCGCATGGTCACCGCCAGCTTCCTCGTCAAGGATCTCCACCTGCCGTGGCAGTGGGGGGCCCGCTGGTTCATGGACCATCTCGTCGACGGGGATCTCGCCTCGAACAACCATGGCTGGCAGTGGGCGGCGGGGACGGGCTCGGACGCCGCGCCGTACTTCCGCGTGTTCAACCCGTCGACGCAGCGGGAGCGCTACGACCCGAGCGGCGAGTACGTCACCCGTTGGGCGCCCGACCCGGTCGAACCGATGCTCGACCACGCCGCCGAACGGCTCGAGGCGTTGCGGCGTCTGGACGCGGTCAAGGGCTGACCGCCGCCCGCGCCATTGGCGGTCGGTAGGATTGACCGCCAGATGCTCGACGACCGCAAGACCGCCATCCTGGCCGCCGTGGTACAGGAGTACATCGCCACCGCGCAGCCGGTCGGGTCGAGCCATGTCGCGACGGCGCCGGACATCGGCGTGTCGTCGGCGACCGTCCGTAACGAGATGGCCCAACTCGAACAAGACGGCTTTCTGATCCAGCCGCACACGTCGGCCGGACGGATCCCGACCGACAAGGGGTACCGGTATTTCGTCGACCATCTCGCCCGTCCCGGACGCCTCGACGACGTCGCCGCCCGCCAGGTCGGCGACTTCTTCTCGGCCGCCCACGGCCGCCTCGAGGAGTTGTTGCACCAGACGTCGAACCTCCTCGCCGACGTCACGCACAACGCGTCGGTCGTCGTCGGCCCGCGTTCCGAGGCGGTGCCCGTCCGCCAGGTCCAGCTCGTCGCGCTGTCGCGCGCCGTGGCCACGGTCGTCGTCGTGTTCGCCAACGGCACGGTCGAGAACGTGCAGATCGAACTCGGTGACGACGACGGCGAGCTTCGATTGGCCGCCGCCGGCGCCCATCTGTCGGCGACGTTGGACGGCCATGTGCTCGGGAGCGTGACGCCGGCGCCGACCGGCGACCCCGCGGTCGACTCACTCTGCACGGAGGTGCTCGAAGCGCTTGGGACGCTGGCCACCGACGATCACGTCTACACCGGCGGCGCCGCCGAGGTGGCCAACGCGTTCGACGCCGTCGAGATCGTCCGCTCCGTGTTGCAGACCCTCGAACAACAGTTCATCGTCGTGTCGCTCGTCAGCGACATCGTGAACCGCGGGATGTCGGTCGCGATCGGCGTCGAGCACGGCGTCGAGCCGCTGTCCGCGTGCTCGGTCGTCGTCGCCCCGGTCGTCGTCGATGGCGAGCATCTCGGATCGGTCGGCGTGCTCGGTCCGACCCGGATGAACTACCCGCAGGCCCTGGCCACCGTCGAGGTCGTGAGCGAGCAGCTCGGACAACGAATCGAAGAGGGCTGAGTCGCGCGGTCGATTCGCGGGCATCCTGTACTGCGAAATGGCTGACTTCTACGAACTCCTCGGTGTCTCCCGGACGGCTTCCGCCGAGGAGATCAAGAAGGCGTACCGCCGGCGCGCCCGCGAGCTGCACCCCGACGCCAACGCCGGCGACGAGCACGCCGCGGAGCAATTCAAGGAGGTCTCGCGGGCGTACGCCGTGCTCTCCGACGACGAGCAGCGGGTCCGATACGACCGGCACGGCGAGGCCGGCGTCCGCGGCGGCCCAGGCCCGAACCCCGAGGACATCTTCGGTGGCGGGCTGGGCGACATCTTCGACGCGTTCTTCGGCGGCAGCGGCGGCAACCCGTTCGGCGGTCGACAGCGGGGCCCGGCCGGGCCGCCGCGGGGGCAAGATCTCGAGGTCATCGCCGACCTGACGTTCGAGGAGGCCGTCTTCGGCGACCAGGTCAGCGTGACGCTCAAGTTGCCGGTCCGCTGTGACGAATGCGGCGGCAGCGGGGCCGGCGGGGGGACCAAGCCGGTCACCTGTAGCGACTGCCGAGGCAGCGGCCAGGTCCAACGCGTGCGGCAGAGCCTGCTCGGCCAGATGGTGACCGCCAGCCCGTGCGCGCGCTGCGGCGGCCTCGGCGAGGTGATCGCGACGCCGTGCGCGAACTGCCGTGGGGAGGGTCGTGTGACGATCGACAAGACGTACGAGGTCGACGTCCCGGCCGGCGTCGACACCGGGTCGACCCTGCGCCTGAGCGGCCGCGGCGCCGCCGGCCCGCGGGGTGGCGGCGCGGGCGACCTGTACGTGCACCTGCGGGTCGCGCCGCACGAGCGCTTCGTCCGCGAGGACGTCGATCTGGTGACCGAGGTGCCGATCTCGATCGCCCAGGCCGCGCTCGGCACCTCGCTCGAGCTCGAGACCCTCGACGGCGCCGAGGATCTCGTGATCCCACCCGGCACCCAGCCAGGACGTGAGTTCGTGCTGCGCCAGCGGGGCGTCCCGCGATTGCACGGCCGCGGGCGCGGCGATCTGCGCGCCAGGGTGCGCGTCGACATCCCCACCAAGCTGACCGAGGCGGAGGTCGAACTGCTCACCGAGTACGCCGCCGGCCGGGGGGAGATCGTCGGCAACGGCAAGGAAGGGCTGTTCTCCCGAATCAAGTCAGCGTTCTCCTGACGATGGACGCTGCTGCGCAACGCCGTGCGGCTGCCGCCCACGTCTTGGTCGAGCCCGAGGTCCTGGAAGTCGGCGGTCCGCTGGTGCTCGACGACGCGACCGCGCACCACCTGTCGCGGGTGCTCCGCCTGCGCGCCGGCGAGTCGGTGACGGTCACCGACGGACGGGGCCGGTGGCGGCCGACCATCGTCGCCGGAGACGCGGTCCTCGAGGCGGACGGGCCGCTCGAACACGAGGAGCGGCGCGCTCCGCCGGTCGCCATCGCCGTCGCGATCCCGAAGCGTGAGCGCGTCGACGTGCTCGTGCAGAAGGTCGCCGAGATCGGCGCCGAGCGGGTCGTGCTCCTACACGCCGACCGCTCGGTCGTGCGGTGGGACGGCGCTCGGGCCGGCAAGCACGTCGCCCGTTTGCAGCGGATCGCCGACGAGGCGTGCCGCCAGAGCCGCCGGGTCTGGCGGCTGACCGTCGAGGGGCCGGTCGAGTCGACCGCCGTGCTGCCGACGGCGGTCGTCGCCGAACCTGGTGGCCGGAGCCTCACGCACCGGGACGGTTTTGTGGCAATAGGACCCGAGGGTGGTTGGACCGAGCGTGAGTTGTCGCTCGCGGTCGATTCGGTCGGTCTCGGTTCGGGAATTCTGAGGACGGAGACGGCAGCGATCGCTTGTACCACACTCTGCGTGGCACTGCGTCACTGATCCTTGGATTCTCCCCCGATTTGTCCTACTGTTCAACCCAACACATTCACGATGTCGCCGGGAGTTCTCAGCGGCAGCTCTCGACACGCGAGGCGGGAAGTTCTCATGGTCTCTTTCGACGAAGTCGCTCCATCCGCGTATAGCCGCCAGGTCGGCGAACGCCTGCGCGTGATCCGCAAGCAGAAGCGATTGTCGTTGCAGGAGGTCGAGAAGCAGTCGCGCGAGGAGTTTAAGGCGTCGGTGCTCGGCGCCTATGAACGCGGCGAACGCGCCCTCTCGGTGCCGCGGCTCGACCGCCTGGCCCAGTTCTACAACGTCCCGATCGAGCAACTCCTGCCCCGTGAGATCACCGGATCGGAGGCCGCGGCGACCGAGTCCTCGGTCAACAAGAAACTGGCGATCGACGTGTCCAAACTGCTCCAACTCAGCGGTTCCACGTTCGAGATGCTGGCCCGATACCTCCGACTGATCCAGGTCCAGCGGCAGGATTTCAACGGCCGGGTCATTACGGTTCGAGGTGATGACACGCGCGCCATCGCGGCGATGCTCGACGTGCCGGTCGACCAGGTGGGCGATCGGCTCGCCGCCCTCGACCTGCTCTTCAAGCCGATCTGACCCGCCCGGCGCGGAGCGCGCATGACGGCGTTCGGGGCGTACGTCCACATCCCGTTCTGCGCGTCGAAATGCGACTACTGCGCGTTTGCCACCTGGACCGACCGCCACCACCTGATCGACGCGTATCTCGCCGCGCTCGGCTGCGAGGTCGCCGCGGCCGTCGCCGACGGGTTGCCGCCGGCCGACAGCGTGTTCGTCGGCGGCGGAACGCCGACCCTGGTGGCGCCGGCGGCGCTGGCCGAGGTGATCGCCGCGATCCCGGTCCGTCCCGGGGCCGAGGTCACCGTCGAGTGCAACCCTGACGACGTGGCCGTCGGCCTGCTCGAGGAGTACGTGGCGGCCGGCGTCAACCGGGTCAGCGTCGGCGTGCAGTCGATGTCGCCGCACGTGCTCGCCGCGCTCGGCCGAACCCACGACCCGGCCAACGTCGTCGGCGCCGTCGGGGCGATCCGGGCCGTCGGCCTGCCCTCGTTCAACCTCGACCTGATCTACGGCGCGGCCGGAGAGTCGGTCGACGACTGGGAGGCGACGGTCCGTGAGGCGCTCGAACTCGACCCGCCGCACGTGTCCGCGTACGGCCTGACGGTCGAGCCCGGCACCCCGTTGGCCGCCGAGCCCGACCGCCATCCCGACGACGACGACCAGGCCGACAAGTACGAGTTGGCCGACGAGTTGTTGTCCGCCGCCGGCCTCGCGAACTACGAGGTCTCGAACTGGTCGCGCCCCGGTCACGAGTCGCGGCACAACGCGTTGTATTGGCGGCAGGGGAACTATCGGGGCTTCGGGTGCGCGGCCCACTCGCATCAGGACGGCGTCCGGTGGTGGAACGTCCGCACGCCCGATCGCTATGTCGACTCGATCCAACGCGGCCGGTCGGTGGTCGCCGCGTCGGAGACGCTGGACGAGGAGGCGCGCCGCGTCGAGGGCCTGCAACTCGTCCTCCGGACCCGCGACGGGGTGCCGGCCGACGCGTTCGCGCCCGAGGCGCTGGAACTGCTCGGCGGACTCGTCGTGGCGCACCCGCTGCATCCCGAACGGTTGTCGCTCACGCGCGCCGGCCGGCTGATGGCGAACGAGGTGTCGCTACGCCTGCGATGACCGTCTGGAGGGCCGTCTCGGCGGAGGGTTCGGATACCGTACGGATCGTGCGTGACTCAGTCGTGCATGGCAGCAGGACGTTGGCCCCTGACGCGGGGGCGGGCCTGGTGAGAGCATCGCAACCACAGACGGAGGAACATCGACGATGAGTGACGAGGCGGCCGAGATGTCCGATCAGGTGGAACCGGGCGTGCCGATCGAGGTTTCGACCTCGGGCCAGGTGTCGAGCGGCCAGCGCAAGGCGGTGGTGGCGATGGTCGACAAGGTGATCCGATCGATCGACGACCGCGTCGTCCACGCCCGAATCCGCGCCGAACGGCATCCCGAGCACACCAAGGACTCGCCGGTGATGGTCCGCGTCGTGCTCGACATCAGGCAGGGCCCCGTGCGAGCCCACGTCGACGCGGCGACGTTCCACGAGGCGATCGACGCGGTCGAGCATCGCCTCCGCGGTCAGCTCCGGCACCGAGCCGAACGGCGCCAGGCGCTGTCGCACCGCCGCCAGGTCAGCGCCGACGGGGGGTGGCGTCATGGCGACCTCGCTCCGGCCCGGCCGCCGTACTACCCGCGCCCGGTCGACGAGCGGCGGATCGTCCGGCACAAGTCGTTCGCCCCGGCCGCGTCGACGGTCGAGGAGGCCGTCTTCGACCTCGAGTCGATGAGCTACGACTTCTTCTTGTTCGTCGAGGAGACATCCGGCGACGACGCGCTCGTGGCCAAAGCGGACGACGGCCGGTACTCGGTGCACTTCCGCGCGGGAGCGGTCGAGGGCACCGTGCCGGCGACGGACTGGTTGGTCGTCGACCCGCACCGGGCCCCCGAGCTCGACATCGCGACCGCCGAAGAGCGGCTCGACGTGGGGCGCGAGCCGTGGGTCTTCTTCAGCGACGCCGAGACCGGGCGCGGTCACGTGCTGTACCGCCGGTACGACGGGCATTACGGCCTGATCGTGCCGCTCGACGAGCCGGACTGAGCGCGTCTCGTTCGGCCCGAGCGCCGGCGGGCGGAAGGTGGGTGGCCGCGCCTCGGGCTGGTAACGTACGTCTCCGCTACGGGCGCGTAGCTCAGTTGGTTAGAGCGCTACCATGACACGGTAGAGGTCCCGGGTTCGAGTCCCGTCGTGCCCACTTCCCTCGGTTGAACCGCCGACGGGGCCATGGCTCGACCGGCTGGGTCATCCCTGGCGCCTTCGGTGATATGTTGCCGATAGTGCCGAAGCCCTTACGCAACGTGGTGTCGTCGAGTTGTCGAACGGCCCCGCTCGACGGCATCTCGCCTCGTTGGTTCGAGCAGGTCGAGGGTGGATCGGACTTCATCACCCTGATCGACGCTCTCGACCGTGTCCACTATGTGAACTCCACCACGCTCTCCGGGGCGGGCGCTGGCGAGTCCGTCTACCGCTTCGCCGACGTCGAGTACCACGACGTGCTGCGCGACGCGGTCGCCCTCAGCCGCTCCACCGGGCTGCCCCAGCAGTTCTACTCCCGTGCCGCACGACTGAGAAGCGCGTCGGTGTACAGCAATTGGGTGGTCGCGCTCCGGGGCACGCCGATCGAAGGGCTGGTCGCCCTCATCTCCACCGATGTCACCGAACAGTCGCGGATCGAGGCCGAGCTCGAACTGATCGACCTGACCCTTCGCTCGCTGATCGAGAACTCCCCGGATTCGATCGTGATCGTCGACCGCGATCGGCGGATCAAGTTCGTCAACCGATTGTTCAGCGGTATGGACATGGCGGACGTGATCGGCGCGCCGGCCGAGGACTTCGTCCCCGAAGCCGACCGGCGAACCGTCGTCGGCGCGGTCGAGCAGGTGCTCGCGACCGGCGAGCCATTCAGCTACTCGACCGGGTTCACCGCCGGTGGCATCGAGCGGCGGTTCGACACGCGCGTCGTCCCGATTCCGGGCGACAACGGCATCGACCGGCTGATGCTCGTCGCGACCGACGTCACTGCGCAGTTCGAGCTCGACCAGGAGAACGAGCGTTTGGAGTCCGCCCTCCGCCAGGCGCAGAAGATGAACTCGCTGGGGCAGCTGACCGGCGGAGTCGCGCACGATTTCAACAACATCCTGGTGGCCATCAGGGGCAACCTCGAACTCGCTCAAGTGTGTGGGCAGGACCACGTCGAGCGCGACGCGCGGATCGCGGCCGCCCTCGAAGCGGCCGAGCACGCCAAGGTCCTGACCGAGCGGCTGCTCGCGTTCTCCCGCAAGCAGACGCTCCGACCGCGACCGGTCGACATCGGCGAGCTGGTCGCCGGCATGCGCGAGTTGCTCATCCGCTCCCTCGGCGAGACGTTCAGCGTGCACGTCGAGACCGCCGAGCGCCTGCGGGCCTGCAAGGTCGATCCGGCGCAGCTCGAGTCGGCGGTCCTGAACCTGGCGGTCAACGCTCGAGACGCCATGCCCGAGGGCGGCGACGTGCACATCAGGACCAGCAACGTGGACGTGGTGGAGGTCGATTCCGGAGGGGTGCCGCCGGGGCGCTACGTCCGATTGGAGGTCGCGGACGGCGGCGTCGGGATGACGCCGGACGTCGTGGCGCAGGCGTGCGAGCCGTTCTTCACGACCAAAGGGGTCGGTCTCGCCACCGGACTCGGGCTGAGCATGGTGTACGGCTTCGTGCTGCAATCCGGAGGGTTCTTTCGGATCCTCAGCGAGCCGGGCGAGGGGACGACGGTCCAGATCTACCTTCTCGAAACGCTGGAGCGTTGCGCCCCGCCGCCGGCGCCCGAGCACACCCCCGGCGTGGTCAGCGGAGGTCGGGAGGTCGTCCTGGTCGTCGAGGACAACGACACGGTGCGATCGCTCACCGCCGCGCTGCTCGGGCACCTGGGCTACCGAACGGTCGAGGCGGAGCACGCCGAGGGCGCGCTCGGGCATCTCGCGGCCGAGGGCGACATCGACCTGATGATCACCGACGTCGTGTTGCCGGGCGGGGTCGACGGGTTCGAACTCGCCGATCGGGCCCGGATCTCGCGGCCGGCGTTGCCGATCCTGTTCGTGTCGGGATACCCGCAGGACGTATTGGCCCGGCGCAGCGGTCATGACGAGACCGACGTGTTGCTGATGAAGCCGTTCACCACCCGAGAACTGGCTGACGCCGTCAGCCGCCAGCTCGCCGACGCGGCGCGCGGGCCGGGGTCGGTCCCGGTCTGACCAGGCCGACCCCTCGGACGGAAGACCGTTCGAGCCGCGGCCAGACCCGGCGTGACGCGCGGCGTGGCCGGATGGCTCCGCCCCGCGGGCCGCCGGGACGCATACGCTGGGCGCTTCCGTGCACGAGTTCCGCCCCGCCCCCGTCGTCGCCGAGGACCGCGTGTTGGCGCTCAGGCTGCGCGATGGCGACGAGGACGCCGTGCGCACGCTGTACGACCGATACGGCGGGTTGGTGTTCACGATCGCCTTCCGGGTGCTCGGTGATCGCCAGCACGCCGAGGAGGTCACGCAGCACACGTTCCTGCAGGCTTGGCGCAACGCGGAGTCGTTCGAGCCGGGCCGCGACTTCGCCCCATGGCTGGCGACGATCGCCCGGCGGGCGGCGATCGACGTCCAGCGCCGGGAGCGGCGCCGCTCGACCCGCCCGCTCGAGTCGGCCGATCCGGGTGACACCGCCCTCGTCGCGCTCCCGCCGAGCGCCGAGGAGATCGAGACCGTGTGGGGCGTCAGGGCGGCGATCGACTCGCTCGACCCCGACGACCGCGAGGTCGTGCGGTTGCAGCATCTCGAGGGTTGGACGCAAGCCCAGATCGCCGATCGCCTCGGCGTGCCGGTCGGGACCGTGAAGTCCCGATCCCACCGGGCCCATCGCCGGCTGGCGATCCGCCTCGCCCACCTCCGCACCACCGACGAGCCCGCGCCATGATCCGTCCCCCCTCCCGAAATTCCGCGGTCTCATCGCGCTGGGCGCAACAATCCGCGAAGATTTCGGGTGGGGGTCGGCGCGAACCGAATCGGACGGGGCGGCGTAATGATCGTGGAGACCTCCGATGACCGGTGACGACAACGAACATGGCGGGCGCGAGAACGCCGACCTCGACGCGACCGAGATCGCCCTCGGCCCCGAGGTCGAGACGCTGCTGGCGGACGCCGCGACCTGGGAGCAACCGCCCGCCGACCTCGGTGAGCGCATCGTCGCCGGCGTGCGCAGCGAGGCCGTCGCGGGCGCGCCGGCCGCGGTCCGGCGATCGCCGCACTGGATCCGGCCGGCCGTGCTGGGCGCCGCGGCCGTCGTGGCGTTCCTGTTTGTCGGGGTCGTGGCGCTCAGCGCGGTCGGCGGATCGACCGGCGCCGATCAGTTCTCCGCCGACCTCGTCCCCACCGGCCTGATCGACGGCGTCGACGGCTCGATCGAGATGGCGTCGTTCGACTCGGGCCTGCGGATCGAGCTCGACGCGCCGAGCCTCCCGCGCCGGGAGGGCGGCCAGTTCTACGAGGCGTGGCTGCGCACCGAGGACGGCCTCCTCGTGCCGGTCGGCACGTTCCACGGTGGCGACGCGGTGACCCTGTGGGCGGGCGTCGAGCGTCACCGGGTGACCGCGTTCAGCGTCACGCTCGAGGAAGCCGTGGGGCCCGACAGCGTCGATCAGCGGACATCGGGACGGGTCGTCCTGAAAGTCGACATCCCGGCGCCGTGAGGATCGCCGCCGTCACGTCCCGGCCAGCGCGTTGCGGATCGACTCGGCGACGATCGACGCGCCCTGCGGGCCGACCAGCACGGTGTAATGGTTCGTCCCGTCGGCCTCGATCCACCGGTGCTGCGGGTACGACCCGCGCATCGCGTCGCTGATCAGCGGCGGTGGAGATCCGAGCAGGCCGTTGGGCGCCCTGATGATCACGGTCGGCGAGCCGCGCCGGTCGAGGAGCTCCCGGACGCCGTCGTCGGCGAGAAGCTCCCGTCCGTCGGTGCGGACGGCCGTCTCGTTGACGGCGGCGCGGAAGCCGCCGTCGACCTCGACCAGGTCGGCCAGGAGGTTGCGCTCGAGATCGACGCTGATGCCGTCGGCGAAGGCCGGGTGCTGCGACCACATCGTGTAGTAGCTGACACGGTCGGGCCACGTCGTGCCCAGCCGCTCGAGCGCCGGGCCGAGCGTCGCGCCGAGCACCTCGTCGATGTCGGCGCCGGCGGGGACGGGAAGCCGCGGGCCGCCGTCGACCAGGACGACGTCGTCCACCAGCTCGGGGCGCCGGGCCGCCGTCATCATCGCCACGAACGCGCCCATCGAGTGCCCAACCACCAGCGCGTGACCGCCGAGCTGCTCGATCATGGCGGCGACGTCGTCGGCGTGCTGGCGGATCCCGAACGGACCCGGCGCCTCGAAGCTCCGACCGCGCCCGCGCAGATCGACCGCGAGCAGGTTGGCGCCACCGGCGAGATGATGCGCGACCGGGTCCCACGCCCACGCGTTCGACGAGATGCCGTGCACCGCGACGACCGTCCGCGCGCCCTCGATGCCCTCCCAGCGCAGCGCCCCCAAGGTGGCGCCGCCGACGTCGAAGTCCAGGAACTCAGGTGGTTTCATCGCCGGACCTCATCGTCTCCGATCCTACTGATCGTCGCCGGAACCGCCGCCGGGAACCGCCGCCGGACCGTCGGACCGGTCACCGGGGCTCACGAGGCAGGCCGAGCACCCGTTCGCCGAGGATGTTGCGCATGATGTCCGACGTTCCCCCCATGATCGTGTAGCCCGGGGCGTATGTGAGGCCGCGCGTGACGTCGTCCCACAGCGTCGCCTCGGCGCCGAGCACCCGGCTGACGAAGTTGGCCACGCGAATCTCGTGCTCGGTGCAGAAGCACTTGGTGGCGGCGGAGAATCCGGCCGGCGCCTGCCCGAGCACCTCGCGCGTCACGAGGATGCGGCCCAGCCGATAGCCGGTCTCGATCGCCGCCATCTCGTCGCGCACGCGGGGGTCGCCGGTGTCGGCCCGCTCTGTCGCGATCTCGTACAGCGCCCGGTTCGAGACGAGCCGGTCGATCCCGCCCCGCTCGTGCTCGAGTTGCCGCATCGTCTGCTTGAACGCGTTGCCCTCGACGCCGACGAGGTTGGCCGCCGGAACCCGCACGTCGGTGAACCACACCTCGCAGAAGTGACGGTTGGTGGTCATGTCGGTGATCGGGCGGACCTCGATCCCGGGCGTGTCCATCGGCACGATGACCTCGCTGATCCCCTTGTGCGGCGGGCCCGAGCTGTCGGTGCGGCAGATGAGGTAGCAGTAGTCGGCGAGCGCGCCGAAGCTGGTCCAGATCTTCTGGCCGTTGATCACGAACTCGTCGCCGTCGCAGACCGCCGTTGTCTTCAGCCCGGCGAGGTCCGAGCCGGCGTCCGGCTCGGACATGCCGATGCACCACGTCGCCTCCCCGGACAGGATGCCGGGGAGGAACTCGGCCCGCTGGTCGGCCGTGCCGTAGTTGATCAGCGTCGGGCCCATCTGGCGGTCGGCGAACCACATCGCGGCGATCGGCGCGCCGGCGGCGATCAGCTCCTCGCCAACGATCAGCCGGTTGATCGGCGGCTGCCCGCCGCCGCCGTGCTCGGTCGGCCACGTCATCCCGATCCAGCCCTGGGCGGCCAGCTCGCGGGCGAACTCCTTGGAGAACCCATTGATCCACGAGTCGTTGTGCCGTCCGAATCGGGAGACCGCCTCCGCGGCCACCTTGCGCGCCCTGGCCCGCAACTCCTCTTGCTCGAGCGTCCACGCGAAGTCCACGGCCGAGCATCGTAGATGGCAGACATGCAGGGCGCTCCGTCCCGCCCGGCCGCGGCTATGTGCCGCACGGCCGGAGCCGCTACAGTCAAGACAAGTAAGAGACAAGTTCACGGCCCGCCCCCGGACAGGATCCCCATGACGTCGAAGATCATCTACACCCACACCGACGAGGCCCCGTTGCTGGCGACCTACTCGTTGCTCCCGATCGTCGAGGCCTACGCGTCGGCGGCCGACGTCGAGATCGAGACGCGCGACATCTCCCTCGCCGGTCGGATCATCGCCACCTTTCCCGAGCGGCTGACCGACGACCAGCGGATCGGTGACGCGCTGAGCGAACTGGGCGAGTTGGCGCTCACGCCGGAGGCGAACATCATCAAGCTGCCGAACATCTCGGCGTCGATCCCGCAGCTCAAGGCGGCGATCGCCGAGCTCCGGTCGAAGGGCTACGACATCCCGGACTTCCCCGACGAGCCGGAGTCCGCCGAGGAGCGCGAGCTGCGGCGGCGCTTCGCCCACGTCCTCGGCTCGGCGGTCAACCCGGTGCTCCGCCAGGGCAACTCCGACCGCCGAGCGCCCAGGGCGGTCAAAGAGTACGCCCGGCACCATCCGCATCCGATGGGCGCGTGGTCGCCGGACTCCATGACGCACGTCTCGACGATGGGCGAGCACGACTTCCGGGCCAACGAGCAGTCGGTGACGATGGCCGAGCCGACCGACGTCCGCATCGAGCACGTCGACAGGGCCGGCGCGGTCACCGTGCTCAAACCCGAGTTCGGCATCCTCGCCGACGAGGTCATCGACTCGACGACGATGAGCGTCGCCCACCTGCGCGAGTTCCTCGCCCGTGAGATCGCCGACGCGCGGGAGCTCGGCGTGCTCTTCTCGCTGCACATGAAGGCCACGATGATGAAGGTCTCCGACCCGATCATCTTCGGGCATTGCGTCGAGGTCTTCTTCGCCGACGTGTTCACCAAGCACGGCGCGACGCTCGACGCGGCGGGCGCCGACCCGCGCAACGGCTGGGCCCAGGTGCTCGGCGTCATCGAGTCGCTCCCCGCCGCCGAGCGCGAACCGATCGAGGCCGACATCGCCGCGGCCATGGCGGACGCGCCCGGCCTGGCGATGGTCGACTCCGACCGGGGGATCACCAACCTGCACGTGCCCAGCGACATCATCATCGACGCCTCGATGCCGGCGATGATCCGCACCTCGGGCCAGATGTGGAACGCGGCCGGCGAGCAGCAGGACACCAAGGCGGTCATCCCCGACTCCAGCTACGCCGGGGTCTACCAGGCGACGATCGACCACTGCCGGGAACACGGCGCGTTCGACCCGGCGACGATGGGCTCGGTCCCCAACGTCGGGTTGATGGCGCAGAAGGCCGAGGAGTACGGCAGCCACGACAAGACGTTCGAGGCGCCGGCGGCGGGCACGATGCGCGTCGTGACGGCGGCGGGGGAGACCCTGATGGAGCACGACGTCGCGCCGGGCGACATCTTCCGCATGTGCCAGACCAAGGACGAGCCGATCCGCGACTGGGTCCGGCTGGCCGTCGCCCGGGCCACTGCCACCGGCGCGCCGGCGGTGTTCTGGCTCGACGCGACCAGGGCGCACGACGCCCAGTTGCTGGCCAAGGTCCACGCGTACCTCGCCGAGCACGAGACCGACGGGTTGCGAATCGAGATCATGGCCCCGACCGAGGCGGCGGCGTTCTCGCTCGACCGCTGCCGGAACGGCGAGGACACGATCTCGGTGACCGGCAACGTGCTGCGCGACTACCTGACCGACCTGTTCCCGATCCTCGAGCTCGGGACGAGCGCGAAGATGCTCTCGATCGTCCCCCTGCTCGCCGGGGGAGGCCTGTTCGAGACCGGCGCCGGCGGCTCGGCCCCAAAGCACGTCCAGCAGTTGCTCAAGGTGAACTACCTGCGCTGGGACTCGCTCGGCGAGTTCCTCGCGCTGGCGGTCTCGTTCGAGCACCTCGCCGACGTGACCGGTAACGCCCACGCTCGGATGCTCGGCGAGACGCTCGACGCCGCCACCGGCCTCGTGCTCGAGAACCGCAAGTCGCCCGCCCGCCGGTTGGGCAAGCTCGACAACCGCGGCAGCCACTTCTACCTCGCGCTCTACTGGGCGCAGGCCCTCGCCGCGCAGACCGGCGACCCCGATCTCGCAGCGGTCTTCGCCCCGCTGGCGGCCGAGCTGGCGGCGAACGAGGAGCAGATCGTCGCCGAGATCAACGGCGTGCAGGGCGCGCCCGCCGACGTCGGCGGGTACTACCTCCCCGACCCCGAGATGGCCTCCGCCGTGATGCGCCCGAGCCCGACCTTCAGCGCCGCTCTGGCCTCATTGACCTCGTGATCGCCGCGATCCGGTCGGGATTGGCCGCCACGATCGCGCCGCCGACCCGCCGCGCGGATCGTCAGCGGTCGAGCAGCGGCACGTAGTCGCGCTCGTCCTCGCCCGCGTACCACTGCCGCGGCCGGGAGATCTTCTGCTCGGGATCTTCGAGCAGCTCCTGCCAGTGCGCCAGCCACCCCGACATGCGGGGGATCGCGAACAGCACCGTGAACATGTCGGTCGGGAAGCCCAGCGCCTGGTAGATCAGGCCGGAGTAGAAGTCGACGTTGGGGTACAGCTTGCGGTCGACGAAGTAGGAGTCCGACAGCGCGACGTCTTCGAGCTTGAGGGCGATGTCGAGCAGCGGGTTCTTGCCGGTCACCTCGAACACGTCGTAGGCCGCCTTCTTGATGATCGTCGCCCGCGGGTCGTAGTTCTTGTAGACCCTGTGCCCGAACCCCATCAGGCGACCGTGGCCCTCCTTGACGGTCTCGATGAACGCCGGCACGTTGTCGATCGAGCCGATCTCCTCGAGCATCCGCACGACCGCCTCGTTGGCGCCGCCGTGCAGCGGGCCGTAGAGCGCGGCGGCGGCGCCGGCGGCGGCGGAGTAGGGGTCGGCGTGGCTCGACGCGATGACCCGCATCGCCGTCGTGCCGCAGTTCTGCTCGTGGTCGGCGTGCAGGATGAACAACACGTCCATCGCCCGCTCGAGCCGCGGGTCGACCTTGTACTCGCCGATCTTCCACATCATGTTCAAGAAGTTGGCCGGGTACGACAGGTCGTTGTCGGGCATGTTGAACGGCAGGCCGACCGAGAAGCGGTACATCATCGCCGCGATCGTCGGCGCCTTGGCGATCATCCGCAGCACCTGGCGCTTGCGCATCTCGGGATGCTCGATGTCCTTGGCGCCCTCGTAGAACGTGCCGAGGGCGGCGACGGCGGAGAGGAACATGCCCATCGGGTGGGCGTCGTAGTGGAACCCGTCGACGAACCGCTTGCGCATGTTCTCGTGGATGAACGTGTGATGGGTGACGTCGTGGGTCCACTGGTCGAGCTGCTCGCGATTGGGCAGTTCGCCGTTGTTGAGCAGGTAGGCGACCTCGAGGTATGTCGAGTGCTCGGCGAGCTGCTCGATCGGGTACCCGCGATAGCGCAGGATGCCCGCGTTGCCGTCGAGGTAGGTGATCGCGGACTTGCAGGACGCGGTGGACAGGAACGCCGGGTCGTAGCAGTAGAGCGTCGGGTCGAGCTCGCGCAGCGCGGCCGATGAGAACACCCCACCTTCGATGGGGACCGTGACGGTCTTTCCCGTGCGGTCGTCGGTGATGGTGATGGTGTCGGGCACGTCGCTTCCCCTCGCTGCTCGATCGAGTATCGGTCGCCGGGGGATCCGTCCCCGACCTGGTCGACGTTACTGGGGATCGGTCGCAACGACCGCAACGAGGTCGGCTCGGCGACGCGACCCGCAGCCTCGTCAGGGCAGCGTCAGCGCGCCGTCAGAGCGGCGTATTGCCGTGTTTGCACTTGCTGCCCGGCTCCCGCTTGTCCTCCAGGACGGCGAGCGCGTGGGCGATCTGCGAGCGGGTCTCCGCCGGGTCGATCACCGCGTCGATGAACCCTCGCTCGGCGGCGACGTACGGATTGAGCAGGCGCTCGGCGTAGTTGGCCTCGAACTCGACGCGCTCCTCCGGTGTCGCCCGGCGGGCCAGGATCGCCGCCGCCTGGCCGGCCCCCATGACCGCGATCTCCGCCCACGGCCAGGCGAAGCACAGGTCGTTGCCCATCGTCTTGGAGTCCATCACGATGTACGCGCCCCCGTAGCTCTTGCGCAGGATCACGCTGATCCGCGGCACGCTCGCCCGGGCATAGGCGTAGACGAGTTGGGCGCCGTGGCGGATCATCCCCCGCCACTCGAGGTCCTTGCCGGGGTAGAAGCCCGGCGTGTCGACCAGTGTGATCAGCGGCAGGTTGAAGGCGTCGCAGAAGGCGACGAAGCGCGCCGCCTTTTGGGAGGCGGGGATGTCGAGCGTCCCGGCGAGCGAGATCGGCTGGTTGGCGACGATGCCGACCGCCCTGCCGTCGATGGTGGCGAACGCGGTGACGAGGTTGGCCGCCCATCGCTCGCGCACCTCGAACAGCGAGTCCTCGTCGACGATCGCCGCGGCGACCGCTCGAACGTCGTAGCTCCCGGTGGACGACGGCGGGATCTGCTCACCGGCCTCGGGGCACGGACGATCGGCGGGATCGTCGACGAGCCGGCGCGGCGGCTCCTCGTCGACGTTGCTCGGCAGATAGGACAGCAGGTCGACAACCGCGTCGACCGCCGCCTCCCGGTCGGCGACGACCATCGCCGGAACCCCGGTGTACCGCGCGTGGTTCGCCGCGCCGCCGAGCTCGTCGACCGAGATCCCCACGCCGGTGAACTCCTCGACCATGACCGGCCCGTTGACGAAGGCGTAGCTGCGCTCGGTCATCACGGTGAAGTCGGCCAGTCCGAGGAGCAGCGCGGGCCCGGACACCGCCGGGCCGTCGACGATGACGAACGTGGGGACGACGCCGGAGCAGCGCGTGAGCGCGGCGGCGGCCCGCCCCCATCCGTGGAGGGCGGCAACGCCCTCCACGATGTCGGCGCCGGCGGTGGCGACCAGCAGCACGAGCGGGATCGACTCGTCGAGCGCGACGCGCATCGCCCGCTCGACGATCGACGACGTCCGCGACGACATCCGCTCGGGCTCGTCGGCGGCGGTGAACTCGACCCACACCGCGCTGCGCCCGTCGACCGACCGCACGTCGACGCGGGCCTCGGCGGGCACGAGCTTCGCCAGCGGGAACGGCGTCTGGTCGAGGGCGGTCACGCTCCGGACAGTACTGCGATCGACGGGGCGACGTGCGTACGGCGATTCGCGGTCGGGCTCAGGTGGACTTGGAAACCTGGAACGCGCCGGCGTTGGGGTGGACGCCCGGTTGGTCGGGACCGACCTCGTCGATCAGCGTGCGCAACACCTCGAGGGCGGCGCGGGTCGGCGCCGTCGGGCCGGGACGGCGCCGTCTGATGAAGGCGACGACGCGGCGGGGGAGCTCCGGCACCGTGATCCGCTTGAACGGGCCCTCGACCCAGTTCGGGGCGGCGGTCGACGGCACGATCGCCGCGCCGAACCCGTCGAAGGCCAACGAGGCGAGCAGTCTGACACCGTCGATCTCGGCCTGCGCCCGCAGAGTGACGCCGACGTTGTTGGCAGCGCGGTCGAGCACCTTGCGCAATGACGACCCGGTCGGCGGCAGGAGCAGCGGGACATCGTCTAGCGCGGCCAACGGGAGCTCGCCGGATGCCGCGGCCAGCGGGTGGCTGTCGGCGGCGAGCAGGAACAGGTCCTCGGCGAACAGCGGCTCGATGACCAACTCGCTGTCGTCGACGGGGAGGTGGACGATCGCCCCGTTGAGCTGGCCGCCGATCACGGCGGGCACCAGCGATGTCGTGGCGCCCTCGGAGATCACCGCCCGCACGTTGGGGTGGTCGGCGTCGAGCCGGCCGAGAAGCTGCGGCATCAACCAGCGGGCGGTGGTGCCGATCACCCCCAGGCGGGTCTGACCGGACACGTCCGCGTTCCGGCTCGCCATGTCGGAGGTGATGTCGTCGATCTCGGTCAGCACGCGCCGGGCGCGCTCGACGACGAGCGCGCCCTCGTCGGTCAGCCCGCCGTTGGCCCGGTCGACGAGGGTGACGCCGAGTTCTTTCTCCAGCCGGGCGATGTGGCCCGAGACGTTCGATTGCACGGTGTACAGCGATCGCGCCGCCGCCGAGAACGTTCCATGGTCAGCGATGGCCACGAGTGTCGACAGTTGGCGGACGTCCATCTGAAAAAACGATACCAAGTATCTCGTGGTTCTACTTGTCAGATCGGTTATTCACGTGCATACTTTCACAAGTACAAGTCGCAGTGCGAACACCCCCCATGTTCCACTCGACGGGAAGTCCACATGTCGATCCCCCATCGACGGATATTCCCAGGTTGAGAGACCCGGATCTCGATCCGGGTCTTTCCCTTTTTCGGTTTGGCGGGCCTCGGAGCGGGTCGGTGGTGCACCGGGTTGGTCGGCCCGCCGCCAGCCTTGGTCGCTGGCGCTCCCGGCGGCGGCCGTGGTCACGTCTCTTGCCGCGGTCCCTGTTTGTTTGGCGGGCCTCGGAGCGGGTCGGTGGTGCACCGGGTTGGTCGGCCCGCCGCCAGCCTTGGTCGCTGGCGCTCCCGGCGGCGGCCGTCGGTGCTCGGTGTGGTTGATGGCGCCTAGTCTCGGTGTGCCGTCACACGAGGACACGAGGACTGAGGAATGCCCGATCTGCCACTCCCTGCCGACCTGCTCCCGCACCGGCCGCCGTTCCTGCTCGTCGACGAGTTGATCTCGATCGTGCCGGGTGAGTCGGCGGCGGGCCGGTGGCGGCTGACCGGCGACGAGAGCTTCTTCGCCGGCCACTTCCCGGGCCGGCCGACGTTGCCGGGCGTGCTGATGTGCGAGGCGATCGCCCAGGTCGGCGCGGCCGCCGTCCTCGCCGACGAGCGGTACGCCGGCAAGCTGCCCCTCTTCGGCGGGCTCGACAAGGCGCGCTTCCGCCGTCAGGTGGTGCCCGGCGACGAGTTGATCCTCGAGGTCACCCTCGGACGCATGTCGGCGCGCGCCGGCAAGGGCTCAGGCGCGGCGAGGGTCGGCGACGAGGTCGCCTGTACGTGCGACCTGATGTTCGTCTTCGCCGACGCCTGACCGCGCCGCCCCGCCCCGGCGCGGGCGACGCGACCGCCGATGGCTCAGGAAGCCGGCGCGATGACCACGCTGCCGTTGTGGCCGCCGAAGCCGAAGTTGTTCGACATCACGGGACCGGGCGACCACGGCCGCGGCTCACCCATCACGAGGTCGATCGCCATGTCGTCGGCGAGCACCTTCGTGTTGGCGGTGGGCGGGATCATCTCGTGTTGGATCGAGAGCAACGCGGCCGCGGCTTCGAGCGCGCCGGCCGCGCCAAGGGCGTGACCGGTCACCCCTTTGGTCGACACGACGGGCACCCGGCCGGCGCCGAACACGGCGTTGATCGCGTCGGCCTCCGCGGCGTCGTTGAGCGGGGTCGACGTGCCGTGTGCGTTGATCTGCTTGATGTCGCCCGGTGACAGCCCGGCCTCGTCGAGGGCCGATCGCATGCACGTGATCGCGCCGACGCCGCCGGGGGAGGGCGCCGTGATGTGGTGGGCGTCGGCATTGCTCGCCGAGCCGAGGATCTCCCCGATGATGTTCGCGCCCCGAGCTTCGGCGGCTGACCACTCCTCCAGGATGAGCACCGCCGCACCCTCGCCCATCACGAACCCGTCGCGGTCGACATCGAACGGTCGGCTGACGCCACTCGTCGACATCGCGGTCATGTTGGAGAAGCCGGCGATCGAGGTCGTCGTGAGCGGCGTCTCGCTGCCGCCGGTCGCCGCCGCGTCCATGACACCCCAGCGAATCAGCCGCGCCGCATACCCGATCGAGTGGGTGCCGGCGGCGCAGGCCGTGACGATCGTCTCGTTGGGGCCCTGCAGCCCGTAGCGCATGGAGATCGACGCGCCCGCCGCGTTGGCCATCATCATCGGCACGAGGAACGGCGAGACCCGCCTCTCACCCTTGGTGAGGCGCACCTCGATCTGCTCTTCGAGCGTGTGGATCCCGCCGACGCCGGTGGCGAAGATCGTGCCGATGCGGCTCGCGTCGACGCCCAGCGCGTCGAGTCCGCCCGCGGCGTCGAACGCCTCGGCGGCGGCGGCCAGCGCGAACTGTTCGACCCGGTCGGCGCGCCGCGCCGCTTTCGGGGAGTCGAAGTAGGGACTCGGATCCCAGTCGGCGACCCGGGTCGTGCTGCCCTCGTTGACGCTCGGACCGAGCAATCCGTCCCAGAAGTTCTGTCGACCGATGCCTGCCGGGGCGACAACTCCCAGGCCCGTTACTGCGACCCGCCGGCCGCCGCTCATCAGAGTTTGCCGGCGACGATGTCGTAGGCGTGCTGGACGGTCTCGACGCCCTCGAGATCCTCTTCGGGGACTTCGACGCCGAACTCCTCTTCGAGGGCCATCACGAGTTCGACGAGATCGAGGCTGTCGGCGTCGAGGTCGTCGCCGAACTTGGCGTCGGGCGTCACCGCCGATTGCTCCACCGACAGCACCTCGACGGCGCATTTCTGAAAGCGGGCGAACAGTTCTTGATCCACGGGTGTTTCTCCAGGTTGGGGTTTGTTTGGGTTGAGAGTGTACGGGTCAATGGCCCATGCCGAGCCCGCCGTCGACGGGAAGCACGGCGCCGGTGATGTAGGCCGCGTCGTCGGAGGCCAGGAAGGCGACGGCCGCGGCGATCTCGTCCGGCTCGGCGACGCGAGCGAGCGGGACGGCGGCGGTGAGCTCCGCGAGCCGGTCGCCGCCGAGCGCCGCTGTCATGTCGGTGGCGACCGGCCCCGGGGCGACGACGTTGACCGTGATCGAACGGGAGCCGAGCTCGCGCGCCAGCGAGCGGGCGAACCCGACCAGACCGGCCTTGGACGCGGCGTAGTTCGACTGTCCGGCCGAGCCGAGGAGGCCGACGACCGACGACATCAGCACGATGCGTCCCGTCCGGGCCCGCAGCATCCCTTTCGCCGCCCGCTTGGCGACGCGGTACGACGCGGTGAGGTTGGCGTCGAGCACGGCCGCGAAATCGTCCTCGGTCATCCGCAGGAGCAGGCCGTCCTTGGTCACCCCGGCGTTGGAGACCAGCACCTCGACCGTCCCGCCGAAGTGCTCCTCGACCGCGGAGAACGCGTGATCGACATCGACGCCGGACGTCACGTCGCACTGCACGCCGAAGAAGCCGTCGGGCGGTGGCGACGAGTGGTACGTGACGGCGACGTGATCGCCCATCGCGGCGAAGCGTTTGGCACACGCCAGGCCGATGCCGCGCGAGCCGCCGGTGATCAGGACGATGCGCCCGCCGTCGGTCACGTGTTGCTCTCCGAGGCGTCGGTCGTCCACCGGATCACCGCGCTGGCGGCCGTCATCCCGGCCCCGAAACCGACCAGCAACACCAGGTCGCCGTCGTTGACGCGACCGGCCTCCAGAGCGTCGACGAGGGCGAGCGGGATCGAGGCCGACGAGGTGTTTCCGGTGCGGTGGAGCACGACAGCCGCCCGGTCCATGTCGATCCCGAGCCGGTCACAGGCGGCGGAGATGATCCGGATGTTGGCCTGGTGCGGAACGACGAGCTTGATGTCGCCGGCGGTCACGCCGGCGGCCCGCATCGAGATGTTCGCCGAGTCGACCATCACCCTGACCGCCCGCCGGAAGACCTCCTTGCCCTCCATCTGCATGGTGCCGCCGATTTCGGTGTAGAGGAATCGCTCGGCAGATCCGTCGGACTGCAGATCCCACCCGAGCAGTTGCCCCGGCCCCTCGACCGCCTCGAGCACGACGGCCCCGGAGCCGTCGGCGAACAGCACGGCGGTGTTGCGATCGTCCCAGTCGGTGATGCGGGCGAGCGTGTCGGTGCCGATCAGCAGCACCTTCTCGGAGCCCATCGCGATCAGCCCGTGGGCGACGACGAGGCCGTACACGAAGCCGGAGCACGCGGCGTTGACGTCGAACGCGCCGCAATCGAGCCCGAGCTCGTGCTGCACCGTCGACGAGGTCGCCGGCACCGTGCGATCGGGCGTGGTCGTCGCCAGCACGAGCGCGTCGATTTCGGAGAGGTCGACCCCGGACATCTCCAGCGCGGCTCGACCCGACTCGATCGACAGCCCGGCGGTGGTGCCGCCGACGCGGCGCTCGCTGATGCCGGTGCGCTCGACGATCCACTGGTCGTTCGTGTCGACCATCTCCTCGAGGTCGGCGTTGGTCAGCGTCTTGGGCGGCAGCGCGGTCCCCCAGCCGGTGATGACCGCCCCCTTGACTCCTGCTCGTGCGACTGGCATGCGTGTTGCTCCCGGTTGATTCGTGTGTCAGTTGGTTCGCAGCCAGGCGATCGGCTGGCGCATTGTGACGCGTTCGGTCTCGACGGCGATGTAGCTCTGGAGGACGCCTTCGAAGGGTGATCTCACCTCGTGGTCGCCGACGTGGCCGAGGACCGTTCCGACGCTGATCGTCGCCCCGTCGCCGAGGTCGCCGAGCGGCGTGAAGATTCCCGCCGCCGGGCTGACGACCAACCGTTCGACGGCGAACAGATGCTCGCCGTCGAGCTGCCTCGGCAGGGTCGGCGCGCCGGCGCCGACCCATTCGAGGAGCTTGTCGAGATCCTCGGGCGTGGCGACGGAGATCGTCCGGCCGTCGGGCACGGTCCGCTTGGCCATCCCGGTCAGCACGCTGCCGGGGCCGAGCTCGGCGAAGTCGGAGACGCCGGCGTCGGCCAGCGTCAACAGGCACTGCTTCCACCGCACGGGGCTGGAGAGCTGCGCCGAGAGCAGCTTGGCCCAGTCGTCGCCGAGGTCGTGGGCGAGCGCGTCGACGTTGGACACGACGGGGACGTCGGTGTCGCGCGGGTCGGCGGTGGCCAGCGCCGCGCGGAGCCGGTCGCGGGCGGGGGCCATGTATGGCGTGTGGAACGCCCCCGAGACGGGCAGCGGCATGACCCGCTTGGCGCCGAGCTCTTTGGCGTGGTCGGCCGCGGCGGCGACACCATCGGCCGATCCGGCGATGACGACCTGACCGGGGGCGTTGAAGTTGGCGACCCACACGTCGGCGTCGGCGCGGCGGCAGGCGATCTCGACCTCGTCGTCCTCGAGGCCGAGCACGGCGGCCATCGTGCCCGGCCGCTCGTCGCTGGCGTCGTGCATCGCCGCCGCCCGCTCGACGACCAGCCGCACGCCGTCGTCGAAGCCGAGCGCGCCGGTCGCGGTGAGCGCGGTGTACTCGCCGAGGCTGTGCCCCGCGCAGAAGCTCGGCTCGATGCCGAGACGCTCGACGGCGTCGAGGACCATCAGGCTCGACACGAACGTGCTGAGCTGCGCGTTGCGCGTGTCCTTCAGCTCGTCGGCGTCGGCGTCGCAGAGCAGCTGGCCGATGTCGCGGCCGGCGATGTCGCTCGCCTCGTCGATCAGCTCCCAGCTCTCGTGTTCGCGCCACGGGCGGCCCATACCGGGGCGTTGCGACCCCTGGCCGGGGAACGTGAAAGCGAGCACCATGGCGAGGCTAGACCCCTCAGCGCGAACGACACGCGCTACCGCGCGGTAACGAAGAGTCGCCGGTCCGGCTGGTGATGCGGCCTTCAGCGCTAACCTCGCCCCCACCAGCCCCGGTAGCCCAATTGGCAGAGGCAACGGCCTCAAAATCCGTCCAGTGTCGGTTCGAGTCCGACCCGGGGCACTGTTCTGGTTGGCTCGGCCTCGGAGCAGGCGCTCCCGGCGCCGGCCGTGCTGGTTGGCTCGGCAATGGATTTGTGTGAGCGAACAGGTCGACCCCGG
>JBFGCT010000031.1:0-28560 GCA_041581055.1 Ilumatobacteraceae bacterium | reverse complement strand
CGGCGAGGTCGGGCGGGTCGGGCGGGTCGGGCAGCGCGCCGGGGTCGGGGAGCGGGGGCGGCAAACCGCGGTCATCGTCGGGGGCGTCGCTCACGGCGTCACTCAGCGGCTGGCGGGGGGACCGGCGGAGGCGTCGGCGCCGTCGGGGGCATCGGCGGGGGAGCGGCGAACAGCGCCTGCAGCTCCGGCACGGCCTGGGCCGGCGACCACGCCGCCATCCCCTCGCTCCAGACCAGCGTCTGGCCCGTGACCTGGCCGTTGCCGATCCCGGCCTGCATCTGCGCCATGTTGTACGGCCCGCCCGGCGTGCCGCCGTGGTCGACGTGGAACAGCTTCTGGCCCGGCAGCGGCGGCGGGCCGGCGGCCGCGGGCGCGGCCGGCGCGGCGGCCGCTGGCCCGGCCTGCGCTCCGCCCATCTGGTTGGCCATCTGGCCCGCCATGGCGACGCCCATCCCCATCTGCATCATGTCGCCCATCACCGAGCCGCTCGGGTTCTCCGCCGCGGCGACCATCGCGTCGGCGGCCTGCGCCTGCTGGTACTTGCCGAGGTCGACGTTCTCGACGAAGCCCGACGCCTCGACACCCCGGGCGACGCCCCGTGTCATCGCCTGGGTGATCTCGTCGGGCAGCGAGATGTTCATCGTCATCTCGGGGATGTGCAGCCCGAACTCGTCGTCGACCCGCTCGTTGACGAAGTCGGCGAGCTTGCCGGACAGCGCGACCTGTTGACCCTGCAGGTCGATCGCGCCGAGCCCGGTCTCAAGCACCATGTCGGAGAACGCCATCGAGATCACACGGCGCAGCAGCTCGGTGATCTCGTCGGCCTCGACCGCCGAGTCGGTCCCGATCACCTCGCGGAGGAAGATCTCGATGTCGGCGATCTTCACGACGCACAGGCCGTTGGCGCGGACCTGCACCATCTTGAAGTCGGGGTCGCGCACCGTCACCGGCTGAGGCGTGCCCCACCGGATGTCGGTCACCGGGCGGGTGTTGATGAAATACACCTCGCTGCGGAAGGGGCTGTCGAACCCGTGCTTCCAGCCCTGCAACGTCGACATGATCGGGAGATTCTCCGACTTCAGCTCGTAGTTGCCGGGCTCGAACTTGTCGGCGAGCTGCCCGCGGTAGACGAACACCGCCTGCTGGCCCTCCCGCACGATCAGCTGCGCGCCGTTCTTGATCTCGTTCTGGTACCGGGGAAAGCGCCACGCGAGCGTCGACCGCGAGTCGTCGATCCACTCGATGATGTCGACGAGCTCACCCTTCAGTTTGTCGAGCAACCCCATGAGGCGTTCCACCTTTCGTGTCGGAGATCCGGTGCAGAACTTACGCCACCGGCGGCGGCGATGTTCACGACTTCGCGGCGACCGCCCGCGCCCAGCGATAGTCGGCCTTGCCGCTCGGGGACCGCACGACCTCGTCGACGTACGTGATCACCTTCGGCAGCTTGTACCGGGCGACGTGCCGTTCCGCCTCGGCGAGAATCGCCCCGTCGTCGGCGACGTAGCCGTCGCGCAGCCGCACGAGCGCGACGACCTCGTTGCCCCACCCCTCGCTCGGCCGTCCCGCGACCAGGCAGTCGTACACCGCGGGATGGGTCTTGAGCGCGGCCTCGACCTCCTCGGCGAAGATCTTCTCGCCGCCCGAGTTGATCGTGACCGAGTCTCGTCCGCGCAGCTCGACGACGCCGTCGTCGAGCAGGCGGGCGCGGTCGCCGGGCACGGCGTACCGAACGCCGTCGACGACCGGGTAGGTGCCGGCGGTCTTGTCCGGGTCGCCGAGGTAGCCGAGCGCGAGGCGGCCGGTCTTGGCCAGCCACCCGACCTCGTCGTCGTCGGGGCCGAGCACGCGGTCGAGATCGGCGGACAGCACGACGTTGCCGGCGGTGAGCTCGAACGAGCCGGTCGTCGCGCCCCCGCCGGTCGAGACGTGCGACACCTGACCACCGGCCTCCGAGGAGCCGAGCCCGTCGACGATCATCAGGGTCGGGAGGTGGGCGAGCAGCTCGTCCTTCAGCGGGGCCGACAGGGGGGCGCCGCCCGAGAGCAGCACCGTGAGCGACGCGAGGTCGTAGGCCGTGCGGTCGAGCTCGTCGATCAGCGGGCGGGCGAAGGCGTCGCCGACGATCAGCAGGAAGTTCAGCCGCTCGCGCTCGATCGTCGACCAGATGTCGCCCGCGTCGAGGTGCTCGGGGTGGGACTGGACGAAGACGGTGCCGCCGCCGAGCCAGGTGCGAAACGCCATCCAGTGCGCGGCGCCGTGCATGAAGGGCGGAGCGAGCAGGGCCTGCAGCTCCGCGCCCGCCTCCCCGACGAAGTCCTCGACCGACCTCGCCGACGTCGAGCCGCCGAAGCACTCGACCATCGCGTCCGCGTTGCGCCACATCACGCCCTTGGGCATGCCGGTCGTCCCGCCGGTGTAGAGGATGTACAGGTCGTCCGGGCTCCACTCGACCGCCGGGCGGTCGGGCGGCGCCGCGGCCAGCGCGTCCTCGTACCACACGGCGCCCGGCAGGAGGTCGTGACCGGAGTCGTCGGCGACCTGGAGGATGACGTCGAGGCCCGCGAGGTCGGGGAGCACCTCGGCGAGCGTCGGGGCGAAGCGGGAGTGCACGACGATCGCCCGCGCCGCCGAGTCGCTGAGCACGTAGTGCAGCTCCTCGGCGACATAGCGGTAGTTGACGTTGAGCGAGGCGACCCGCGCCTTGAGCGACCCGAGCATCGTCTCCAGGTACTCGTTGCCGTTGTGCAGGTAGATCGCAAGGTGGTCCTGGCCGCTTTGGTGTCCGGCGAGCTCGGACCGCTCGGTGTGACACCCGAGCCCGGCAGCGATCAGGTGGTTGGCGAGCCGGCGGGTGCGCTCGGTGACATCGGCCCAGGAGTACCGGCGGTCGCGGAAGACCAGGCAGGCCGCGTCCGGACGGGTCGCGGCGATCGCCTCGTGCACCGCCGCGAGGCTGACCGACGGCGCGCTGGCGGGGGGCATCGAAGCACCGTACGCAGCGGGTAAACGCCGTCTCAAATCCGTCGCGTCAACGATCGAGTCAGCGCCCGGCGATCCCCGTCAGGAGTCGCCGGGGCGGTGGCCCGCGCGATCACCACCGCCCTTGGCCGGCGGAACACCGCAATCGTCGGCGGTCAGGGCGCAGTCAGACGACCGCCCGTCCCGCCCGCGCGACGAAGGGGCCAGCACGCGATTCGCGGCGAGCCGACCGTGGCGAAGGTCAGCTCACTGGTGGGTGTCGTTGGCGTGCCCGCAGGTCGCGCCGGAGCTCGCCCGGTTGAGGCAATGGGCCGGATCGCGGCCGTCGCTGAGCCAGGACGGGCAGTCGCACATGATGCACGCTCCCGTCCCGAGCCGGGGTGTCGTCCCGCGCTCGACGGCTGACGTGAGCGGCGCCTGAAGAGTTTCCATGGCTCGATGTTTCCGCAGGGCGCGTACGGTGTCAACCCGGCGGGGGCCGGGCCCACCCGCTCACATCGACGGGCTCAGGTCGGCGAGTTGGGATCCGCGGGCGGGCCCGAGGCCGTGCCGGTCACCGGCGCGTCGCCGTGCTGGGCGACGACGCTCGCCTCGGCGGCGGTGTGACGAGCGTCCTCGTCGCTGCTCCACGTGTCCGACCACGTGCTGACCTCGCGGGTCAACACGTCTTCGACGTCGTTGACATACCGGCCGACGGTTTCGTCCGTCGCGGCGACGGGGTCCGGCCGTTTCGGCCGGACATGGGCCAACCCGCCGCGCGCCACGGCGAACATCTCGGCGTTGGCGGAAAAGCCGACGACGTCGCCCCACGACGTGACCGCCGCGGCGAGCGCCGACAGGCCGGCCGCGATCAACCCGAAAATGAGGGGCTCCTCGGCCCACACGCCGATCGTGCCGGCCGCCGAGGCGAGCGCGAGCAGTGACGTGCTCGTCCAACTGATCCGGCTCGCCGTGCGACGATATTCGTCGGTTCGCCGCGTGTAGTAGCCGATCTGGTCCGTGACACGGTGCGTGTCGTAGGCCCGGAGGAACTCCTCGTAGTCCGCGCTCATGGCTTGGCCGTCGACTTCGTCGCCGAGCGGGGGTACTCGATGTCCGCGATCTTGGCTTCGAGTTCAAGGTTATCGATCGGCGGCACGCCGGACAGATACTTGAAATACAGCGAGCGAATTCGCTCCGCTTTGCCGCGTTCGGCGAGGTACCGGGCGAGCGGTCCTTCGCGTCGCTGTTGGTTGGCGGTCACCGCGGTGAGGCCGCCGACCAGCGTCACGATGAGGCCGATCCACGTGGCGCTCTCGAAGACGGCCTGCAAGGCGGCGATGACGCTGGTGGCGAGCGCGCCGGCGATGAGTACGACGTGGTAGCGCCGATGCGTGCGCTGGGCGCGGATCGCCCGCTCGTCGTGAACCGTGAAGGCCGGGAGCACCAGCGCGTCGAGCGCCTCGAATCGTTTGTTCAACGCCGGATAATCGGCTTGCGCCTCTTTCGCCATCGGCGGCCATGACGGCGGCTTCCGCCCGAACGGCAATCGCCAAAACACGCGTCCTCCCTCACTGGTCGACGGAGGAGAAACTATCACGCGTACGGCGGCGACGTTGCCGACGTTGCGCGCCCGCTCGGTTACTCGTAATAGCGGTAGACGACCTGGGCGACGCAGGACGGCTTTGGCGCCCCCTCGACCTCGAACACCGCGGTGGCCGTCACCTGGGCCCCGCCGGCGATGTCGTCGACGGCGTCGAGCGTCGCGCCGAGGCGGAGCTTCGAGCCGACCGGCACGGGCGACGGGAAGCGGATCTTCTCCGCCCCGTAGTTGACGCCCATCGAGATCCCGCTCACGTTGAAGATCTGGGGGAGCAGCATCGGGGCCAGCGAGAGCGTCAGGTAGCCGTGCGCGATCGGCCCGCCGAACGGCCCGTCCTTGGCCCGCTCGACGTCGACATGGATCCACTGGTGGTCGCCGGTGGCGTCGGCGAAGGTGTTCACTTGCTCCTGGGTGATCTCGACGTACGGCGAGTACCCGAGGTGCTCGCCGACGAGCGTCTTCAGTTCGGCAATCCCGTTGATCGTGCGGCTCATGACGACGAGCTTGGCAAACTGGCGCGGTGACCGACGAAACGCACGAGTACCGCTCCGGGTTCGTCACCCTCGTCGGCCGGCCGAACGTCGGCAAGTCGTCGCTGGTCAACGCGATCTGCGGGCACAAGGTGAGCATCGTCTCCGACAAACCACAGACGACGCGGCACCGCATCATGGGCGTGCTCTCGCGGCCCGCCAGCCAGATCGTGTTCGTCGACACCCCCGGCCTGCACAAGGCGGTGACCGCGCTCGGCGAGCGGGTCAACGCCACCGCGATCGACAGCGTCAAGGACGTCGATGTCACCTGCCTCGTGCTCGACGCGACCAAGCGGTTCGGCAACGGCGACCGGTGGGTCGCCGACCGGATCGAGATGCCGCGCTCGATCGTGATCGTCAACAAGATCGACGTCGCCGAGCCGCAACAGGTGCTGGCGATGCTGGCCGCGGCGAGCGACCTGGGCGCCGCCGAGTACTTCCCGGTCTCGGCGAAGCGCGGCGACGGGCTCGAGCCGCTCGTCGCCCACCTCACCACCCTCCTCCCGAAGGGCCCGCGGTACTTCCCCGACGACGAGGTCAGCGACATGCCCGACGAGCGCCGGGTCGCCGAGCTCGTGCGCGAGCAACTGCTCGCGGTCACGCGCGACGAGCTGCCGTACTCGATCGCCACCGAGGTCACCGAGTGGGAGTGGCCCCGCGTGCGCGTCGAGATCCTCGTCGAGCGGGAGAGCCAGAAGGGCATGGTGATCGGCAAGGGCGGTTTGATCCTCAAGCAGGTCGGCGAGCGGGTCAGGGCGCAGATGCCGGCCGGCGCCTACCTCGAGCTGCGGGTGAAGGTCGACAAGGATTGGCAGCGGCGCCCGGATCGGGTCGAGCGTCTCGGCTACTGAGAATCGAGCACGGTTAGCCTTGCCGCTCATGGCACGCGTGCACGTCGAGGACGGTCCGGCGGCGGACGATCTCGACGACGGCGAGGCGCTGGTCGACGACGGCCCACCGCCGGACGACGCGGCCGCGCCGGGGGAGTCGTGGCTGCGACTCGCCGCGGCGATCGCGGTGACGGTCGTCTTCGTGTTCTGGATGTTCGACCGGGCGCCGGTCAGCCACGCCGGCGGGGACTCGCTGTGGATCGTCCACTCGTCGGCCAGCCTGATCACCGACGGCGACTTCGACCTGTCGGAGTACTCCGAGCTGATCGACGCGTACCCGGTCCAGCCGCCGCCGCACCTGCTCGAGATCGGGTCGGACCGCGTCGACTTCTTCCCCTGGGGCGCTTCGGTCGTGGCGGCGCCGTTCGTCGCCGGCCACGCCGTGGTGACGAACACGACCGGCGGGGACTTCGCCGCCGAGCTCGAGACGACGCTCCCGCTGTTCGACATCGAGAACCAGATCGCCGCGGCGATCGCCGCCGTGACGACCGGGCTGCTGATGTGGGTGTTGCACCGGCGACTGCGTTCGGTGGCCTGGGCCGGCGGGTTGGCGCTCACGTTCGCGTTGGGCACCGGTGTGATGTCGACGACGTCGCGCAACCTGTGGGTTCAGGGCCCGGCGCTGTTGGTCACGGTCGGCGTCCTCGCGCTCGCCCAGGCGCTCACCGAACGGCGAGGGCCCATCGCCCGCGTCGACGCGGTGCTGGTCGCCGCCGCCGCCCTGCTCGTCGTGCTCGGGTACTCGACGCGGCCGCCGCTCGCCCTGCTCGGCATCGTGATGCTCTGGCTGGCGTGGGATCGGGGCCGTTGGCGGCTCGCCGTCGCCTACGCCGCCGCGTCGGCCGGCGGCCTCGTCGCCGTCGTCTCGGTCAACATCGCGACCTACGGCGATTGGATCGCGCCGTACTCGCGCGATCGCCTCGAGCTGGGCCGGTCGTTCCCCGAGGCGTTCGCGGCGAACCTTGTCAGTCCCGGGCGCGGGCTGTTCGTCTGGACCCCGCTGTTGCTGCTCGGCGTGGCGTGGTGCGTCGTGCGCTGGCGTGACGCCTCGCTGTTCGAGCGGCTCCTCGTCGGGTGGGTCGGGCTGCACCTGGTCGCCGTCTCCGCCTTCCCGCACTGGTGGGCCGGGGCCACCGTCGGGCCGCGGTTCATGCTCGACGTCGTGCCCGCCCTGTTCGTCCTGCTCACCACGCCGGTCATGGCGCTCAGGGCGACACCGGCGAGCGGGCGGCGCTCGGCACTGCTCGCCGCGCTGGCGGTGGCCACGCTGTGGGGCGGTTTCGTCAACGTGCGGGCCGGCTACCGCATGTCGGTGATGCTGTGGAACTGGCCGTCGGAGACGAACCTGTCGATCGAGGTCGACCCCGGCCGCGTGTGGGACTGGTCCGACCCGCAATTCCTGCGCTGAGCGGGCCGGCCGAACGCATTCCGCTCACCCGTCGGGACTGGTGGTCGTCGTGCCGGTGACCGGCTCACCGACGTCGGGCTCGTTCCCGGGGGCGTCGACGAGGAGCACCGCGTAGTCGTCGGCCGACACCGGTTCCCCCGGCTGGGAGAACAGCGCGTTCCCCTTCGGGACACCGATCGGAACGCCGGCGAGCGTGAACGCCACCTGACCGACACCGCGCAGGTTCTGGGTGAACGTGAGCACGATCTGGGCGAACGCCCGCCGCTGGTCGCGCGTGTCGATCGCGGCGAGCAGCTCCTCGTCGAGCTCGATCGTGACGACGCCGCCGCGCTGGGACGTCGAGACCATCAGCCCCGGCTCGATGTACGTGTCGAGGACCGAGCCGGCCGGGGGCCCGTCCTCGAGCAGCGTCACGAGCTGGTTGCGGCTGTAGCCCCGCGTCAGGGTCTGCTCGACCGACTCGAGGTCGCCACGGGAGACGAAGTAGGTCAGCACCGGATCGAGCAGCGCGATCGTCGTGGTCGTCTGCTGCTCGGTCGTGGCGGGGGCGTCGGGCAGCGTGGTCGTCGTCGTCGTCGTCGTGGTCGTCGTCGTCGTCGAGGTCGACGACGTGGACGGCTGGCTGAGCTCGAGCGGGATCTCGGCCTGCTCGACGGGCTCGAAGCTGGAGTCGCCGGTCGGAACCCCGCAGGCGGCGATCGTGACGCCGAGCAGGCCGATCCCGGCGGCCGCCACGAGCCCGCGCCGCCTCACGGCGTGACCTCGACCGGCAGCTCGACGACGAATCGGGCCCCGCCGCCGGCGCGATCCTCGACCCACGCCGACCCGCCCATCGCCGCCGAGTGCTCGACGACGAGTGCCAGCCCGAGCCCGGTGCCGGTGCGGTGGCGGGCGGCGCTGCCGCGGGCGAAGCGCTCGAAGATTCGCTCGCGCTCGCTCTGGGCCACGCCGGGCCCGCCGTCCTCGACCGCCAGCTGGAAGCGGCGATCGCGCGCCGGGGACAGCTCGACGCACAGCACGCCGCCGCCGTGGTTCCGCGCGTTCTGGAGGAGGTTGACGAGGATGCGCTCGAAGCGCAGCTTGTCGAGCACCGCGTTCTTCGGCGTTCGACGGTTGATGTTGATCGGGACGTCGGGCTCGCCGTGGCGCGCCGCCACGCGGGCCACGAGGTCGACGATCTCGACCTGTTCGAGGTTGAGCTCGGTTGCGCCGGCGTCCAGCCGCGACAGCTCGAGCAGGTCGATGACCATGCTGTCGAATCGGCGGACCTGGTCGACCACCACGTCGAGCGCCTGCTGGGTGCGTTCGGGAATGTCCTCCCGCCGAGCGTCGAGCACCTCGACCGCGGCGGTCAGCGCGGTGATCGGCGAGCGCAGCTCGTGGCTGACGTCGGACGCGAACCGGGCCTCGCGTTCGATCCGCGCCTGCACGGCGTCGGCCATGTCGTTGAACGAGCCGGCGAGCCGGTCGAGGTCGGGGTCCGACGACTCGTCCAGCCGCGTGTCGAGACCGCCCGAGGCGATCTCCTCGGCGGCGTCGGCGACCTCGCTGAGCGGTCGCAGCAGCCGTCGGCTCGTCGAGAACCCGAACAGCGAGGCGAGGATGAGCGTGCCCGCCGCGCCGAGCCCGAGCGCGGTCAGGATCGCGGTGAGCGTGCGCTCGGTGCTGCGCACCGGGAACGCCTCGAAGTAGCCGGTGTCGTGCGGGGCGATGTAGATCCCCACCGTCACGAACGTCTCGCCGTCGATCTTGATGTACTGCGTGCCGTATCCGCGGCCGCGCACGGCGTCGACGAGGCGATCGGGGAAGTCGGTGATCGGGTGGGTCGTCGCGGTCTGGACCGAGGGGGAGCTGGGGTCGATCGAGCTGAGCACGGCGAACCCGTTCGGGTCGGTCTGCAGGTTGTTCTCGAAGAAGCTGCCGAGCGCGTCCGGGTCGTCGTCCAACACCTCGCTGACGCGGGCCGCGTTGTCGATCGCCTGCTTGCGCGCCGAGTCGGTCAGGTCCTCGATCAGGTTGCTCCTGGCGAATCCGTAGGTGACCCCGACGAGGACGGTTCCGGCCAGCAGCGCGATGAAGGCGAAGAACAACGTGACCCGTGCCCGCAGGCGGAGGGAACGTTGGCGAGCCACGGCCTCAGTGTTGCAGGCGCCGAACGCCGACGACGACCGAGGGCCGGGGCACCACCAGGAGAAACACCTGCCATCCGATCAGGCGAATCGATCACACCGCTGCCGGTGAGGCACCAGGGGGAGGAAGGTACCTCACCGGGGCAGCGTGAACACCTACGATCTTGGACACGCTGTGTGACGGGGAGACGCTGGAATTGTGCGATTTCTGTAACAAAGGCGGATTTCGGCCAGAATGAGCAGGCACGACGCGCGATTCGGGGCCCCCGCAAACCCTCAGGGTCAGCTTTGGATCGACCTCGCACCCGTTCCCATCCACCGGTATCGTACGACGGCCACCGGCGCCCGCCATGGAAACACTGCTGTTCATCGAAGACGACGACGGAATCCGACTCGCCCTGACACTCGCGCTCGAGGACGAGGGGTACTCGGTGCGCGAGGCCGCGGACGGTGGCGCGGGGCTGGTCGCCTTCGACGCCGCGCCGCCCGATCTCGTCCTGCTCGACCTTCGGCTTCCCGACATGTCGGGGTTCGACGTGTGCCGGGCGATCCGGTCCAAGAGCATCGTGCCGATCATCATCATCACGGCGCAGACCGACACGGTCGACATGGTCGCCGGGCTCGAAGCGGGCGCCGACGACTACGTGACCAAGCCCGTGGTCCCCAAGGAGCTGGCGGCGCGGATCCGCGCCCATCTTCGCCGGGTCAACCTCCAGCGACCGCCGGCACAGTCGGCGTCGACGAGGTTCGGCGACATCGAACTCCGCCGGGAGCAGGGCATCGTGCTCAAGGCGGGCGAGGAGATCAACCTCACCAAAACCGAGTTCATGCTGCTGTGCGAGTTCGCCGATCACGCCGGCGCGGTCCTGTCGAGGGACCAACTGCTCGAGCGGGTGTGGGGGTACGAGTATCTCGGCGACTCGCGGCTCGTCGACGCCCACGTCCGCCGGCTGCGGGTGAAGATCGAGGAGCACCCGGACCATCCGCGCCTCATCGTCACCGCACGCGGCGTCGGCTACCGGCTGATGGCCTGATCGGCGCCCTATCGCGCGTACAGCGCCTCGATCTCGTCGGCGAAGCGGCTGAGGATGCCGCGCCGCTTGAGCTTCGAAGTCGGGGTCAAGACCTCGGTGTCGGGGAGCCACTCCTCGCCGAGCACCTTCACCTTCTTGACCGACTCGGCGTTGTTGAACTCCGCCATCACCTCGGCGAGGCCGGCCTCGATCTCGGCGATCACGTCGGGATTTTCGGCGAGCGCGACCATGCTCGCGTCCTCGCCCCCGACGCCGTGGGACGCGCACCACGCGGCGCAGGCGTCCGGGTCGAGCACGACGAGCGCGACGACGTACGGCTTCTGTTCGCCGACCGCGCACGCCTGCCCGACGAGGGGGATCGTCTTGAGTGCCGCCTCGAGGTTGGCCGGGCTGATGTTCTTGCCGCCGGCGGTGATGATCAGCTCCTTCTTGCGGTCGACGATCTTGAGGTAGCCCTCGTCGTCGAGCTCGCCGATGTCGCCGGTGTACAACCAGCCGTCTTCGTCGATCGTCTCGGCGGTCTTGTCGGGCAGGCCGAGGTAGCCGACGAACATGTTGCCGCCGCGGGCCAGCACCTCACCGTCGTCGGCGATCTTCAGCTCGACCCCGGTCGCCGCCTGGCCGACATACCCCGACTTGGCGGCCGATGACCACGTCAGCACCGCCGTCGTCTCCGACATGCCGTACCCCTCGCTGAGGGGGACGCCGATCGCCCGGAACCAGGACATGATCTCGGGTGCGAGCGGCGCGGCGCCGCTGATGCAGATCTCCGTCTCGTCGAGGCCGAGCAGGCCGCGCACCGTCTTGAACGCGACCGCGTCGAGGAAGTTCCAGGTCTCGATCTCCTCGTCGGTGGCCGTGCCGGCGGTCATCTTCTCCGAGATCGGCAGCGCCGCCTCGACCGCCTCGTTGACCGCCTTGGCCTTCTCCGGGTCGGCGGCGAGCGCGGCGTTGACGCCGGCGTGGAACTTCTCCCAGACGCGGGGCACGCCGATGAACACGTTGGGGTGCACCTCGCCGACGATCGCGGGCATCTTGCTCGTGTCCGGGCAGCACGTGACCTGGGTGGCGAAGTCGACCATGTAGTAGTGCCCGAGCAGGCGCTCCATGATGTGCGCCATCGGCAGGTAGGAGATGTGCTTCTTGCCGGCGAAGGAGTCGATGTCGGTCTGGTCGCGCATCGACTGCCCGACGCTCTCCAACGTCCACGCGACGTTGCGGTGCGAGAGCATGACGCCCTTCGGCGGGCCGGTCGTGCCGGACGTGTAGATGATCGTCGCCAGATCGTCGAGGGTCGCCGTCTCGGCCTCGGCGGCCAGGTCGGCCGGCTCGAAGCCGGCGAGGTCGGCGTACCGGACGATGTCGGGGCCGACCAGGTCGGAGTCCTCGATGATCGCGATGTGCTCGATCGAGGGGATCGACTCCTTGACCTTCAGAAACCGCTCGAGGAACCCGCTGTCCTCGACGATCGCCACCTTGGCGCCGCAGTCGTTGACGAGATACTCGATCTGCTCGGGCGCGGAGCTGTTGTAGATCGAGACCGGGGTGGCCCCGCAGAACAGCGCGGCGATGTCGAGCGGGTGGAACTCGGCGCGGTTGCGGATCATCATCACGACCTTGTCGCCGGCGCCGACGCCGAGGTCCTTCAGCCCGGCGGTCAGGCGGGCGGTGAGGTCCGCCAGCTCGGACAGCGTCTGCGACTCCCAGTCGCCGGCGGAGTTCTTCCACCGCAGCACGGCCGTGTCCCCGTATTCGGCGACGTTGCGGAGGAACCGCTTGGGGATGTTCTGTCCGGTGATGCGGTCGTGGAGATCCTGGCTCGTCGTCATGGCGACACATTGTGGCACGCGCTCGATTTCAGCGGCCAACCGGCCTCCAAACGGGCGCCCGCTTCTCGCGGAACGCCGCCATGCCCTCGGCCGCCTCGGGCGTGGCGAACAACTCGTCGGACAGCGCCCGCATCCGGGCGAAGGCCTCGTCGCGGTCGAGCGTGGGAACGAGCCGCAGCAGGCGCTTGGTCTCCGCGACCGCGCGCGGCGCGCCGGCCGTGATCCCCGCGCAGAGGCCGGCGACGACGGCGGCGACGTCGTCGGTGACGTGGGTGACCAGTCCGATGTCGCGTGCCGTCTCGGCGTCGAAGGGCTCGCCGGTGAGGAGCGCCGAGGCGATCCGGCCCGGCGACACGCGGCGGAGGATCGGAACCGAGATGATCGCCGCCGCGACCCCGATGCGCACCTCGGTGAGGGCGAATGTCGTCGCCGGGTTGACGACGACCAGGTCGCACGACGCCATCAGGCCGATCCCGCCCGCCCTGACCGCGCCGTCGACCGCGGCGATCGTCGGGCGGTCGGTGTCCATCAGCCGCTCGAGGATCCGCACGAACGGCCCGGAGTCGGGCGCCCCGTCGGAGCGCTCCTTGAGGTCGGCGCCGGCGCAGAACGCCGGCCCCTCGTGGCCGAGCACGATCGCCCGGGCGTCGGCGGCCTCCGCCTGGTCGATCGCCTCGTGCAGTTCGGCGACGAGTTGGCGCGAGAGCGCGTTGCGGTTCGGCTGCGAGTCGAGCGTGATCGTCGCCACCCCTCCGTCGATCGTCGTGCGCACAACCCGGTCCATCGCCTCCGACCGTAACCGTTGGCGTCAGACGTCGGGCGTTGCGCGGACGCTGAGGTCGTCCGCCGCCGGATCACGTACGATCAGGGCCGTGACCGAACTACGCAACGACTTCCCCGCCGGCGTCCTGACCGGCGACGCCGTGTCCCAGGTGTTCGAGCTGGCGAAGGCCCAACAGTTCGCCCTGCCCGCGGCCAACTGCATCGGGACGAACTCGATGAACGCCGTGATGGAGACCGCGGCGAAGCTCAACAGCCCGGTGATCATCCAGTTCTCCTCCAGCGGCGCCGCGTTCGTCGCCGGCAAGGGCGTCGGGGTCTCCGGCGACGAGGCGTCCGTGCTCGGCTCGGTCGCCGGCGCCCGACACGTGCGCACGCTGGCCGAGGCGTACGGCGCCCGGGTGATCCTGCACACCGACCATTGCCCGAAGCCGAAGCTCGGGTGGATCTCCGGATTGCTCGGCGTGGGCGAGGAGCACTTCGAACAGACCGGTGAGCCGCTGTTCAGCTCGCACATGCTCGACCTGTCCGAGGAGCCGATGGAGGAGAACATCGACATCTGCGTCGAGTACTTCAGGCGGATGGCGCCGATGGGGATGACGCTGGAGATCGAGCTCGGGATCACCGGCGGCGAGGAGGACGGGGTCGACAACACCGGCGCCGACCCGGCCGACCTGTACTCCAAGCCCGAGGAGGTGGCGTACGCCTACGAGCGCTTGCTGGAGGTCAGCCCGAACTTCACGATCGCCGCCGCGTTCGGCAACGTGCACGGCGTCTACAAGCCGGGCAACGTCAAGCTCACGCCCACGATCCTGCGCGACGCCCAGAAGCACATCGAGGAGAAGTTCTCGACCGACCCGAAGCCGGTCAACTTCGTCTTCCACGGCGGGTCGGGGTCGACGGCCGGCGAGATCGCCGAGGCGCTGTCGTACGGCGTCGTCAAGATGAACATCGACACCGACCTCCAGTGGGCGTTCTGGGACGGCATCCGCGGGTACGAGGCCGACAAGCACGACTACCTCCAGGGCCAGCTCGGCAACCCGTCCGGGCCCGACGCGCCGAACAAGAAGCAGTACGACCCGCGGGCGTGGCTGCGCGCCGGCGAGGAGAGCTTCGTCACCCGGCTGGAGCAGGCGTTCTCCGAACTGCACAACGTCGGCACGCTCGCCTGACCCGAGATCCCGCGGCCACCGCCGTCACCGCCGTGTGGTGCCGTGTGGTGAGAGGTGAGACGTACAGGTGGTCTCACCTCTCACCGGAGACCGCCGTCAACGCCGTGTGGTGAGAGGTGAGTCGTACAGGTGGTCTCACCTCTCACCGGAGACGGCGGGCGGGGCGCACCGACCTCGGCGGCGCTCTATTCGCCCACGCGATCCCGATTCAGCAAGGATCTCGGCATGGCCATCTACAAGAGCCCACTGCCCGATGTGGACATCCCCGATGTCACGATCACCGCCCACGTGCTGCGCAAGGCCGACCAGCTCGCGGACCGGGTGGCGATCCGCGACCACGCGGGTGCCAGCTCGTACACGTTCGCCGAGCTGCGAGCGGCGATCCATTCGTTGGCCGGCGGGCTCGCGGCGCGCGGCGTCGGGCCCGAGTCGGTCGTCGGGCTGATGGCCCCGAACGTCCCGGAGTACGCGGTCGTCTTCCACGGCGTCGCGGTGGCCGGTGGCGCGGTCACCACGATCAACCCGACGTACGGGGCCGAGGAGGTTCGCCACCAGCTCACCGACGCCGGCGCGTCGACGCTGTTCACCGTGCCGATGTTCCTCGACACCGCGCTCGAGGCGATCGAGGGGACCGACGTGTCCGAGGTGATCGTGATCGGCGACGCGGAGGACGGCGCCACGCCGATGAGCGACGTGTTCGGCGACGCCATCGAACAGGTGCCCGTCGATCTCGACGAGCACACCGTCGTGCTCCCGTACTCGTCGGGGACGACCGGCTTGCCCAAGGGCGTGATGCTCACCCACCGCAACCTGGTGGCCAACATCGAGCAGTGCGCCCACGCGATCAAGTACGGCGACGACGAGGTCGCGTTGGCCGCGCTCCCGTTCTTCCACATCTACGGGATGCAGGTGCTGATGAACGGGCTGCTGGCGAACGGCGTCACCACGGTCACGATGCCCCGCTTCGACATGGCCGAGGCGCTGGAGGCGGTGCAGTCGCTGAAGATCACGCGGTTCTTCGCCGTGCCGCCGATGATCCTCGGCCTCGCCAAGCACCCGATCGTCGACCAGTACGACACGTCGTCGATCCGCCACGTGTTCTCCGGCGCCGCGCCACTCGGCGCTGAACTGGCCGCCGAGGCCAGCGCCCGGCTCGGCTGCGAGGTGGTCCAGGGGTTCGGGATGACCGAGCTCGGCCCCGTGAGCCACTGCACCGTCGAGGGCGAGTACCGGCCCGGGACGAGCGGCGTGACGATCTCCAACACCGAGAGCCGCATCGTCGACCCCGCCACCGGCGAGGATCAGCCGGTCGGCGAGCGCGGTGAGCTGTGGGTGCGCGGCCCGCAGGTGATGAAGGGGTACCTCAACAACCCGGAGGCGACCGCGGCGACCATCGACGCCGACGGCTGGCTGCACACCGGCGACGTGGCGATCATCGACGAGCACCACCACATGACGATCGTCGACCGGCTCAAGGAGCTGATCAAGTACAAGGGCTTCCAGGTGGCGCCCGCCGAGCTCGAGGCGCTGATCATCACCCATCCGAAGGTGGCCGACGTCGCCGTGATCGGTGTGCCCGACGACGAGGCGGGCGAGATCCCCAAGGCGTTCGTCGTCCCGGCCCCCGGCGAGACGGTCACGCTCGACGACATCCAGGCGCTCGTCGGCGAGCATCTCGTCAGCTACAAGCAGATCCGCCTGCTCGAGGTGCTCGACGCCATCCCGAAGAGCGCGTCGGGCAAGATCCTCCGCAAGGACCTGCGCGCCCGTTGACGGCGCGGCGCGGGTCAGGATGGGATCGCCGAACTCGGACAAACCTCCTCCGGTGAGAGTTGAGCGGCGGGGGTGGTCTCACCTCTCACCGGAGAGGCCGACAAACCTCCTCCGGTGAGAGTTGGGCGGCGGGGGTGGTCTCACCTCTCACCGGAGCGGAGGACAAACCTCCTCCGGGTCGTGGGGAGCAGCGGTCAGGTCGACACGAGTTCGTCCATCGCGGCCAGCGAGGTGGTCAGGCCGGCGGCGGACTGCTCCATGAAGGTCTCGGGGTCCTCGGGTTCGGGCATGTTGACCTGCATCGTCATGAGCGTGAACCCGGGGCCGGTCGGCTCGAAGGTCAGGGTCTGGGCGGTCGGAGGGCCGGTTGGATCGGCATCGCCCATCACGAACCACTCGTCGGCGTCGAGACGATCCGGTCGGTCGATGTTCGTGTACGCGCCGTGCCAGGAGATCGGGCCGTGCTCGGGGAGCACCATGACGTAGTGGTAGCGGCCGCCCTCCACGGGGTTGGACTCGCACACGGTCATCTCCGAGCCGGGCGGGGCGCCCGACGGGAACCAGATGCGAAGGTCGGCCGGGTCGGTGAAGGCCCGGAAGACGCGATCGGGCGGGGCGCCGAAGACCCGAACGCACTGGTACGACAAGCCGTCGTCGCTCAGTTCGATCCGGGTCGATCCTCGCCGGGCGTCGAGCGTCGACAAGTCGGATGGGATGGTGCGGTCGGTCATCGGGGGTGCTCCTGAGGTTGGTCGGGGTCGGGGGTCGGTCGAGACGAGTTCGTCTCAGGTTGGTCGGGGTCGGCGGCGGTCATCGGGGTGCTCCTGAGGTTGGTCGGGTCGGGGGTCGGTCGAGACGAGTTCGTCCAGGGTGTCGAAGCGGGCGTGCCAGACGTCGTCGAACGAAGCGAACCAATCGTGGGCCACCCGCAGACCCCGGCCGTCGAGGCGGTAGCGGCGGAATCGGCCATCGGTGCGGACCGAGACGAGCTCTGCGTTGGCCAGGACCTTGAGGTGTTTGGACACCTGCGGCTGTCTCAGACCTGAGGCGTCGACGAGTTCGGACACGGTCGACTCACGTTGGCCATGCAGCAGTTCGAGCAAATGGCGGCGGTTCGGCTCGCCCACGGCGTCGAGGACAAGATCGGCCACGGCCACGGCCACAGCTTATATATTCCTCTAGAGGAATGCAATCATCGATGGCCGGGTCGATGGCACTGGATTCACCTGTTCGACGACACGTCGAGTGGCCCGGCCCGGACCGCGGTGGGTTCAACCTGCGGCGTGATCCGCCGTGATCTCGCGGAGGAACGCCTCGACCTCGGAACGGTGGCGGGTGCGCTTCATCGGCGGGAGCGCGTTGATGACGTCCCACCGGTAGCGAGCCTTGCCGAGCCGGGGGTCCATCACCGCCACCACGCCCCGGTCGGTAGCGTTGCGGATCAGCCGGCCAGAGGCCTGGGCGAGCAACATCGACGCCCGGGGGATGTCGATCTCGGAGAAGGCGGTCGGGCCGAGCAACTCCCGGCGCGCCGACAGCAGCGGGTCGTCGGGGCGGGGGAACGGAATCCGGTCGATCACCACCAGCGACAGCGTGCGGCCGGGCACGTCGACGCCCTGGAAGAGGCCGGCGGTGGCGAACAGGCACGAGGCCTCGTCGTCGGTGAACGCCCTGACGAGCGCCGGTTTGGGCAGGTCGCGCTGGGTGAGGATCGGCAGGTCGAGCCGCGCCCGCAACGCCTCGGCGGCCTCGTCCATCGACCGCCAGCTCGTGAACAGCGCCAGGGTGCGCCCGCCGGCGGCGGTGATCAGGGCCTCCAGCTCGTCGTGCACGGCGGCCCGGAACCCGTCGCTGTTCGGGTTCGGGAGGTGGACCGCGCAGTACAGCAGCGCGTTGTGCTCGAAGTCGAACGGGCTGCCGACATCGGCGACGTCGACGGTGGCGGCGTCGATCCCGACCCGCCGGGCAAGCGACGAGGGAATCGTCGCGCTGGTGAGGATCGCGGTGTGGTCGCCCCACACGACCGCCGCCATCGTCGGGCCGACGTCGAGCGGCGCGACCTCCAGCCGCGGTGAGTCGCGCGAGCCGGAGACGAACGCCACATACCCATCCCGGCCTTCGATGGCGATATCGAGGCTCTCGATCGCCCTGCCGGTCATCGTCTGCGCCCGCAGCTTGCGCTGCTTGGCGTCCTCGATGTCGGTGTCGATCGCCAGCAGCGCGTCGCCGACTTCGCCGAGCCGCAGCCGGGCGTCGTTGAGCACGTCCTGGATCGAGTCGGGCAGCGGGTTCGGCAGGCGATCGCCGACGTGTGCGGACAGCGCGTCGCGCAGCCCGTCGCCGATCTCGGCGATCGAGCCGGTCAACCGCGGGTCGTCGAGGATCCGCCGGACGATCGCCGCCAGCCCCGCGAACCGGCCCGGCGCGATCTGCACGCCGACGGTGTCGCTCATCACGTCTTCGAGGACGTGCGCCTCGTCGAAGACGACGATGTCGTGCTCCGGCAGGATCGCCCCGCCGCTGGCGACGTTGAGGCCGTACAGGTGGGTGTTGACGACGACGACGTCGGCGGCCGCCCCCCGGCGCCGGGCCTGCTCGGCGAAGCACGGGTCGCCGAGCGGGCAGCGGTTGGCGCCGGGGCACTCGTCGCTGCCGACGCTCACCGCCCGCCACGCGTTGTCGGTCGGCGACCAGTCGAGCTCGGCCTGGTCGCCGGTGTCGGACGAGCCCGCCCAGTCGGCGATTCGCTTGATCTCGGCCTGGGTCGTGACCGCCATCGTGTCGAGTTCGAGCTGGGCCTGGTCGGGGTTGGCCATCTCCCGCAGGCGTTGCAGGCAGACGTAGTTGCTGCGGCCCTTGAGCACCGCGAAGTCGAACTCGACGTCGAGGTGCTCGGTGAGGAATGGCAGATCCTTGCCCGCCAGCTGGTCCTGAAGCGCCTTGGTCGCCGTGGCGACGACGACTCGCTTGCCCGACAGCAGCGCCGGGATGACGTAGGCGAGCGTCTTGCCCGTTCCCGTCCCCGCCTGGACGACGAGGTGCCGCCCGGCGTGGATCGCCTCGTCGACGAGCCGGGCCATCTCCCGCTGGCCGGGGCGTTCCTCGGCGTTGTCGAGCGCGGAGGTGGCGGTGGCCAGAGACGCCTCGACGTTGATCGGCCGGTCGGAGTTCATCCACCCTGGTTCTATCGCCGCCCGCGGCACATGGACCCGAGCCCGCGCCCGGTGTCAACGATCCGCCGCGGGTCGATGCCGACGCGTCCAGAACGGAGCGCCCGCCCATCGCCGCTCCGCCAGGTAGTACGACCGCCGGGCCGTCTGGTACGCGCCGAACGCCGTCGCCACCTCAGCGGCATAGCGCGCTGGTGCGTCGGCCGAAGACGGGTCGGCGGAGAACATGTCGACGACCGCCCGCGCACCACTCCGGCCGGTGACCATCGCGCTGAGGATGCCGTGGGACGACAGCGGGTCGAACGCCACCGCCGCGTCGCCGACCGCGAGCCACCCGTCGCCGTGCGGTTGCTCGAGTCGCCCGTCGCTGGCGTCGACGATCCTCGCCGGCGCGGTGAGCCGGTAGCGGTTGCCGTGGACGCGCTCGGCGGTGTGCTCGGTCGTGCTCAGCAGGTCGTGCAGACCGTGCTCCGTGCGGGCCCGTGACCGGTCGAGCAGGTCCGAGTCGGTCACGAACGCGACCGCCAACCGTCCCGCCGGCAGCGTCGCCGTGTACCACCACCCGTCGGGCACGGCCTCGATCTGGGTGAACGTGTCCGGGTCGGGCTCGTCGGCTCGAAGGAAACAGGTCAGCGCCACCGTCCCGTCACCGGTGGTCCGCATCGCGCCCTGGCGCCGTGCGAACCAGCACGCTCGGCCGGTGGCGTCGATGACATGACGGGCCTCGATGTGCGCGGCGCCGCCCGGCCGGTCGACGTGCAGCGTCCACCCGGAAGCGCTCCGGTCGTATGTCTTCACCGCCGACGTCGTCCAGCGCTGCGCGCCCGTCTCCACCGCTCGCGTCGCGAGCTGCAGATCGAATCGGCGCCGGTCGAGGTGCCATCCATGGCCGTATGGGCTGGTGATGAAGTCGTGGTGGTCGACCCGCTCCGAGCCCCAGGAGGAGCGATTGCCGAAACACCGGAGATGACCTCCCGCCTCGACGTCGTCGTCGACCCCGAGCGCCTCGAGGAGCGGGCGCGCGTTGGGCGGCAGCGATTCGCCGATCTTGTCGCCGGTGTCGTCGCGCCGCTCGATGATGATCGAATCGAGCCCCGACTCGCCGAGCTCGATCGCCGCCGCCGACGCCGCGGTTCCCCCGCCGATGATCGCCACCGCGACGGCGTGCGTGCTCAGTGGTCGATCCTCCCGCGCTCGGTCGCCCTCATGTCACGACGTTACGCGATGTGCTGCGGGCTCCGTCCGGTGCGTGAAAGGATGGCCGGGTGAGCGAGCTCTATCGCGACACGGGCGTCGTGCTGCGCACGTACAAGCTGCGCGAGTCGGACCGGATCGTCGTCATCCACACCCTGCAGAACGGCAAGGTGCGCGCCGTCGCCAAGGGTGTGCGCAAGACGAAGTCCAAGTTCGGCGCCCGGCTCGAGCCGATGAGCCACGTCCGTCTGCTGCTGTACCGCGGCCGCGAGCTCGACATCGTCAGCCAGGCCGAGGCGGTGGAGCCGTTGTCGCCGATGCTCTCCTCGCTCGACCGGGCGTCGCAGGGGCTCGCCGTGCTCGAAGCGGTCGACCAGCTCAGCCTCGAGCGGGAGCCGAACCCGAACCTCTACCGGATGACGGTCGGCGTGCTGCGCACGATCGCCGCGGCACCCTCCCCGCTCAACGTTCCGGCGTTCTACTGGAAGCTGCTGTCGGCGGAGGGCCTGCGTCCCCAGCTCGACGCGTGCCTCCGCTGCGGCGAGACCGAGCCCGACACGGCGATGGTGGCCTTCGACCTCAACGAGGGTGGCGTGCTGTGCCGCTCGTGCCGATCCGGCCAGGCGATCAGCCCCGCCGCGCTGGCGCTGATGCGCGACATCCTCGGAGGCCGCCTGCGCGCCGCGCTCTCCGCCCCCGAGTCGGCGGTCACCCACGAGGTGGCGGCGCTCGCCACCCGGGCGCTGGAGTTCCACATCGAGCGCCGCCTCAAGGCCGTCGCCATGTTCGAGGCCCACTGACATCCCACGTTTGCGTCGCGATTGTGACCGGACGGTCAACCAGAATCGCGACGCAAACGAAGGGGGTGGCCGGCTACAGGGTGATGCCGGGGCAGTCGACCGTCGGGACGGCGGCCAGCTGCGGGTCGCCGTCGGGGACGCCGAAGACGTGGATCCCGTCGCCGGCGAGCAGGGTCTGCTCCGACTCCCGGGGGGCGTCGCTGCCGTAGACGTTCCAGGTGCCGGTGCCGGGCCCGTTGCTGACGGCGCTGATCGAGGACAGGTAGCGCCAGCCGTCTGACTCGTAGCACTGGAGGCCGCTCATGTTGCCGACGGTGGCGCCGACGGCGAACGTGACCGGTTCGGCGCTGCCGTGCCAGGTGAACTGGAACAGGCAGCCGTCGGCGTCGGCGCCGAAGACGCCGAGCACGTGAGACGCGGCGCCTGCGCCCACGACGGCGAGGATCTGCTCGGCGTCGTCGGTGTCGACGTGGACTGCGCCGAGCGCCTCGACGTAGCCGGGGCCGACGCCCGAGACGGTCACCTCGGAGACGCCTCCGAGAGCGGGGATCAGGCGGACCCGCCACTGGCCGTCGTCGACGTCGTAGTAGGAGGTCACCGTGTCGTCGGCGCTCCCGTCACCGGCGGCGTCGACGACGACGCTGGAGACGCTCGCCGCGTTGTCGGGGATCGGGAGGTACAACCCGCAGGCGGGGATGTTGGCGACGATGACGGGGTCGATCACCGGCGGCCGCGGCTCGGGGTCGGGGTCGGGGTCGGGGTCGGCGGGCGGCGCCAGATCGAGTGGGTCGGGGTCGGGGTCCGGATCGGGTTCGGGGTCGGGGGCGGTGTCGTCGCCCAGGTCGGCCGGCGCCGGCGGTGGGACCGGGTCGGGAGTCGGCGGGGGGTCTGGCGTCGGCTCGGGGTCGGGCACGGGGTCGGGCACAGGGTCGGGCGTCGACGCGGCCGGCGTCGGCTGTTCGTCGACGGCGGGCGGCGCGTCCGGCTCGACGTCGAGCGAGACGGCGAGCGGGCCGGCCTCGGCGGGCGGCGAGGTGGCGCTCGTGCTGCACGCCGCGCCGGCGACGAGCAGGAGGGCGGTGGTGAGGGCGGTCTGGAGGTGGCGGTTGTGGCTCATGCTTGTCCAGATGCGCCACCCCCCGCCTCCTTGCACTTTTCTTGGCGCGCGCCGCTTCGGCACGTTTCGGCCCGGCGTCAGAGGGAGAGGCCCGGGCAGTTCAAGGTGGCGATGTCGCCCACGTCGGCCGGCGCGACGCCGCCGACGATCGAACTCGCCGTCGCCGACAGCTCGGTCTGCGACAACCGGGTCAGCGACGTGCTCGAGACCTCCCACAGCCCGCCACCGGCCTCCTCGGCGTGGCCGAGCGCGAGGCCGCTGCCGGTGCAGCTCAGGCCGTCTTGGCGCGTGATCGTCGCCCCGACCGGCGCGACGAACGGCGCGCCGTCACGGGTGAACCGGAACAGGCAGCCGTCCGAGGTCGCCCCGAACGCCCCGAGATTCTGCGTCGCGGCCCCAGCGCCGGTGATCGCCAGGAACTCGTCGGCCCCGCCGCCGTCGACCTGTACGGCGCCCAGAACCTTCATGACACCGGCGCCGACGCCGTCGACGACGAGCTCGCTCGTCGATCCCGAGGGGAGCTCGAGCCGCAGCCGCCACTGTGCGGCGCCGGGGTCGAAATAGCTCGTGACGGTGTCGTCCGCCACGCCGTCGCCGATCGCGTCCAGGGTCGCGGTGTGGACCTCGAGCGCGCCGGCCGGGATCGTCGGGAACACGCCGCACGGGGCCGGGGGCGGGGGGAGGGTGGTCGTGGTCGTGGTCGTCGTGCTGGTCGGGGCGGGCGCGGCCGTGGTCGGGGCGGGCGCGGCCGTCGTCTCGGTAACGGTCGTCGACGCCGCGGGAACCGTCGTCTCAGGAACCGTCGTCGGCGCCGCGGGCGTGGTCGACTCGGTCGGGGCGGCCGACGACGTGGTGGTCTCGATCGCCGGCAGCGAGATGCCGGGAGCTGAGGTCGTCCCGCCGTCACGGCAACCGGCCGCCAGCGACACCAGCAGTGCGGCCCCCGCGGCCAGCGTCCGTCGCGAGCGGTTCGTCCTGATCACGGCACACCACCTGTTCTGAGTCTCGAACCCCAGTGATACCAGGGGATCGCCCCAGTGTGCAGGGCCAAACGCCCCGGCGCGGACGGCACGGGTGACAGCGGGGCAACGGCCCGTAGCCTGGCGGGCCTATGCCGGCGACCGACCTCGACCAGATCGTCAACCTCTGCAAGCGACGCGGCTTCGTGTTCCAGTCCGCCGAGATCTATGGCGGCTTCCGCTCGACGTACGACTACGGTCCGCTCGGGTCGCTGATGCTGCGCAACGTCAAGGAGGCGTGGATCCGGTCGATGGTCCAACAGCGCGACGACGTCGTCCTGCTCGACGCCGCCGTGCTCGGCCCACCCCAGGTCTGGGAGGCGTCTGGCCATCTGTCGAACTTCACCGATCCGCTCGTCGACTGCACCAACTGCAAGCAGCGGTTCCGGGAGGACAAGCTCGACGATCCCGACACGTGCCCGAACTGCGGCGAGAAGAACAGCTTCACCGAGGCCCGCGAGTTCAACCTGATGTTCAAGACGCAGGCCGGCCCGGTCGAGGGCACCGGCGCCGACGCCTACCTCCGCCCGGAGACGGCGCAGGGCATGTTCACCAACTTCGCCCAGGTGCTCCAGACGTCGCGCAAGAAGCCGCCGTTCGGGATCGCCCAGGTCGGCAAGTCGTTCCGCAACGAGATCACGCCGCAGAACTGGATCTTCCGCACCCGCGAGTTCGACCAGATGGAGATGGAGTTCTTCGTCCCGCCGGACGACAGCGCCGAGTGGTACGACTACTGGTGCGCCGAGCGTCTGAACTGGTACGTCGACCTCGGGATCCCCAAGGACATGCTGCGGCTCCGCCCGCACGACGCCGACGAGCTGTCGCACTACTCGCGGGCCACGTCCGACGTCGAGTTCAAGTTCCCGTGGGGCTTCGACGAACTCGAGGGAATCGCCGAGCGCACCGACTTCGACCTCAAGCAGCACGCCGAGCACTCCGGCGAGAAGCTCGACTACTTCGACCCGCAGACCAACGAGCGCTACGTGCCGTACGTCGTCGAGCCGGCGGCCGGCGCGACGCGCACGATGGCCGCGTTCCTGCTCGCGGCCTACGACGAGGACGTCGTCAACGACGAGAAGCGGACCGTGCTGCGGCTCCACCCGCGCGTCGCGCCGTACACGGTCGCCGTCCTCCCGCTGTCGAAGAAGGACACGCTGACGCCGGTCGCCCACGAGGTCCGCGGGCTGCTGTCCGCCCGCTACATGGTCGACTACGACGAGACGCAGAACATCGGCAAGCGCTACCGCCGCCAGGACGAGATCGGCACGCCCCTCGCCGTCACGGTCGATTTCGACTCGCTCGACGACAACGCCGTGACCGTGCGCGACCGCGACACGACCGAGCAGGTCAGAGTTCCGATCGGCGACCTGCTCGCCACGGTCTCCGACCGGCTCGGGTTCTGAGCGGTCGCCCCCGCTACGGTCGCCCACCATGAGCAACGTCGTCGTCATCGCCAAACTCACCACCCAGCCCGGAAAGCGCCCGGACGTCGTCGCCGGCATGGCGCCGATGATGGACCACGTGCAGAACGAGCCCGGGACGCTGAAGTACGTGATGTTGGAGGACCAGAACGACGCCGATGTCGTCTGGATGTACGAGGAGTACGACAGCCAGGACTCGTTCAGCGCGCACGGCACGAGCGACGCGATGAAGGCGCTCGGCGCGTCGATCGGCCCGTTCATGGCCGGGCGGCCCGAGCTGTTCTTCTGCGACCCGGTCGGCGGCAAGGGCCTGTAGGCCCGGGTTCGGAGCGCGGTGGGCGAGACGTATCTCGACAAGATCGTCGCTCGCCACCGCGAGCTGGCGGCGGCCGACGACCGGCCGCTGGAGACGCTGCTCGACGCCGCCCGGTCGATGCCGCCGGGCCGGGGCTTCACCGCCGCCCTCGGCGGCGGGGACCGCCTCGCCGTGATCGCCGAGATCAAGCGGCGCTCGCCGTCCAGGGGCGACCTCGCCGCCGGCCTGAATCCGGCCCGCCTGGCGACGACGTACGAGCGCGGCGGCGCGTCGTGCCTGTCTGTGCTGACCGACGAGGAGCACTTCGGCGGGTCCCCGGTCGACCTGGCCGCGGCGCGCGGGGCCACCGCGCTCCCGGTCCTGCGCAAGGACTTCACGGTCAGCGAGCGCGACGTGCTCGACGCCCGGCTGATGGGCGCCGACTGCGTGCTGCTGATCGCCGCCGCGCTCGACCCGGCGGAGCTGGCCGGGTTCCACTCGCTCGCCGTCGAGGTCGGCCTCGACGCCCTCGTCGAGATCCACGACGAGTCCGAGCTCGAACACGCCCTCGCGGCGAACGCCACCCTGATCGGGGTCAACCAGCGCGACCTCGTCACGTTCGAGGTCGACCACGAGCGCGCCGCCCGCATGGCCCGGGTGATCCCCGACCACGCCGTCAAGGTGGCCGAGTCGGGCGTCCGCGACGCGGCCGACGCCCGCGTCCTCGCCGCCGCCGGCTACGACGCCGTGCTCGTCGGCGAGACCCTCGTCACCAGCGACGACCCGGCGGCGACGATCGGCGAGCTGATCGGTCGCTGACGCCCGCGACCGTCAGGCGCGCCAGGTCGGCAGGGCGGACTCGATCGACTCGCAGACGGTCTCGATCACCCGCACCCGGGCCCACTTCTTCTGCTCGGAGGAGATCACGTGCCACGGCGCGAGGCCGTGGTCGGTCATCGTGAACATCTCCTCGGCGGCCTCGACGTACTGGTCCCACTTCTCGCGGTTGCGCCAGTCCTCGTCGGTCAGCTTCCACTGCTTGAGCGGATCCTTCTCGCGCGCTTCGAACCGCCGCAGTTGCTCGTCGGCGCTGACCTGGAGCCAGAACTTGACGACGAGGACGCCCTCGATCACCATGCCCCGCTCGAACTGCACGATCTCGTCGTAGGCCCGCCGCCACTGCTCGTCGGTGGCGAAGCCCTCGATGCGCTCGACGAGCACCCGCCCGTACCAGCTGCGGTCGAACACGCACATGCCGCCGTGGCCCGGCAGGTCGCGCCAGAACCGCCAGAGGAAGTGATGCCGCTTCTCCCGCTCGGTCGGCTTGGCGTACGTGAACACGTCGAAGTGCCGGGGGTCGAGCGGCTCGCACAGCCGCTTGATCGCGCCGCCCTTGCCGCCGGCGTCGGAGCCCTCCATCACGATCAGCAGCCCGGGCCCGACCGATCCACCGTCGAGGTGTCCGCCGAGCTTGAGGCGCAGTTCGAGGAAGCGGGTCTGGGCGGCCGCCAGGCGCTCCGTGTACTCCTCGCCGCTCAGCCGGTTGGTGAGATCGAGTTCGTCGATTCGTCCCATCGTCGTCGCACCCTATTCGGCAACACCGCCCGGGGCATCGGTCGGTGGAACGAACCACGTCTGGCGCCCGGCCGGCCGGTACGTTGGGGTTCTCCATGTTCGTCAAGATCTGCGGAATCACCAACGAGGACGACGCCCTGCTCGCGGTGGCGATGGGCGCCGACGCGGTCGGCTTCATCTTCGCCCCCTCGCCCCGCCAGCTCGCGGTGCAGAAGGCGTACGACATCACGCGGCGCCTCCCGCCCGAGATCCTGACCGTCGGCGTCTTCCGTGACGAGTTGCCGGCGCGCGTGATCGAGCTCGGGCACAAGGCCGGCGTGAAGGCGGTACAGCTCCACGGGCGGGAGACCCCGGCGCAGACCCAGGAGGTCGCCGGCCACTTCCGCTGGGTGATCAAGGCGTTCGCCGCCGGCAGCGAGCACCTGCCCGACGCCGATCGGTACGGCACGGACATGATCCTTCTCGACGCGCCCAGCCCGGGGTCGGGCAAGGTCTTCGACTGGTCGCTCGCCGGCGACGCGCCCGACTCGGTCAAGCTGATCCTGGCCGGCGGGCTGAGCCCCGAGAATGTCGCTGGGGCGATCGCCGAGGTCGAGCCATGGGGTGTCGACGTGGTGAGCGGTGTCGAGAAAGAGCCGGGGCGGAAGGACCCGCTGGCCGTGAAGCGGTTCATCGAGAACGCCCGCGCCGCCGCCCCCGAGCAGTATCGCGGCGACGACGACCTGCCGTACGACTGGGACTTCGAATGACGACGACCGATCGGCCGGCCGTCCCGTCGGTCAGCCTGACCGGCCCGCCCGACGAGACCGGCCGCTTCGGCGAGTTCGGCGGCCGGTTCGTTCCCGAGACGCTCGTGCCGGCGTGTCAGGAGCTCGAGGCGGCCTTCGATGAGGCGTGGGCCGATCCGTCGTTCCGCGCCGAGTTCGACGCCATCCTCACCGACTACGCGGGTCGCCCGTCGATCCTCACCGAGTGCCACAACCTCGGCGCCGAGCTGGGCGTCCGGTTGATCCTCAAGCGCGAAGACCTCAACCACACCGGCTCGCACAAGATCAACAACGTCCTCGGCCAGGCGTTGCTGGCCAAGCGGATGGGCAAGCGGCGGCTGGTCGCCGACACCGGCGCCGGCCAGCACGGCGTCGCCAGCGCGACGGCGGCCGCGCTGATGGGGATGGACTGCAAGGTCTACATGGGCGCCGTCGACGTCGAGCGCCAGGCGCTGAACGTGTTCCGGATGAAGCTGCTCGGCGCCGAGGTCGAGTCGGTGCAGAGCGGGAGCCGCACGCTGAAGGACGCCGTCAACGAGGCGATGCGACATTGGGTCGCGACCGTGTCCGACACCCACTTCTGCCTCGGGTCGGTCGTCGGGCCGCACCCGTACCCGTACATGGTCCGCCAGTTCCAGTCGGTCATCGGGGTGGAGGCCCGCGCCCAGTGCCACGAGCTGCTCGGCGGCCCGCCTGACGTCGTCGTCGCCTGTGTCGGCGGCGGGTCGAACGCGATGGGGATCTTCTCCGGCTTCGTCGACACCGAGGCCCGTCTCGTCGGCGTCGAGCCGGCCGGCGGAGCGGCGATCGGGCGAGGGGTGCCGGGCGTCGTCCACGGCATGCGGAGCCACCTGCTGCAGAACGAGGTCGGCCAGGTCGAGGAGGCCCAGTCGATCTCGGCCGGGCTCGACTATCCCGGCGTCGGCCCCGAGCACGCGTGGCTCAAGGACGCGGGGCGCGCCACCTACGTCACCGTCAACGACGACGAGGCGCTCGCGGCGTTTCACGATCTCACCCGCACCGAGGGCATCATCCCCGCGCTGGAGTCGAGCCACGCCCTCTCCTACGCCGCCAGGATGGCACCCGACATGGG